>DATLUX010000548.1:0-5988 GCA_035577805.1 Verrucomicrobiia bacterium
CAAGAGTGCCCTTTTCCCTAATAAACCTCTCGGCATCCTGACAACATTCGCCCCGACCGCTGTCCCTCCAACCTTCCTCCACCGCTTCGCTCTCTCCTTTTCTCGCAGACACTAGTTAGTTAGACTTGCTTGAAGCCCGCGTTTCGGGCCTTATTCTCAGACTTCGTTCGAAGCGGGGAGCATCGCTCGACGCGCCGGATTGAACCCAACGCAAGCAGTGTGAAAACCATCCTGGTTATCGAAGATGAGCCGGAAATGAGGCGCAACCTCACTACCATCCTGCGCTTGGAGAAATTCCGCCCGCTGGCGGCCGAGAATGGGCGCATCGGAATTGAGCTGGCCCGCCGCGAGAAACCGGACTTGATTCTCTGTGACGTCATGATGCCCGAGCTCGACGGCTATGGGGTGCTGCAAGCCTTGCGCGCCGATCCTGCCACTGTCACCACCCCGTTCATCTTCCTCACCGCTAAAGGCGAAAAACCTGAGGTCCGAGCCGGGATGAACCTGGGCGCCGACGATTACCTGACCAAACCGGTGGCGAAAGGGGAGCTGCTGACGGCCATCGGGGTTCGACTCGAGCGACAGGCCCAGCAGGCCACCCCCGAATTCAAGCCCAACTTCGATTCCGCCAAACCCCTGGAAACGGTGCTGAACCTCACTCCGCGCGTCGCGGAAACGTTGCTCTGGCTTTGCCAGGGCAAAACGAATGCTGAGATCGCTTCCATCCTCGGCAACAGTGAAGCCACCGTGAAGAAACATGTGCTGGATATCTTCGAGCGCCTGGGCGTGGAAACACGCACCGCCGCCGGCCTGCGCGCCCTCGAAGTGCTCAGCTCGCCCGCCGCCCGACCAGCGACGCCGTCATAGCTCCTCGTCACAGCAAGCCCGCTCGGATTCGGACGCCGGCTACCTGAAAGTCCGGAACCAGCGGAGCGCTTGGGCCAAATGTTCGTTGCTCTGACGGTGTTCGCCCTCGTAACTCTCGAGCCGAATCGTCTGAAACCCGTTTCGGCGCATCGATTCCGCCACCGCGGCCGCCTGCTGTGGGTTGGCAATCGGGTCGCTCGTGCCGTTGCTCAGGAAAAAAGGCGTGCGCTTGAAGCGATCGCCCGGCGTGAATAATTGTAAACCCAGCGTCGCCCGGTCTTCGTTGCATCCGCCCATAAACACTCCCACCACTCGCCAGCCGTCGGCCGTCATCGCCGCGCCAACCGCGGCCGAACGTTTGGCGCCGCCGGAAAATCCAGCGCATGCCACCGGCCATTGTTTGGCGGGCGGCCAGGTCCGCACGAACTGATCCAGCGCGCTCGAAAGGATCCCCCAGCCGAGTTGGATCGTGTCGTCATTGACGTCCACTTTGGGTCCATCCGCGGCCAGCACCGCCCAACCTTCTTCCAGCGCGGTATTGGTCACGGTGCGCATCCAACCGATCGCGGAACCGCCGCTCGGCACACTGACAACCAACAACGGACACGGCTTGAGGAGATTCGTCAGGCCCGGCGGTGTCACGAACGCTCCTCGAGCCGCGGCAAGTCCAAATCCAAGCGGGGCAGCCTCCATGCGCGCGCGTCCGTTGAGCGGCGCTTTGAATTCAATCACTTGACCCGGCCAGACGATATTCGTGCCGAAATGAAGACGCTGAGCTTGAGCCGCTGAACCGAGGCACAGCAGAACCAGCCCAACGCCCGCCGGGCTCAGGCTCCAAAGGCGGCGCGTAACGTGGAGATTCACAGTGTGAAATGGCAGGCTGAAGGCCTTACTTAATCGCAAGACGCGCGAGCTTACAAGCCTGCGGTGAGGACGGTTGGGGCGATGGGCGCATTCGGGCACTGCCCCCGGGATCGCGGTCCCGCCTACACGCGGGACCGCGTTCCGATGGTCGTAGGATCGCGGCCTTTAGGCCGCTTGAAGATGGGGATCGGAGGAAGCGTTGAACAGTCCACGGTCCTCGAGCCGACGGACGATGAAGCGGCGTAAACGCCGCGCCCCTGGAACGCGGCCTTTCAGGCGCCTTTCAGGCCGCTTCAAGATAGGGATCCGAGAAAGCGTTGAGCAGTTCCTTGGCTCTAGACCCGCCGGACGCTGAAGCGGTCCCGCCCACATGCGGGACCGCGCACCAAACTGCATTGTTCGGGGGGGGGCAGTGCCTAAATGCGCCCGGGGCGAGATTTCTGTCGTTCCGCGGTTCGGCGCCAGCTCTTCTGAGCTCCGGACCCGGGAAAAATGCGAGCGTCGTTTCCTGGCAGTTGCCGGGCGCGGCAAGATCGGTTAAGTAGTGAACTGCCGCGCCGCTCTGTGCTGGGACCGACACGCACGATTTGGGCTGGGCGGCTTTATCATCAATCAGGCCAGGCGTTCCATCGACGTGCTGTGCGCCGCATGAATAACGAGACCCCAACCGGGCCGGACCAGTCCGCGCCTTCGACCGGGCGACACCCGCGTTCTTCTCGGGCGCGGTATCGGGAATTCGTGCGGGACTACAAACGCGGGCAGCTTGATGATTTGGCCAAATCGGAGCTAACCGCCGAGCAAAGGAACGGTGAGCCTGGAAACGGCGCTGGTGGCGGGGCCAACGGGCCGGAGCGAGCGCGGCCTCCGGCAGCCAAGCGGCGGCAGTACCTGCGGGAGTATGTGCGCTGGCTTTGGCCGCATCGTTACAAGGTGGGCATGGTCTTTGTGGTGGCGCTGGTGGCAGCCGGCCTGGAGATGATCGAGCCGTTGTTCATGCGCTACATCATTGACCACGTGCTGATGGCGACCGGGGTGGATACTACGACCCGCCTAAGCCGCCTTCATCAAGCCGGGGCGCTGTTCGTCGGTGTGATTGTGGTCTCCAAATTGATCAGCGTGCTCAAGGATTACCGGCTTCGGCTCTTGAATGTGCGCGTCATGCTGGCGCTGCGACGTTCGTTGTTCGAGCGGTTGTTGCATTTGCCCTTGCCGAGCCTGTGGGAGATGAAGACCGGCGGCATCCTGTCCCGGCTGACCGGTGATGTGGAAACCACGACGGGCCTGCTGCAGCTAGCGCTGGTGTCGCCCTCCATTTCGATGGTCCGGCTCATCATCGCGGTGGGTGTGCTTTTTGGTCTGAACTGGCGCCTGGCGTTGATGGCCCTGGCCATTCTTCCAGGTGCCATCCTCCTCAGCTTTACCTCCGCCCGGCGCGTCCGGCCCATTTATCGGGTTCTGCGCAAGGACGTGGAAAAGATCGACGGCCGGGTTGGTGAAACATTCTCAGGTATTCGGGTGGTGCGCGCGTTCGGGCGGGAGCTGCGGGAGCTCCTGGACTATATTGGCGGCCGTCACACGGTATTGCGCAAGGAACTGTTCGCGCACCGCCGCGAACTGGTGCTGTGGACTTCCTGGGGCCTGTTGTTGGCGGGCGTCAATGTGGTGATCGTGTGGTATGGCGGTTATCTCAGCATCCTTGGCCATGCTTCCATCGGCGTCATCATGGCTTTTCAATGGTATACCTTCCTGCTGCTGAACCCGGTGTGGAGCATCGTCAATTCCTTCTCCGAACTGCAACGTTCCCTGGCGGCCATGGAGCGGGTCTTCGAGGTGTTGGCGATGGAGGGCGATAAACCGGATCGGCCCGATGCCAGGGAGGCGCCGGCGGTGGTTGAGCAGATCCAGTTGGAGCACGTCGAGTTCGAGTATCGCATGGGCCGGCCGGTGATCCACGATTTTCATGTCACGGTGCCCGGCGGTTCCGTGGTGGCGTTGGTCGGTCGAAGTGGCGCCGGCAAAACCACGTTGACCGACTTGGTGGCGCGGTTTCACGATCCTACCCGAGGCCGCATTCTGCTCAATGGCTGCGATTTGCGCGACCTGCGTCTGCGCAGCTATCGCAACCTGCTGGCGATTGTTCAGCAGGACGTGTTTCTCTTCGATGGCTCGGTGGCCGACAATATCGCCTACGGTCGCCATGACGCGACTCGGGCCGAGATCGAGCATGCCGCCCAGCGCGCCAACGCGCATGATTTCATCGTGAAACTCCCGGAGCAATATGAGACTTACATCGGGGAACGGGGAGTCAAGCTGTCCGGCGGCCAACAACAACGTCTCGCCATCGCCCGAGCTTTCCTGGCTTCCCCGCAGATCCTCATTCTGGATGAAGCTACCAGCAATCTCGACACCGAAAGCGAACAATTGATCCAGGAATCGATGACCACACTGCTGGCGGGCCGCACCACGTTTGTCATCGCTCATCGTCTGTCCACCATCAGCCGAGCCAACCTCATCCTCTTGCTGGAAGACGGTCGCATCATCGAACGCGGCACTCACGCCGAACTCATGAATGCCCGCGGTGCTTACTATGGCATGGTGCTCCTCCAACAGGAATCCAATGGGGCCAGTGAAAAAGCGGTGTGGCGTTGAAGGGCCGAACGTGCGATATCGCGATGAGATCCGTCGAGATAGATGGCGGATCCCTTTAACGCGATGAAGACGTCTCCGCCTCAGCCCACGCTCATCGACCAGGCCGTGGCCCTGGCTCGGGAGTTGCAAACCCGCGCCACCGAACTCCAAACCCAGGCCGAACGCCGGCAGCAGGCCGAACTCGATCGCATGCTGCAAAACCCGGCCGACAAGGCCACCCTCGTTCAACTCACCGATCAAGCGTTTCGCTGCCGGGCCGCCGCCCGCACCGCCGAGCATCTCACCCATCTTCTGGATGTGCAGGGCGTCCCGCGCTTTTTCAGCCCGCTCGACCGGGCGCTCCTGCGCGGCTTTCAAAGCTTCGGCGGTTGGTTGCCGGGTGTTTCGGTGCCGTTGGTGAAGGAACATATGCAGCATGAAACCGCCAACGTCGTGCTGCCGGCCGAACCGGAGTTGCTTGCGCCTCATCTGGGCGCCCGCGCGCGTGAAGGCGTGCGGATGAACCTGAATTTCCTCGGCGAAGCGCTGCTGGGCGAAGAGGAAGCCACCGCGCGTCTGGAAAAGTATCTGGCCGCCTTGCAAATGCCGGAAGTGGAAGTTCTGTCGGTCAAGATCTCCACGATTTACTCGCAGATCTCCGCCCTGGCGCGGGCTCACACGCTCCGCGTGCTCTGCGACCGGCTGGAATTACTTTACCGAAGCGCCGCCCGCCTGCCGTTCACCCGTCCGGACGGCTCGACCGTTCCCAAGTTCGTTTACCTCGACATGGAGGAATATCGGGATCTGCAGCTCACGGCTCAGGCCTTCATGCGCACGCTGGACCGGCCAGGCTTGGAAAAGGTCAACGCCGGCATCGCCCTCCAGGCCTACGTGCCCGATTCCGCGCAGGTCCAACGAGAACTCAACCAATGGGCCCGCCAAAGAGTGGCCGCCGGTGGCGGGTTCATCACTCTGCGGATTGTGAAAGGGGCCAATCTGGAAGCCGAACGGGTGGAAGCGAGCCTGGCCGACTGGCCTCAAGCACCCTTTAAGACGAAGCGCGAGACCGATGCGAATTACAAGCAGATGCTCCACGAAGCGATGCGTCCGGAAAACCTCGTGGCGGTGCGTGTGGGCGTGGCATCCCACAACCTGTTCGATTTGGCTTATGGCCTGGTCCTGGCCGCGCCAGCGCACACCCGGGACCGCGTCCAATTCGAGATGCTCGAAGGCATGGCCAATCATCAGCGACGCGCCCTGCTGGAGCACACGCGTCAGTTCCTCTTATACGCACCCGCCTGCCGCCAGGAGGAATTCCTCAACGCCATCGGTTATCTGATCCGCCGGCTGGACGAGAATACAGGCCCCGAGAATTTCCTGCGCCACGCCTTTAAGTTGCGGGTCGACTCTCCCGATTGGGATCAATTGGAGAAGGGATTTCGCGAATCCTTCACGGTCACGCTGGATAATTCGCCGCGCCGCCGGCAAAACCGGCCCACCGAACAGTTTGAGTCGCCTCGCCCGGAGTTGCGTTGGGATGCATTGGAGAACGAACCGGACACGGACTGGTCGCTGCCCCAAAACAGGGAATGGGCTGAACGCATCATTGCGCGGCCTCAACCAGCCACC
>DATLUX010000549.1:0-20955 GCA_035577805.1 Verrucomicrobiia bacterium
CGTGGAATGCCTCAGCTTTGTCGTCCGCGCCATCCCCCATTGCGTTGAGGTGCTGCAAGAGGTTCCGACCAGCTGTTAACGAGGCAGGGCCTCAGACCAGCAAGGATCCAGCAAGCAGCAACCAGGAACTACCCATGAACCTGACCCTCGGGAACTCGAAACTCTTGGCCTTCTCACCCCTCACCCCGGCCCTCTCCCCGTTGAGGGGAGAGGGAGCAGGTTCATGGCCCCAATGCGCGTCCGAAAGTTGGAGGTCCGTCCTCTCCATGAACCTGACCTTCGGGAACTCGAAACTCTTGGCCTTCTCACCCCTCACCCCGGCCCTCTCCCCGTTGAGGGGAGAGGGAGTAGGTTGAAGGCCCCAATTCACGTCCGAGATTCGGAGGTCCAAGCTACCCATGATCGGTTCGCGGGGTTTTCAGCTTGGTGCCTCCGCTTGGTCCTGGCCCTGATGCTCCAGGCCTTCGCCCGCGGCGCTGCGCCCGTGCCCGCCCTGCTTCCGGCCGCTCCCAACCTCGGCATTGAAGGCCGCGCTTCGGTGCTGTTGCCCAAGGCAGATTATCGGCCACGGCCGCTCGATGATCGAACGGAACTCATCTTAAGGTTGGAAAAGATCGTGCCCGCCACCAATGGCCAGTATGCTTATGACTTTTACTATCTGGGCTTAGAACCAGGATTGTATCGGTTGGCCGATTTTCTCATTCGCCCGGACGGGACTCGGCCGGATGAACTGCGCGAGCAACTCATCCAGGTCCGGGCTCGTTTGCCGGACGATCACGACGGGCGCCTGAACACGCATCGACCGAGCCTGTTTCCGTTCATCGGCGGGTATCGGTTGTTGTTGACCGGCCTGGGGCTGCTCTGGATTGGAGGCCTCGCGACTTTCATTTACGTTTCCAGGAGCAAACCCGGCCTGGTTGCGCCGGCTGCGTTGATCCAGCCTCCGTCTTTGGCCGAGCGGATGCGTCCCCTGGTGGAAGCCGCTGCCGCCGGCCAACTGGATGTGGACGGACAGGCGCAATTGGAACGGCTGCTGATGGGCTATTGGCGCGAAAAATTGGCTCCGGAAGAGTTGCGCATGGCGGAAGCGCTGGCGCGCTTGAAAACGCATCGGGAAGCGGGCGCTTTATTGCGCGCGCTCGAACGTTGGTTGCATCGACCTGGCGGCGTTGCGGCCGAGGAGATCGCCGCCTTGTTGCAACCTTACCGCCGGGCTCCCGCAGGCTTGGAACAGGAGGGCGCCACATGAGTTTTCATTATCCGATGGTGCTGTGGCTGCTGGCGTTGCCAGTGATTTTTGCCTACTGGCAATGGACCCGGTCGGGTCATCCGTTGGTCCTGCCCTTTGATCATGGGCCGCAAAGAGCCGGGCGCCGGCTGCGTGTGCTGGTGAACCTGGCGGAAATGTTGCCGGGCCTTCTTCTGGCCGTGGCGGTTCTGATTCTGGCCGGTCCACGTCGCCCCGCACCTCCGGAAAACGAGCGGATTCTGAACAACATCATCATCTGCCTGGATGTGTCGGGATCGATGGAGTCCCCGTTCGGCAATTACGGCCGAGCCGGCGTGAGAACACGCTTTGATGCCGCCATGGAGGCGACGCGCGAGTTCTGTGAGTATCGCAAGGGCGACGCGTTTGGCTTAACCATCTTTGGCTCCGAATATCTGCATTGGTTCCCGCCCACCAAGGAGCTTTCGGCGATCCGGAACGCCCTGCCGTTTGTGCGTCCGGCCAATATGCCGCCTTGGTTTGGCGGCACGCTCATCGCCCATGCCTTGCGCGGATGCAAGGAGCGCCTGGCTCGAACAAAAGAAGGCGACCGCGCGATCATCCTGGTCACCGACGGGGGAAGCGCGGATTTCAACAATGGCGGCGATCGCCAGATCGCCGACGAGCTGGCCGAACATCAGATCCGGGTGTTCACGATCTTGATCGGCGGTGAGTTGTTCGGCGTGCAGGGTGTTTACACCATCGCGGCGTTGACTGGCGGAAAGGTCTTCGAGGCCGGAGATCCCGGCGCCTTGGAAACGGTGTTCCACGAGATCGATCAAATGCAGAAGACGCACTTCAAGCAGACCACCTCCGATTGGGTTGATTATTACATGCCGCTGGCCTGCGTTGGATTGGGTCTCGTCGCTCTGTGGGGTCTGAGCTTGCTTGGCCTGCGTTACACACCATGGTAAACCGAAACTCCAGTCCATGTCCCAATCGTTAGAAGATTACATCCTCCTGGCGAGTTGGGCCGCCCTCGGTGTGGCTGCCCTCGCGGCGCTCGGAGAATGGCTGCACGCCCGGCGCATGCGGCGCCTGGGCCGGCTCGCTTTCGGACCCCAGAACCGCCCCCGATCCTGGGTCTTTTTCGCTGCGGTTCTGCGAGTCCTTGCTCTGGCCGCAGCGGCCTGGTCCCTGGTCTTGCTGCTCGCGTTCGAAGGGTCCAGCCGGGCCCGCGAGGAGAATGTCGCCGCCACGCGCCATTTGCTCGTGCTCCTCGACGTCTCCCCCAGCATGCAGCTGGAGGACGCCGGTGAAAATGGACACCAAACCCGCGCGACCCGGGCGGCGGCGCTGCTCCGATCCGTGTTGAACCGCGCGCCCAGCGCCGAGGTCAAGATCACCATGGCCTGCTTCTATACGCACGCCATGCAGTTGGTGAAGGAATGCGCCGACCGCGAGGTGATCGCGAACTTCACCGAAAACTTGCCGCTGCACCTCGCCTATCGGCCCGGAAAAACGGATCTGGTAAAATCATTGAACCAAGGCGGCGAACTCGCGAAGGATTTCCCGCGCAAAACCACCACCGTGCTCGTGCTCACCGATGGCGACACCGTGCCTGACCAGGGCTTAAACCCCATGCCGTCTGCCGTCTCGGAAGTTATCATCGCCGGCGTCGGCGATGCTGCGCGTGGTGTCTACATCGACGGCCACCTGTCTCGCCAGGACAGCGCCACTCTCTCGCAAGTCGCGCGGCGTTTGGGCGGCCGCTATCATAATGGCAATACCAAACACATCCCCAGCGAATGGCTGCTCCGGCTTACCGCCTCCGACCGCGATGCCGACAAAACTCTGATTAACCTCCGCGTCCTGGCCGTGGCACTGTTGGCGATCAGCGCTGCTCTGCTTTGTCTGCTGCCGGTCCTGTTGGAATACGCGGGCAGCCCTTGGAAACCCATCACGCGTCCAGTGGCGCCCTCCGGGGCTCGGCCTGATTTGAGCGGGCCGAGGCCGGCGGACGCAACTCCCGGAATGTTGAAGCCGGCCGAGGCATCCTCCGGGCCGCTCCCACGGCACACCGGCTCCCTTGTCCCATGAAACGTTGGTGGCTGCTACTTTGGTTGTTGCTCCCCTTGCCGGTTGTGGTCTGGCATTTTGGAGCCGGCCAGAAATGGCTGGCCCGCGATCAAGCGCAGGGCTTGCTCCGCCAGGCGGAACGCGCGGAGGCCGCAAGAAACTGGAAGACAGCCGAGGAACTCTTCCGGCAAGCCGGGGGCCAGCTTCGTGACACGGAGCCGCGCCTGGCGACGCAGCTCGACATGGCCCTGGCGCGCATGCGTTATCGGCAAGGCGGGGCCGTCGCCGCCATCGACATGATCGATCGGGTGATCGATGATCGCCGGTTTCGGGCTCAGCCTGAGCTCCTGCAGCGCGAAGCGCGCGAGTTGGCTGGCCGCATCCATTATCATGCCGCCTGGGTGATGCGCTTGGAGGGCGCCCAGCGGGATCTGTGGATGGAAGAGGCGGAACTCGCCCGGCAGAACTTCCGCATGCTCTCCGAAGACAACCTCGCTGCGGGCCGCGCCGCCTACTCGCAATTGCAGCAAACCAACCTCGAGTCCGCCGTGCGCTTGCAGCGATTAAGCCTGACTGAACTGATGGCCCGGCGGTTGCCCGAGGAAGGCCAGGCTCTCGTTGGACAAGGGTTGACGGAAGAAATGGCTCGACGTCGCGGACGCCGCGGTCAACGGCCCGGCATCGGCGAGACGACCGACGCGCGCGACCCAGCCTCAGGCGCCGGCAACTCCCGGTTCCCCGGTGGACCAGGTTCGTGAACATTGATCGCGGCAGACCAGAAACAGAATTTATGAAACTCTCCGGAATTTGGATCGGGCTGATCCTTGGCTTCCTCGCCCTGGCCGCCAGCGCTCAGGACTCGACCAACACCGCCAAAACCAAAACCAAGAGCAGCGGCAGTTCCACCAGGCCCAGCACGAAGACGAATGCCGCCGCCGCGACAGCGCGATCGGCGTCGCGCACGAATGACACCCGCTCGACCAACGCAACCTTGACCGGCGGTGTCCCCGCTGATCTATCCGCTGCCTTGGGCACGATGAGCTTCGACCGCACGCCGGAAGCGCTCTTCGAAGCGGTGCAAACCCAGCGGGCCGGCGGGAAGTTGTCCGACGGAGCCCGCTTTCGTTTGGCCGTGCTGTTGGGAGATTGGGCTTACGTGGGCAATGCCCTCAAAACTTTGCCGCCCGACGAAGCGATCAAGGCCTATACCCGGATGCTCGAGTCGCTGGCGACCAATTCGCTGTCCGCCGCGCAGTTCTTCAAGGCGGGCGGGCGCAGCTCTCCCAGCAGTTCCGGCTCGCCCAGTTCCAACCAAGGTCCGCGTCCGCCCGACAAACGAGGCCTGCTCCTGAGCGAAGATTTTTACGCGATCCTCGAGGCGGCGCCTTCTGATCTGACGTCCGCGCATCTGGAACACGTGGGCACCTTGATCAAAGTTGCGATCGGGCCCGGAGGTCGGAAAGACTTCCTGACGCGCCTGGAGAAGGGCCTGAAAGGATTGGGCGGCGGGACGCCCGCGGGACGAAAGCTCGCGGCCCAATTGTTGTCGGAAGCAGGTTGGATGAGCGATGCCGGGCCGTATTTGCCAAAACAACGGGAGGAATGGAGTGACGCCGATACGCTCACCTTGGTCCTGACCATGGAATACTTCACGCAAACAGGCGTGGAGGAACGAGATGAACGGCAGCTCAAACAAGCCGCCGAAGTGTGCGCATTCATGATGCAGACCAGCCGCTTTGGCCCCAACGAACGCGGTATCTTTCGCCAGGCGACCGATCGATTCGTGAAACTCTTGCCGGCGCTCGAGGCGGAGGACGCAGAACAATTAATCCGGGAGAACTTCCTGACTCAACCGCTCATCATGGTCGATCTGATCCTCACCCTGGGCGAGGCCGGCCAGCGCGCCGCGGCCGGCAATGACCTCAAGCTCCGCGCTCAGAGTCTCGCCACGCAGAATGTTCTGCTGCGCGTGTTGCAAGGAAAGAAGAGCGCCCTGCCCGAAGCCGTCAACCTGCTGGTGATGAATTGGCTCAACGAGGCGGAACAAGCTTACCGACGCGGCAGTTCCCGCGACGGATCCAACGACGTAGACTCTGACGGGATGTACATCTATCGCACCAGTGGCAGTGCTCGCACTCAAAACCGAACCCTTTCGCCGGAGATCCTTCTCGAACACGCCCCTTCGCGGACGATTATCCGGCGCCTCAATCAAGGGTTGGCCCAACGCGTCAATCTGACCCTGCTCAAGGTCAACCTGATCGATCCGAAGGAACCGTTGACCCTCGAAGCGCTCCAGAATTATCTCAACGAACATCCCGGCCAGGAAAAGGAGTTATGCCAGGACTATCTCAACGCCTGGGTCCGCAAGCGCACCGTTGTACCCGAGGATCCTAACATCACCCGCCTGCGTGCCATGGGCTACTCGGTCGCCAAACCCCAAGCCACCGGCATCCCCCTCACGCGCTTGCGCCAAAACCAGAACATCCAGGACCTCAAATCCCTCCTCGCCTCCCTGCGCCCCCTTTCCCCCGAGCCCATCGATGCCAATACCGTCGTGCAGAGTTTCATGAGCATCCACAGCGGTGCCGAAGTCTATCGCCTCGAGGATATCGAAGCCATCTTTGGGCCCGCGGAAAAAATTGACCGCACCGAACTCATGAACCTCGTCACCGGGATGCGAACCAAGCTGCGCGAACAATGGCGCGACTTGGCCCAGCAACAGGAAGCCGGCAGCAACCGCACCGAGCAGGAAACCAAAGACGAAGTCTCGCGCGGCTATCGCACCGCCCTCGAACTCGTCCGGCGCGGCCTCCGGCCCGAAGATGCCGATTGGAAACAATTTATCGTGCGCGGCCAGCTTTTCTTCGACACGGCCGAATACGAGTTCGCCCGCCAGATTAAACTGGTGGATTATGTGGACCTGCGCGAGGAAGCATTTGGCAGCTACCGGAAGGCCGCCGAGATTTATGCCGCCAAGGTGCCCCAGCTGCCCCGGGGCCAGTGGACGATGGAACCATACCAAATGTGGTTCTATGTCATGCTCGGGGCCAGTGATCTCTCTCAACTCACCCGCGCGGCCGCCCGTTCCGACCCGGGCCTCAAACAGATCGGTGAAGCCATGCGGGCGTTGCCAGGGGAGGCTGCCGAAATTCATCTCACCCAATTCGGAGAGATGCTGGGTAACGTTCTGGCTCAAGTGCCGGCCAACATGAAACAACGATTCCTCAGCGCCGGGCTCCAAATCGTGGGCCAAGATCATCCAAGCGCCAAAACGGCCGCCAACGCCCTCAACAGCTATCAGGAACTCCTCGACGAAGTCCAGTTGCGCCTCACCATCGATGGCCCCACGCGCGTCGGCTATCACCAGCCGTTCGGCGCGTTTCTTGGCCTCGAACACAGCCGGCAATTAGCCCGCGAAAGCGGCGGGTTTTCCAAATACCTCCAGAACCAGGCCACGCAATCGCGTTCGTACATGTACGTCTATTCCGGCAGTCAGAAACCCACTAATCACCGCGACGAATTTACCAAAAACATCCATGGCGCCCTTGATGAAACCTTCGACGTCGTCTCCATCACCTTCCATGATGCCAACGTCAAGAACATCGAGCTGGCCCGCGACGGCTGGCAGGAAACGCCCTTCGCGTACCTTGTCCTGCGCGCCAAAGACGCCGCGGTGGACCGGATCCCTTCGCTGCAACTTGATATGGATTTCTCCGACCAGGCCGGGCAGGTCATCCTGCCCATCCGCTCTCAAGTCCAGCCCATCGACGCCAAAGAAGCCCTTCCTCCTCTCCGGCCCCTCCAAGACCTCACCTTGAGCTTTACTCTCGACGAACGCGAATGGCGCGAGGGCAAGGTGGTCGTGGAAATCGCCTCCAAAGCCCACGGCATCATCCCGGCCCATGCCCAGCTGTTCAATTTCGAACGCCCGGGCTTCGACGTCGATGTGACCGACAATGGCCTTTCGGTCACCCAGTTCGAAAGCGACGGACACAACAAGATCGCCCACTCCGATCGCGGATGGCAATTCACCTACCGACGCAAAAAAGATCTCCGCGGCGATCTCCCCTTCCAATTCCCTGCCTTGCTCCCGGGCATCCAAACCACCTCGGCCGAATATAAACACTACCAGGATGCGGATCTGGTCACGGTCCAGCCTAAACAAGCCTTGGCCGGCATCATGTTGAAGGCACCCGCTAGCCGTGGACTTCGTCAAGCCGCCGCGGCGTTCATTCTGGCGGTCCTGGCCATTGCGGTTTGGGCCTTCGTGCGTCGTCGGAAACGCCGAGCCCAGGTGGCTACCGCAGAGACGGCCTTGGCGCTGCCCGCCCACCTCACCCCGTTCTCCGTCGTGGCGTTTCTGCAACGTCTGGATCGACAGTACGCCAGCCGGCTGGACGAACCAGGACGTCAGGAGTTACAAACTCAGATCCGTGAACTGGAAGCGGTGTTCTTTAGCGGAACCACGCCGGCCAACGGCCCCCTTGATTTGGAAAGCACCGCCCGCACCTGGCAACGCAGGGTAGCTAACCAGCCGGACCAGTAATCGTGCAGGTCAGGAGCCATTCGGAGCACGAACCTAATTTAGCCCAGAACCAGAACAACAGAAACCACCTCACCATTGCCCAAATGAAAACGCGCTCTCTGCCGTTGATCCTCCTGAGCCTGGCACTTGCCCGCGGTTATTCTGCTGAATTGGGCGATCCGGCCCCCTCTCTCCAAATCGCCGATTGGATCAAAGGCGAAGCCGTCGACTTGACCGAAGTGAAAGGAAAAAAGGTGGTCGTGGTTGAATTTTGGGCCACTTGGTGCGGCCCTTGCCGGACCAGCATCCCGCACCTGACCGAACTGCAGCGCAAATTCCAGGAACGCGGCGTCGTGTTTGTGGGCGTGAGCGATGAGACCGCCACCCAAGTGAAACCCTTCGTCAACGAGATGGGAGACAAGATGGAATATACCGTGGCGGTGGACCGGGGACGACAGACAGCCGCTGCTTACATGGACGCTTTCGGTGAGAATGGAATACCGCACGCATTTGTGATCGATTTGGAAGGGCGCATTGTCTGGCACGGACATCCCATGTCCGGCTTGGATAGCGTGCTGGACCGCATCGCCGCCAAAACCTTTGATCTGGGGGCCGAACGAAAGCGACTCGAGGCACAACGCAAATTACGGGAATACTTCGAGATGGCATTGCGCGGCGATTCCGACGCCGCGCTTGAAAAGGCGGAGCGAGAGTTGACTGCTCTGAACAGGCAACTGGGCGGCATCGATCCAAACGGGACCCTCGATTTGATTGGGTTGCGCAACACCGCCCGCTTTCAAAGCTTGATGCGCGATTATCAGCGGGCGCTTCTCTCAGGCAAAAACGACGTCGAGCTCGCGAGGATTGAGCAACGCGCCGCCCCACTGGCGCCCAAGGATTTTAAGTTCTCAGATTTTAAGGCCCACTTTCAGGTGCAACATCTGTTTCAGGACTATTACCGGGCCGCCACAGGCAAAGGCAACGACGCTGCCCTCGCCGAAGTGGCTAAAAAGCTGAATACGATCCCGCCGATCAATGCCGAGATGCTCAATGAGATGGCCTGGACGCTGCTGACCGACGAACGCATTCGGACCCGCGACCTCCCTCTGGCCCTCCGCTTCGCGCAAGCCGCCTATGATGCCTGCAAAGGCAAGGAAGCCGATGTGGTGGATACGTATGCCCGGGCCCTGTTCGATAATGGCAAAGTGGCCGAGGCGATTGTTCATCAACAAAAAGCCATCGAACTCTGCAATGACCGCGACCGCATGCCCGACATGCAAGCTGCGCTCAAGCGTTACCAGAAGTCCAGGTGAGAGCCTACCAGTCCTCCAGATCCATGCTGTCGATAAACATCGCTTTCTCGATTCGACGTGCGGCTTCCTCGAGCAGCCGATTCTCCGACGATCCTGTAGGCGTCCGTTCGTTGACCAGGCGCCCGGTCAGGAAACGGAGCGCCGCGACCAGGCAGGTCTGAAGTATCTCACGATTGTCCCGCCGGAAACGCCGCAAATGGCGTGGTCCTGGAAATTCCTGCCCACATAGGTGTCGGAAGTTTACGTCACGTCCCATCAGACCTTCGATCTCGCTCGAG
Source organism: Verrucomicrobiia bacterium (assembly GCA_035577805.1). Classification (GTDB taxonomy): domain Bacteria; phylum Verrucomicrobiota; class Verrucomicrobiia; order Limisphaerales; family JADJPG01; genus DATLUX01. The sequence goes on from DATLUX010000549.1 coordinate 9,403, forward strand.
GCGTAAATCTCGCGAGCATAGCAATAAGTCAGTAGCGCAAGCAGTGCTTTTGGCTGAAATGCCGTGCCCGCTTCGAGACTTGCTACTCGGCGCAGGGCGGCTTCGTCCAGGTCGCGCACGGACGCGAGCACGGTCTGCATCAATGATGTTCTTCTCTCCGTCCCGGACTGCGGCAACGGATTTTCGGGCGCCAGCACGACTGCCCTCAAGCTTGTCTTCGGATCAACTCTGGTCATGTAACTTCTCCTCTCTTGCGGGCCTGGGCCGACCGGTATGGACTGGCCGCTCGGTCGCCCAAAGCCTAAAGCACCGCGGTCTCTCAAGTGTCGGACACCACCTCGCTCAATGGAATTACGGCGCAGCCGGCCAAACCTTTCACATTTTCTTCTTCTCTGTGCGCCAAGTGGTTGGCTCAGACGGCGCTAACTCCAACTATACAGGCGCAAAACCTAGCGACTGAGGGACATTACCCTCCAAGGGGGACCAATCGGGAAGTCTGCCAATTCGGCCAAGGCGCCTGCTGGCTCAGGGTTCGACGAATACCGGAGTGCCGAGTCCAACGAGCTTGAGCAGATACTCGACATTCCAGTTGGCGAGCCGAAAGCATCCGTGCGATTCCGTGCGGCCCACCTCTTCGGGCTTGGGCGTGCCATGGATGCCGTAGCCCGGTTTGTCCAAGCTGAGCCAGACGGTGCCCACGGGGTTGTTGGGGCCGGGCTGCAGGATGAGTTTACGTCCGAGTTGGCGGGCCTCTTCGGATTCAGGGAACACAGTCGGATCGAACGTGTAGTTGGGATTGGGCGCGATGGCCGCGATGTGGAGTTCTTCACCCAGTGGTCGTTTGTCCACGCGTGCGGCGATGCTGCACGGGAAGTGCACCAGTAAATTGCTGTTGGCTCCGTAGGCGTGAAGTTTGCGTTCGCCCAGGTAAATACGAAGGAATGCGGCCTTCTCATCAATCTCTGGGACTGGAACCTGGACAGTCTTCAGGCTGGTTCCGGCGCTGATGTTGGTCCAAATCACTTGAGGATTAAGCCAGCGCACAAGCTTGGGGCTGGAGCAGGTTTTTTCGGCGACCAACTCCAGAATCGTTTCGTAGGCCAAACTTTCCTGCTGGGATTTGGCCAACCAACCCTGGCCGAGCGGCTGGAGGCAGGCAAGGTCCTCGGCCGTCACAATGTAGTTGGTGAACATTGGGCCGCCTATTTGGAGCCGCGCGCGTGTTTCGGCATCGCCCGTGCCCGTGACCGGGAGCCCTCCCTTTAGTTGAAAGGCTCGGATGGCTGCGCGTGTTTGAGGTCCTACAACTCCGTCGAATGATCCAGGTGACATTCCATGCCGAGCCAGCGCGAGTTGCAGGGCCAGGACACTTTCTTCGCAGGCGATCTTTGCCGCACTCGCCGAAAGCATTTGGTTCGTTTGCGGAGCTGTTGACGCGGAGCGCTCTTGAGGTTTGAGAGGTGTTAGGAGCATCGCTTCCGTTCTTTTTCCGGTCTTGTCTGAGCTGGGCACGAGGATCGTCCCATCGGGTTGCGGCTTGAGCGCCGAAGGTTGGAGGATGGATTCAGTTACGGCAGTCTGGGCAAACGTGGACGCGGCCAGGATCAGACAACCGAAGATGACCAGGAGCCGCCGCACGGGTGCGCACGGCCTGAAGTGGATGGTCCCGGGCGACCGTGAAATGAACGCGCCATTAGGAGTTCGATGGCAATAAATTCTAACTCGCGTCATGTCTAACGGTGCCCCGACATTACTAGCGTTCTTCGGCAAAACAAGCTGAGGCTAAAGGGAAAAGCGGAAGGGGGGAACCCTGGTCCAGGCAGTTCGGGATAGTCCCTTGCAGAAGAACGTGGTCAGAAGAACGTGGTCTGTTGCTCCTACGATTTGATGCTCGTCGCAAACAAGTATCCCCAAGCATGATCCGCGGTCGAGCTACCTTCTTCTGGTCCTTGCGGTCGACCAAAGAGGAGCTTAAAAGTTTGAAAAACGCCGGGTTTCAAACCGTTTTAGCACATGTAAGATCCATAACGGATTCAACCTCGAAAGCCTATGAAGCCGCGCCTGTTGTTGTTTTGCCTTTTGGCGGCGTTTTTCATGACGCTTTGTGGAGCGCCTATGACATCCGCCGGTGCGGATTGCTTGATTGAGGTGCAGGCGAGTGCGGCTGGGCACTACAACAGCCAGAATCTTTATCCGATCGACCGGCAGCTTTACATCGCCGGACAGGATCCGACGCTGAGCGGAGGGGAGATGCGCAACTGGTTCTTGTTTTTTGTTCCTACTCTGTCCCGGCCGCTCGTGAGGGCAGAATTGCGCGTGTTTGCCGGCGGCGTGGAGACTGCCGACGGCAGCGAACGGTTTGAATTGCATCAAGTGACGACACCCTTCGGCGCGCTGTTGAACTACACGGGCGACCCAATGGCCACTTTCCAGGATCTTGGCGATGGCCCACTTTTCGGCAGCCAGGTGATCACGACAAATGACGCGGCCCAACCGTATCGTCTGGGGGCTTTGATTAGCGTCCCGTTTACGCCTGCCGGATTGGATGCACTGACGGCTGCGCAAGGAGCGCTGATCGTGGGAGGTGCAGTGGCGACCCTCGACGCGGACATGTCCACTGGCGAAACAATTTTCCGCGGGCTGCAGCTCGCGCAAGCGCCGGTCGAGTTATTGCTCTTCCTATCGGATCCGGGGCCGCCGCAAATCACGGTTTTGAGTGATCCGATCACGACGCTGGCCGGTCCCCGGATCTCCCTGGCCACAGCGGTTTGTGGCGCGGCGCCGCTCTCGTTTCAATGGCTGAAAGATAATGTCCCCATCCTGGGCGCCACCAACGAGACGTTGGAGATCCCTTCCTGTTTGCCGGCTGATTCAGGGTTCTACAGGTTGCGCGCTAGCAATCCGCTGGGTTTCGTTTCAGCGCCGCCGATTCGGGTCGACGTGACGGCGCTTACGCTTGTGCAAGAGCCTGAATCTCGCACCGTCTACGAGCCCCAGGCGGTCAGCCTTTCTGTCGGAGTCCAAAGCGAGTTACCTTTGCAATATCAGTGGCGGAAGGACGGCTTGATTCTACTAAGTGCGCCGAACTCGGCTTTCCTGCTCTTGTCTCCCTCGACTGCCGCTGACAGCGGCCGTTATGACGTGATTGTGAGCAATGCCGCTGGGGCTGTGACGAGCGCCGTGGCAACCGTCACGGTGCTTTTGCGCGCTCCGGATGCTTCCAGTCCGCTTCCCTCGCAGGACGTGGCCGTGGGGTTGCCACTGTTTATGTACGCGGCGGCGACTGGAAGCGAACCCTTGATCGTTCAATGGTATAAGGATGGCCAAGCCATTCCGGACGCTGTGGGTACTTATTATTTCCAGTTGCCGACCACCACTTTCGCGGACGCGGGAGATTATTATTATGTTGCTTCGAACCCGGTCGGATCCGTGACCAGCGCGGTGGCACGCGTGAGCATAGTCGGTTTACGCGTGACGAGTGGTCCATTTGTGAACAACGCTCTTCTGAGTAATTACACCACGTTGGTGATCCAGGTAGACTCCAGCGCGCGGGCTTTTTATCAATGGTATTTCAATGGACTGCCAGTCCTGGGCGGAACGAATCTGGCGTTGGAGTTTCCCGCGTTGGACCCGAGCCAAGCCGGCGATTATTTCGTTACGGTCAGCAACATTTACACAGTCGTGACGAGCGAGGTGGCGACGGTGACCGTCGTGACTCAGGCTCCAGTTGCCTCGGTGTTCATCAACAACTCGTCGGGCAGCTCTCGGGCTTTCCTGGGCGATCAAGTAAAACTGGCCGCCAACGTTTATGCTGGTCCGCCAGCGTCTCTCCAATGGTTCCATGATGGGGTGCTTGTGCCAGGCTGGACTTCCAACCTTATCTGGATTCCCAAAGCCACCAGCACCGATGGCGGCAGCTACATCGTAACGGCTGCGAACTCGCTGGGTTCGGTCACAAGCGCACCAGTAAGCCTGGAAGTCGTTGCGGCCGCCCCCTTTTTTGTGGTGGTTCCCCAACCGACCAACCAGGTGGCGGGCAGCGTGGTGTCGATGCGTGCCTACGCCTTGGGCGGGCCGAGACCCACCTATCAGTGGAGGCATAACGGCATTAGCTTGCCCGGTGCCACCAACGCGATCCTGACCCTGCCACGCGCACGAGTGCAGGACGCGGGACTCTACGAGGTGATCGCTCGGAATGACCTTGGCGAAGATCGTTTTTCAACGTCGCTGGAGATTCGTGCCAGCACCGGACTGGATGAGTGGAACTGGAGCTTGCCTCATCCACAGGGAAACCGTTTGCACAAGGTGGCCTGGGGCAACGGCCGTTACACGGCGGTCGGCAAATCAGGAAACATCATCACTTCGCTCGACGGGTTGAATTGGTCGAATGTTATCGTCGAGGCTGATTGCGACTTTTACTCCGTCGCGTCCGGCAACGGCCGATTGGTGACTGCGGGTTTGATGACAAGCCGCTCCATCCTCAAAACGAATCTTCCGAACGGTGACTTTTATCCCACGGAGTTCACTGGCATTGTGCTTACTTCCCCCGACGGCCTTTCCTGGACGGCTGGACAAGTGCCGGAGAACGATTCGCTCGGGGAAATCGCCTTTGGCGCTGGGCGGTTTGTTGCGGTCAGCTACTTCCGCAGCGTGTTCGCATATGTTTCGACAGACGGCGTGCATTGGACACCGATTCTCGCGCCCGATCGAAAGGCCTATCGCGTGGTTTGGAGCAACGGCCGTTTTGTTGTTAGTACGAGCGATCGTCTGTATTCCTCGGCGAACGGGATCGATTGGGAAATAGCGCTCGCTCGACCGTATGTTTACTTTGATCTGCTGGCCGCCGACGCAAGCGGTTTCACGGCCGTTAGCACGGTGGGTTCAGTCTTTACTTCACCGGACGCGCGGACCTGGACAGAACGCGGCGTGGTGGGGCGTTATCTCACGTCGGTCACAGCCGGTGGCGGCCGATGGGTCGGGACGCCCAATTATCCGGTGGGCGGATTGGTTGTGTCAGAGGACGGCTACGCTTGGACGTTGGTCGATACCGGAACCCGGCAGGAGATCGAATCGGTCGTGTACGCCGACAGTCGCTTTTTGGCGGTGGGCGAGGCAGGCACCATCACCACATCCTCGGATGGCACAAGCTGGAGTCCAAGTCAGGTGCCGAATCTCACCGATTATTACGCAATAACCCACGGTGAGTCGATGGTGGTAGCTGCGGGCGACGACGGAGTGATTCTGACCACGACGGATGGCGGGTCCTGGACGCGACGCACTACGCCCACGACGCGCAACCTGCACGCCGCTCACTATGCGAACGGACTCTTTGTGGCGGGTGGCCGACGAGGTACTCTGCTGACTTCTCCGGATAGTGTGAGCTGGACGTCTCGGGCGTCCGGGATCGCGAATTACGTGGAGCGCATCTCTTGGGCAGATGGTCTGTGGGTTGGAGTCGGTGAACACGGCGACCTCACCACTTCTTTGAACGGGGTTAATTGGACTGGCCGCAGCACGGGCTCTCCCTACTCGGATCATGAGGGAGTAGCCTTTGGCGCCGGGCGCTGGGTTGCCGTGGGTGGATACTTCAAGGATCCTCAGTATGAGAATGGCGCGATCACCACGATTTATACCTCGCCCAACGGGATTGCGTGGACCTTGGCTCCCCTCAACGCAGGAAAACGGTTGCGGGATGTGGTGTTTGCGAGCGGTAAATTCGTTGCGGTGGGAAACGATGGGTTGGTGGCGACGTCCAGCAATGCGGTGAGCTGGTCGAGTTACTATCTTGGTTACGAAAACTTCCGGCGGATTGCCTATGCCAACGGGCGGTTCGTGGTGGTCGGCAATAATGGCTCCATTTTTAGCTCGCTGACCCCTGATCAGCCAGATGCTTGGACAAACCATCGGTCGCGTTCCTCCCTGAACCTTCACGATCTGAGCGCCGCCCCTGATGGCACCATCTTCGCAGTGGGAAATAACGGGATGATTCTCCGTTCGGGCTTTACTTTGCCGCGTTTCTTGAATGTTCAACCAGTTCCGACGGGATTCCGATTAGATTTGGATCCCGGGTTGGTTGCGGGAATCCTGCGACTGGAATCATCCACGAACATGGCAACATGGTCGACCGCACGAACCGGGTTAAGTAACTCGGTGATAGTCCCGCGCCTGGGTCCCATGGAGGCGTTCCGCTTGGTGGCGCCGTAATCGCCGAGGTTGACGGCATTTGCGTTCCCTGCGTTCCCGTGCGTTCCCCGCGTGGCTTGACCCGGCGACGGCAATATAGAAGAGTCGTCATGCCGTCTGGACGCCCTCTGAGTAGTCGTTAGACACCATGAGGAACGCGCCACCATGAGTAACGTCGTCAGGATTCTCGAGCGCGCTCAAGCGGGCGATCCCGCGGCGGCGCAGGAAATACTGCCGTTGGTTTACGAGGAACTGCGGCGACTTGCCAGCCATCGAATGGCCAGCGAAGCCCCCGGCCGTCAGACCCTCCAACCCACGGCGCTGGTCCATGAAGCCTGGCTGCGCCTCGGCGGAGCAGAACAACCTGTCTGGCAAAACCGCGCCCACTTTTTCGCTGCAGCTGGGGAGGCAATGCGCCGGATTCTCATCGACCGCGCTCGCAAACGTCAGGTGCGAGAGCCATCCGGATTGGCGCATCCCGAGGAACTGCACGAGTCGCAGGTGGCGGTTCACTCGCCGAGTGAGCTGTTGGCTGTGCATGAAGCCCTGGATGACTTGGCAGCCGTGGACGCCACGGCCGCCCAACTGGTCAAGCTGCGTTATTTTGTTGGCATGACGCTTCCCGAAGCTGCGGAGGCTCTAGGAATGGCGCTGCGCTCGGCTGAAAGGCTTTGGTCATTCAGCCGGGCCTGGCTGCGGGACAGGCTACGTCATGGAGGGGGCTAAGAAATCCAGAAAATCTTGGCGGGTTTGCGGCCCGCCGGCCGCATGATGGGGGCGAGAACGCATGAAACCAGAAGAAACCGAGCGGGACCGTCAGGTTCTTGAGATCTTCGCCAGCGCCCTCGAACTCGGCGACCCTGCTGGGCGGGCCAAGTTCATCCAGGACGCTTGTGGCGGCGACGCAGCGCTGCGGGCCCGGGTCGAGGCCTTGCTGGCCAACCATGTCGAGGACACGTTCCTGGAACAACCGCTTTCAGAACTGGCGGAGCTAGCGCAACTTCCCGGCGTCGTCGCGCCGGTGCTCGAGCAAGCCGGCGATACCATCGGTCGCTACAAACTCCTGCAACAGGTTGGGGAAGGCGGTTGCGGGGTGGTTTACATGGCCGAACAAACCGAACCGCTCCGGCGCCGGGTTGCTCTCAAGGTGATCAAGTTGGGAATGGATACCAAGTCGGTCATCGCCCGTTTCGAAGCGGAGCGCCAAGCGCTGGCGATGATGGATCATCCACACATTGCCAAGGTGCTGGACGCGGGTGCCACGGCGACCGGCCGGCCGTACTTTGTCATGGAACTGGTCCGCGGAGTGCGGTTGACCGATTATTGCGATCAGAACCGGTTGGGACCCGTCGACGGGCTCAGGCTATTCCTGCAGGTGTGTTCGGCCATTCAACACGCACATCAGAAGGGCATCATCCACCGCGATCTCAAGCCGTCCAACATCCTGGTGACCCTGCATGACGGCGTGCCGGTTCCCAAAGTCATCGATTTCGGCATTGCCAAGGCCACGACCGACCAGCGGTTGACTGACAAAACCCTTTTCACCGCTTACGAACAATTCCTAGGCACGCCAGCCTACATGAGTCCGGAGCAAGCGGAGATGAGCGGGCTGGACATCGACACGCGCAGCGACATCTACAGTCTGGGCGTGCTGCTCTACGAGTTGCTGACCGGCCAGACGCCATTCAGTACCGAGGAGTTGATGCGGTCAGGGCTGGAGGAGATGCGCCGCACCATTCGGGAGAAGGAACCGGTCAAACCGAGCACGCGGTTGCGGACGCCTGATGCGCTGGAGTTGGCCAAGCGCCGTGGGCAGCCGCAGGAAAAGTTGGCGGCACTGATTCGCGGGGACTTGGACTGGATCGTGATGAAGTGCCTGGAAAAGGACCGAACGCGTCGGTACGAGACGGCCAATGAACTGGCCGCGGATCTCCAGCGGTATCTGCTCAACGAACCCGTCCTGGCCCGTCCGCCCAGCGCGGTCTACAGGTTCCAGAAGCTGGTTCGGCGGAACCAGGTTGCTTTCGCCGCCACGGCGGCCGTGGGAGTCGCGTTGCTGGCGGGCGTGGTGGCGACCAGCTGGCAGGCGGTTCGCGCCACGCGGGCCGAGCGTCAACAGACGCAGCTGCGTCAACAGGCGGAACGAAACGCCGTGCTCGCGCAAATCGAGGCAGACAAGAACAAACAAATCGCCGGTTTTCTTCGGGAGATGCTACGCGGGGTGCGCCCTTCCATGGCGTTGGGTCGGGACGTGACGGTGTTGCGCGAGATCCTGGACCGGGCGGCTGCCCGCCTGGAAAAGGGCCTGAACGATCAACCTGCCGTGCAAGCCACCTTGCTGAGCACGATCGGGCACATTTACCGCGAGCTCGGGCAATACAACCAAGCTGAGCAACTCCTTTCCAAGGCGCTCGACCTGCGCCGGAGACGGTTGGGCGAAACGAACACGGAAGTGGCGGCCATCATGCACGAATTAGCCGAAGTGCTGCGCGAGCGGAACCGGCTTGAGCAAGCCGAGGCCATGCATCGCAGCGCCCTGGCGCTCCGCGAACGCAGCTTGGGCAGCGACAACGAGGATGTCCCCGCGTCCTTGGATCTGCTGGCGAAAACCCTGTGCGAACGGGGGCAATTCCAGGAAGCTGAAACATTGCAGCGCAAGGCGCTGGCCATCGAGAGAAGATTGCACGGAGAACAACACTTTGATGTGGCCTCCAGCCTGCGGGCCTTGGGCGCCACTCTCGAGCAGGCGGGCAAGCTGACCGAGGCCGAACGCACCTACAACGAAGCCCTCGCCCTCTGCAAACTCCCGATTGGGGCAGATTCGCTCATGCCGATTTTGCTCAAAGATCTCGCGAGCCTGCGGACCGGACAACAGCGCCCGGTCGAGGGCCTGGAATTCCTGCGCCAATCCCTGCCTCTCTTCGAAAAGCTGTTCCAATCCAACAACGCCGATCCGGAAATTACCGTCCGTTTCGATCATATGAACAAACTGTTTGCGGAACGAGGAGACAAAGTCCCACTTCAGGAACTGATGACCAATCTGGTGGCCATCCAACGCAAGCTGGCTGGCGACCGCAATCCGGAGTTGGCGAACTCGCTGCAGGTTCTGGGGGTCACGCTTCAAAACGAGGGAAAGCCGGCCGAAGCCGAGAAGTTATTCCGGGAAGCTTTGGAGATGCGGCGGCGTTTGTGGGGCGATGACCATCGGCTGGTGGTAACCACGATGGCCAGCCTCGCCTCAACCCTCACCGAGCAAGGCAAACTGGCGGAAGCCGAGGTTGTCCTCCTTCGCCGGTTGGACATATGCCGGAGGCTTTATCCGAACGATCCAGCGAAGCTCGACAAACCGCTGCTCGAGCTTGCTGATGTTTTGTATCGCCAGGCCAAGTACGGCCAGGCTGAACCGTTTTACCGGGAATTGATCAAGATTCGGGCTGCCAACTCCGCGCCTGGCCTCGGGGCAAGCGCCGACCCCCTGGCGAGCTTGGGACGCATGCTGGCTGATTGGTCCATCAAGGAACCCGGCGACCCGGCGGCCCGGGATCGCGCCCGGGAGGCAGAAAAACTCCTCCGGGATTGTCTGGCGACGCGAGTGGGCGCCACCAACGTGTCTCACCTTAAGCTCGCGGACACCAAGAGCCGCCTGGGCGGCGCGGTGTTGAGCGTGGCCGTCTGCGACCCTGGGTCAGACCCGGAAGCGCGGGCGGCCCGCTTCCAGGAAGCCGAGACGCTGCTGCTGGAAGGTCATGAGGTCATGCAGGCCGACCCCAGCATCTCGTCCAGGTATGTCCGCGATTCACTTCAACGGCTGGTGCGGCTTTACGAAGCTTGGAAATCCGCGGCGCCCAATGCCGGGTACGACTCGAAGGCCGCCAGCTGGAAAGAGCGGCTCGAAGCGTTCGAAACCGCACAGAACGGACCTGGACAAACCTCGTTACCATAGGGTGAATCAAGGGCGAAGGCAGGAGTTGTCAGGCATTCGGCTTCCCTGGCCGCGATTGTAAAGCTAGATCGGTTTCAGCACACTAGCGCCCCGATGGCACCGGACGCCGATTTGCTGACCCAGCTCCTGGAGCAGGTGTCGCGATCGTTTTATTTGACCCTTCGCATCCTGCCCGCGCCGGTGCGCCGCCAGATTGGGTTGGCTTATTTGTTGGCACGGACCACAGACACGATCGCCGACACGGCCATCATTCCCCCCGAGCAACGCTTGGCGGTGCTGCAGCGGTTGCGGGAACGGATCCTCGGGGTGCATCAGCAACCGTTGCCATTGGCCGAGCTGGTCCGGCAGCAGGGGGCGCGCGCTGAACGTGCCCTGCTCGAGCGCGTCGAGGAATCGCTGAGCTTGCTCAATGAATTTTCCAAGGCCGACCAGGCCTGCCTCCGTGAGGTTCTGCGGGTGATTAGCAGCGGACAGGAATTGGATCTCGCGCGTTTCGCGGGGGCCTCCGCGCAGAACATCATCCCGTTGCGCACCGATGCGGAGCTGGACGATTACACGTATCGCGTGGCCGGTTGCGTGGGGGAATTCTGGACGCGGCTGTGCCGGGCCCATCTTTTTCCGGAGGTTTCACTGGACGAAAGCGCCTTGCTGGCCGACGCCGTGCGATTTGGGAAGGGATTGCAACTGGTCAATGTGCTCCGGGATGTTCCTGGCGATTTGCGGCAGGGCCGTTGTTATCTGCCGGCGGAAGCGCTGGCGCGGGTGGGCTTGTCTCCTGTTGATCTGCTTTCGCCGGCCGTCGAGCCGCGCCTGCGTCCACTCTACGATCGTTACCTGGCTCAGGCTCGCGATCATCTGGAAGCGGGTTGGGCTTACACGCTGGCTTTGCCGCGTTCGGCGGGCGGCCGCCTGCGCCTGGGCTGCGCGTGGCCGATCTTGCTGGGAGTCGCGACGCTCAAGAGTTTGGCGGTTCAGAACGTGCTCGACCCCGCGCAGCACATCAAGGTGCCGCGCCCGGAGGTTCGTCGGATTCTCTGGAAAACGGTGGCGCGTTATCCGTTTCGGCGCTGGTGGGGGCGACTCTTTGCGCAAATCGCCGCGCCGTTGCAACGGCTGTAGGATGGTTCGACGTCGCAGCTGCGGGAACGGGCTTGGAACTTGGGGCCAGCATCTGTCCGTGCCAGGACAGCGTTCTCGGATAAACTTCGTCGGAAGCTTTGTCGAAATCCCAAGCTTTCGAGCGATCCCGGTCGACAGTTTCCGACAAAGGCGAAAATCGTCTTTCTGGGACAAGCTCTAACTTAACTAACTAACTAACTAACTAATGCCCTTGTGTCTTGCGAGGAGATCCGCCTGCCGCCACGCGGCAGGCGTCGGAAACCAGGTCCAGGTGCCGCAAGAATTCTTCGCGGCGAGCCCGTGGTAAC
>DATLUX010000550.1:0-16874 GCA_035577805.1 Verrucomicrobiia bacterium
CTTTTCTGACGGGATCCCGACGGACTACCGCACGCTGGTGGTGGTGCCGACCTTGCTGACTAGTGCGGCGGGTATCGAATCGTTGCTGGAGGCGCTGGAGGTGCGCTATTTGGGCAACCGCGACCGTAATGTGTATCTCGCGCTCCTGACGGATTTTGACGATGCGCCGGAGGAGCAGCTGGCGGGGGACGATGCGCTCTTGCAGCAGGCACGCGCCGGCATCGTTGCTCTCAACGCCAAGTATCGCGACGATCGTCCAGGCATCTTCTTCCTGTTTCACCGTCCCCGCTTATGGAACGAGCGCGATCAGGTGTGGATGGGGCGCGAGCGTAAGCGTGGAAAACTCTCAGATCTAAACCGGCTGTTGCGCGGCAGCGGCCGCGAATCGTTTTCCACCATTGAGGGTGATCTGCGGAACCTGCCGCACATTAAATATGTGATCACCTTGGACACCGATACTGCCTTGCCGCGCGATGCGGCGCGCCAGTTGGCGGGGACGCTGGCGCATCCGCTCAATCATCCTGTCTACGACGCGCAACGCGGGCGAGTGGTGGACGGTTACACTATTCTGCAGCCGCGCGTGGCGGTGAGTCTTCCCAGCGCCAGCCGATCGCGCTTCGCCCGGATATTTTCCGGCGATCCGGGCATTGACCCCTACACGCGCGCGGTCTCGGATGTGTATCAAGATCTCTTTCAGGAAGGGTCGTTTATCGGCAAAGGCATTTATGACCTGGATGCTTTCGAACGCGCGGTGGGCGGCAAGTTCCCGGACAACCGGATTCTCAGCCATGATTTATTGGAGGGCAGCTATGCCCGGGCGGCTTTGGTGACCGACGTGCAACTATTCGAGGAGTTCCCGGCTGCCTACACCGCCGACGTGCGGCGGCGACACCGCTGGGTGCGCGGTGATTGGCAGATCGCCGCCTGGCTGCTGCCCCGGGTGCCCGGGCCGGACGGGCGTCCGGCCGCCAACCCCTTGAGCAGGCTCTCTCGATGGAAGATTTTTGATAACCTTCGCCGGAGTGTGGTGCCCTTTGCGCTGGTGAGTTTGCTGCTACTGGGATGGTTCAGCTTGCCGCGGGCCGCGGTGGTGTGGAGTGAGTTCGTCGTCCTGATCCTTCTGCTGCCTGGTCTGTTGCCGCTTGTTTCTGAAATCGGCTCCAAGGCGGCTGAGCTGCCCTTGCGATTGCACTGGGCTAACGTGATTGAATCCGCTGGGCGTCACCTGGGGCAGGTTTTTTGCACAGTGATCTTCCTGCCGTTCGAAGCGTGGGTTGGTTTGGACGCTACCTTGCGCACCCTGGGACGGCTCCTATTCAGTCGACGTCAACTGCTGGAATGGCAAACCGCTAGCGAAACAGAACGACGCAACGCCACGGATTTGATTGGTCATTGGGCGACGATGTGGTGTGCACCGGCGTTGGCGTTTCTGGCTGGGATTGGGGTGGTGGCGCTGCGCCCCTCGATCTGGCCGGCGGCCGCGCCCATTCTTTTGATGTGGGCGCTTGCTCCCTGGGTGGCGTGGTGGGTTAGCCTGCCACGGGAGGAAAAGCCAGTGGCCTTGTCGGAGGCCCAGACTCTGTCCTTGCGCCGTCTGGCTCGGAAGACGTGGCGGTACTGGGAGGAATTCGCGGGCGCGCCGGAGCACTGGCTGCCTCCAGACAATTTTCAAGAGCAGCCCGATCCAGTGGTGGCGACGCGGACTTCGCCAACCAACATCTCCCTGGGGTTGCTGGCCAATCTGTGCGCGTGGGACTTCGGTTATCTCTCTTTACCGCGAATGATGGATCGGATCGGGGCCACCCTTGATACGCTGTCCAGGCTGGAACGGTATCACGGCCACTTTTACAACTGGTATGATACCCGCACTCTTCAACCATTGCAGCCTCTGTATATCTCCGCCGTGGATAATGGGAATTTGTCGGGCCTGCTCTTGACGCTGCGCGAGGGGTTGCTCGAGCTCGTGGGGCGCCCCTGGCCGACAGGCGCACTGGTGGCCGGGCTCCGCGACACGGTCGGTGCGCTCCGCGAATCAGTCGGGAATGACCGCAGGGATGGGCCGGGCTCCCAAGTCCTGGCCGTCCTGGACCAACTCGACGCCAAATTCGCCACGGCACCGGCGTCCTTATCCGGGTTGGTGGAGCTGTTGGAGGAAACCCAACGGTTGGTGGCGAGTCTGCCCCTGTCACTGCGCGCGGAGGGCGACTCGGATTATGTCTGGTGGCGGAAAGCCTTGGAGGATCTTGGCCGTGAACATCGGGAAGAGTTATGGCACGCGTTCCCATGGCTGAAGCTCACGCCATTGGTCTCGGCTGAGCTCCATGAGCCGCTGGCCGGCCGCGTGCTCACATGGGCGCAGGGGTTGGTCTGGCCTGTTTCCATTGAACGACTTCAATCGCTCATCCGGGAGGCGGATGGTCTGCTTGAGGAACTGCAATCGGCCAAGAGTGATCGACTGGAGCTTCTCTTAGCCTGGCGGGGCGCGCTGGAGGAGGCGGTGGAGGAAGCCCACCGGCGGGTCCGGACTTTGGAGGAGCTGGCGCGGCGTTGCGAGGAATGCGCCTGGATGGATTTCACGCTGCTCTACGATCCGGCGCGGAAACTGTTTGCCGTTGGTTACAACGTCACTCACCACCGGCTCGACGGCAGCTATTACGATCTGCTGGCTTCGGAGGCGAGGTTGCTTAGTTTTGTGGCCATCGCCCTCGGTCAGGTGCCGCAGGAACATTGGTTTACTTTGGGCCGTTTATTGACCACGGTGGACGATCGGCGCGCGTTGATCTCATGGAGCGGTTCGATGTTCGAGTATCTGATGCCTTCGCTGGTCATGCCCACTTACCCGGACACGCTGCTGGAGGTGTCGTGCCGTTCGGCGGTGGAATGCCAGATTCATTACGGCGACAAACGACGCGTGCCCTGGGGTATATCCGAGTCGGGCTACAACCTGACGGACGCGCAAGGCAATTATCAGTATCGGGCTTTCGGCGTGCCTGGCCTTGGGTTCAAACGCGGGCTGGCGGACGATCTGGTGGTGGCGCCGTATGCCACCCTGCTGGCTTTGCTGGTCGCGCCCCAGGAGGCCTGCGCGAACCTGGAACGGTTGCGTGCAGCCGGAGCGGAGGGCCGTTATGGCTTTTACGAAGCAATCGATTATACGCCGGCCCGGTTGCAGCCAGGACAGACGCGAGCGGTCCTGCGGTCCGTGATGGCCCATCATCAGGGGATGTCCTTGCTGGCTTTGGCCTATCCGCTGCTCGGCCGTGCTATGCCCAGGCGGTTCCAGGCGAATCCGGCGTTTCGCGCGGCCGAGTTGCTGCTGCAGGAACGCGTGCCCAAGGAGACGATGGTCTTTTATCCGCACGAACTTGAGGCTGGCCGCCCTCGGGAAGAGGGCCTGGAAACCGAAGCCACCTTTCGCATCTTCACCAATCCCAATTTGGGCGCTCCGGAAGTTCATCTGCTTTCCAACGGTCGTTACCACGTCATGGTCACCAGCGCGGGTGGCGGCTATAGCAGCTGGAACGAGACGGCTCTGACCCGCTGGCGCGAGGATCCCACCCGCGATGGTTGGGGAGCGTTCATCTACCTCCGCGATTTGGATGACAAACAATTCTGGTCGCCTGTTTATCAGCCGGTGTTGCGCCCGGCGACCGGCTATGAAGCGATCTTCAGCCAGGGCCGCGCAGAATTTCGATCCCGCTTTGCCGACATTGAATCGCATCTGGAAATCGCCGTGTCCCCCGAGGACGACGTGGAGGTTCGCCGGATGACCCTAACCAATCATGGCGCGGATCGGCGTCGGATCGAAGTCACCAGTTTTGCCGAAGTGGCGCTCAACTCAATGGCTGCCGACCAGTCTCACCCGGCCTTCAGCAAGCTGTTCATCCAGGCCCAAATTATCCGCGAACGGAACGCGCTCCTATTCTCGCGGCGCCCGCGCGCTCGGGGCGAACAGCCGCCATGGATGTTTCATCTGTTCCTGGTCGACGGTGAGGAGATCGGCCACGCCTCGTTCGAAACCAATCGCGGGCAATTCTTGGGGCGCGGGCGGACGGCTGGTGCTCCCGCGGCGATGGACGGTCCGGATGGGCTCTCTGATGCGGATGGCTCGGTGTTGGACCCGGCGGCGGCCATTCGTCGTTCGGTGCAGATCGAGCCTAAGGAAAGCGCCAGCGTGATGATGGTGACCGGGGCGGCCGCCACGCGTGACGCGCTGATGGCCTTGATCCAGAAGTATCAGGATCGTTCGATTGGCGATCGAGTGTTTGAACTTGCCTGGACCCACGGACTGGTGACGTTGCGTCATCTCAACGCCACCGAGCCGCAAGCGCAGCTCTTTGGTCGGCTGGCCGGGGCGCTGCTCTACAGCTCGGCCGTTCGCCGGGCCGATGGGGCCGTGCTGGCCCAGAATCGGCGGGGCCAACGCAATCTCTGGAGCTTCGGCATCTCGGGGGATCTGCCCATCCTCCTGCTTCGGACAACCGATCCCGGACGTGTGGAATTTGTCCGGGAGATTCTGCAGGCCCACGCCTATTGGAGAATGAAAGGCCTGGCCGTGGATCTGGTTATCCTCAACGAAGACGATTCGGTCTATCGGCAATCGGTGCAAGACCAGATCCTTGCCCTGATCGCTTCGGGCATCGAGGCACACATGCTGGACAAGCCCGGCGGCATTTTTGTGCGCCGGGCGGAGCAGTTGTCTTACGAAGATGTCGTGCTCCTGCAAGCCGCCGCCCGCCTGGTTCTGGAGGATCAACACGGCACGCTGCTGGAACAATTGCAACGCCGCGGTCGGCCGCAGCCGATGCCGCCGCTCTTGGCGCCAGCCCGCGTCCGGGCGGTGGCGAACGCGCCGGCATCTGCCGGCCTGCCCAAACGGGATTTGATCTTCAACAATGGCTTGGGCGGATTTACGCCGGATGGCCGCGAGTACATCATCACGCTCAAGCCTGGTCAGAACACTCCTGCGCCGTGGGTAAATGTCATTGCCAATCCCACCTTTGGCACTTTGATCTCGGAAAGCGGCAGCGCCTACACCTGGTGCCAAAATTGCCACGAGTTTCGGCTCACGCCCTGGAACAATGACCCGGTCACCGACGGCACCGGGGAAGCCATCTATATCTGCGATGAACAAAGTACCAAATACTGGTCGCCCACGCCCCGGCCCGCCCCGGGCTCGGCGCCGAGCGTGATCCGGCACGGGTTTGGTTACTCGGTCTTCGAACAGATTAACGAAGGAATCGCGTCGGAGCTGTGGGTCTACGTGGCTCCGGATGCGCCGATCAAATTCATGCGCCTCATCCTGCGCAACCAATCAGGCCGCGAACGGCTCTTGTCTGTGACAGGTTACTGGGAATGGGTCTTGGGCGAACTGCGCCAAAAGAACCTCATGCACATCGTCACGGAGATGGATCCGAGGACCGGCGCTTTGCTGGCGCGCAACGCCTTCAACGCCGATTTTGAAGGGCACCTTGCCTTCGCGGGCGCCTCGGAGGCGGTCCGCTCCCACACGGGAGATCGGACGGAGTTCATCGGGCGCAATGGTTCGCTGGAGCAACCGGCTGGGTTGGGACGGGTCCGCCTGGCCAACCGGACCGGGGCCGGATTGGATCCGTGCGCGGCCTTGCAGGTTGGCTTTCTGCTTGGGCCCGGGGAAGAACGCGAAGTCATCTTCAAGATCGGGGCTGGCCAAAGTCGGGATCAAGTTCAACAACTGCTGCAGACATTTCGGGGCAGCGAAGCATGCCGCGAAGCGTTGGGGCGGGTTCACGCTTACTGGAACGAGACCTTGGGGGCGGTGCACGTGGAAACGCCCGACGCGGCTTTAAATGTCCTGGCCAACGGCTGGTTGCTCTACCAAACCCTGTCCGGCCGGTTTTGGGGCAGAACCGGCTTTTATCAATCGGGCGGAGCGTTTGGGTTCCGCGATCAGCTCCAGGATGCGATGGCCTTGGTGCACGCGCGGCCGGAACTGTTGCGCGAGCATTTACTCCGCGCTGCCGCTCACCAATTTCCCGAAGGCGACGTTCAGCACTGGTGGCATCCGCCTTCGAACCGCGGCGTGCGCACTCATTTTTCGGACGATTATCTTTGGCTCCCCAGCGCGGCCTGTCGTTATGTGGAATCCATCGGCGACACGGGCGTCTTGGATGAAAAAATTCCATTTCTGGAAGGGCGCCCGGTGCGACCGGAGGAGGAAAGCTATTACGACACCCATCGGCCCGCGGGCGAGTCGTTTTCGTTTTACGAACATTGTGTCCGGGCCATTCGTCATGGCTGGAAATACGGTGCCCATGGGTTGCCTTTGATTGGTTGCGGCGATTGGAACGACGGAATGAACTTGGTGGGTGAACACGGGCGGGGCGAAAGCGTGTGGCTTGGATTCTTCCTTTACGACGTGCTCAATCGGTTTGTGGCGGTGGCCCGCCAACGCGGCGACCTTGCCTTCGCGAATGAATGCCTGGCCCAGATTCGAGACCTGCGCCAGAACATCGAGAAGTACGGTTGGGACGGCCAATGGTATCGACGGGCCTATTTCGACAACGGCGAGCCTCTCGGATCGGCCGGCAACCCGGAATGCCAGATTGATTCTCTCCCGCAAAGTTGGGCGGTCCTGGCCGGGGTCAGCGATTCCAAACGTGCCTTGGCTGCCATGGAGGCCGTCGCCCGCCGGCTCGTGCGCCGGGACACGCGCCTGATCCAGCTGTTCGATCCGCCCTTCGATCAATCGAGTCTGGAGCCCGGTTACATCAAGGGCTACGCGCCCGGAGTGCGCGAAAACGGCGGACAATACACCCACGCCGCCGTTTGGACCGTGATGGCCTTTGCGGCCCTGGGTGATACACGCCGCGCCTGGGATTTGTTCAACCTGATCAATCCCGTCCGGCACGCCCAGACTCCCCAAGATGTGCGGCGGTATAAAGTCGAGCCGTATGTGATCGCGGCGGACGTTTATAGTGTCCCGCCGCATGGAGGGCAGGGGGGCTGGACTTGGTATACCGGGTCAGCCGGGTGGTTCTATCGTTTGATCATCGAAAGTCTTCTGGGCATCAGGCTGCAAGTTGACAAACTGCGGTTCGCCCCCTGCCTGCCTGCCGATTGGAAATCGTTCAAGGTGCACTATCGTCACCGCGGCACTCATTATCACCTCACGTTGCAAAACATTGCCGGCCGCTGGGATGGTCCTCAGACCGTGCTGGTGGACGGCATTCAACAGTCCGATGCCGCCCTGCCTTTGCAAGGCGATGGACGCGAACATCACGCCGAAGTGCGTTTCTTCTAGGGGATTCGTCTTCTTTTCTCTTGACGGTGGGAAGCCTGACCAGATGCTAGCCGCATCCAAAAGCGGACCCGGCATTATGAATGAGGCGAGTGTTCCTTCCTGTCCCCTGTCCGATGTCTCCGTCCTGATCAGGCGCCATGCTCATGAAGTGCGCAATGCGCTCAACGGAATGGAACTGGAACTGACGCTGCTGGACCATGGCGCACCTGCCCCCGGGACTCACGAAGCGATCGCCCGTCTGCGCCAGGCGGTGACGCAGATCGGCGGGTGTGTGCAAGGTTTATCCGCAAAGTTCGGCACGGAGACTCCATCGCCCATTCTCGCCCTGCAAATCGCCGAACGTTGGGCAGCTGATGCCCGGCATTGGCTGGCCAGCGCTGGCGATTGGCAGATTCAATTGTCCGACGAGATAGTTTGCGTGGAACCTGCCCTGATCTGCACGCTGCTGCTTGAGCTATTGGAGATGGCCGTCCGAATGGCCGGCGATGCGCCCCTTCTCTTCCGCTGCCAAAGAGAACGGGACCGGGTTCTCTTCGAAGTGGCGCGCGCCGAACGGGGCGGTGACTCGCAGGGGATGGGCTTGGAAATGATGGATGCTCAACAAAGTTACTGGACGGCCCTGCGCCGGTTAGCCGAACGCAACCAAGGTGTCGTCGAGCCTGAACGTCTGGCCAGCGGAAGCACTGCATGGCGTCTCTCGCTGCCTGTCTACGAGAGTCACGAGTCTTGCGTCGACGCGGGCTAAGTGGGTGGACCGGTGCTCGAGGCAAAATGTTTTCGTGAGCACTGGGGCAAGATTTGTGCGAGGCCGACCTTCGCCGCTTGGCGGGGCGAATTGCACGGCGCTGGGCCGCTGACTCATGCAAGTTGCATCCGGGGATTGGTTTTCCCTGTAATTTCAAGGCGCTTCCGCGTGGCACGCTCTTAGCAAGTGGTTTTCTCCATGAAGACGACATGCTTATCACGGAGAATGAGACAGCTGGTCGGGAAGCCCGTTGCGTTGGGCTTGGTGGTCCTGGCGGCCGGCTGTGCCGGTAATCGCTATGAACGGAGCACGGGCGAGTCGATCGACGATCGTGCGACCACCGGACGCGTGAAAAGCGCCTTGGGCGCCGACGCGATCTTCCGCTATCCCGACGTGAAGGTCACCACCTTCAAAGGCACGGTGCAACTCAGTGGCTTTGTGGATAGCCGCGACCAAAAGGCCAAAGCAGCTGAGATCGCCAAGAATGTAAGCGGGGTGAAGGATGTGGAGAACAACATCTCGGTGAAACCATAAAACCCCGGCGTTATGAGTTTGTCGTTTCTCATCCTGGTGCTGCTAGTGCTTCTGCTCGTTGCTGCTCTCCCCACCTGGCCTTACAGCTCCGGGTGGGGGTATTATCCCAGCAGCGGTTTGGGCCTGCTCCTGTTTATTGTACTTCTCCTAGTCTTGCTGGGAAGAGTCTAGCGCTGGAAGCCTTTTAATCGCGCATGAAACTCCTCATTTTTCCCGTAGGACTAACGGCCACAGTCGCCCTCGCCGTGGCGGCATCGGCCCAGACCTCAGGCCAAAATTCAGGTCAGAGCCCCGCCCAAAGCTCAGGCCAAAGCGATGCCACCACACTCTTCCATGCCGATGAATTTTCGCTCGATCTCTTCGGCTCCCTCTCGGTCGGCCAGGAGACTATTAATCACATCTCGCACGAACGCGTGGAAGACGATGGACGCCTGGGGCTCGGGTTGGGTGGGAATTACTTTTTCCATCGGAACATTGGCCTGAGCGCAGACGCTTACACAGAAAACGCGGGCCACAGTTTTGTGGATAACACCTCGGGGAATCTCGTGGTCCGTTTTCCGATCGATAGCATCCATCTCGCGCCGTATCTGTTCGGCGGCGGCGGATACCAATTCGATCCCAGCGGCCTGTGGTTTGGCCAGGCCGGTGGAGGCTTGGACTTCCGGTTCACTAAAAAAGTTGGCCTCTTCCTCGATGCTCGGTACGTGTTTACGGATGGAACCAAGAACTTTGGCGTAGGCCGATTTGGGGTGCGCTTTGGATTCTAGGCAGGTCCCGGGATAGCCCTTTGCATGGAACGGGTTTTCCCACCCCTGCTTAAAGCAGCCCCGCCGCAATTGCAACGGTTGCGGCGGGGTTAAGCCTTTTAACCCTTCGGAGTGCGGACACACGGAGAGTTCCACTTGCTGGAGTTCTGTTGGGGCGCATTCGGATACTGCCCCCGGGATCGCGGCCCCGCATGTGCGGGGTAGGTGTTTAGCGTCCCCGGAGCGCGGGCTTCAGCCCGCTTCAAGTTGTGAATCGGAGCAAGCGCTTGCAACTCCCACCGCGGCCGACCCGCCGGACATTGAAGCGGCGTAAACGCCGCGCTCCCTGGCGCGCTAAACAGGTACTGTGCGGGGCTGCTTCGAGATGGGGATCGGAGGAAGCCCCTCGACGGGCTCGAGGCAGGCTCCCGCGACGGGACCTGGGTTAAGGTTGACTGCTTCAGGCTCTCTTGCCGAACTGCGAATCCTGTTCTTCGATGGGCACGCCGGATAGGGACAGGGGTTTGACGATGGGCAGTCCGAGATCGGATTTCCCGCTGCGAATGGCCTCTCGTGCGGCCAGGGCGAGGCGTTCGTACTCGGATTTGATTTGATCAAGCTCTTGTTCGGAAAGCTCCTCGATATCAAGCAAGGCGTTGTGCGCGGCTTTGTTCGCGCGAATCAATTCGTCCAGTTTGATTTGCAAGGCCTCGCTGTCGCGGTTTTGTGTGCTTTGGATGAGGAAGACCATCAGGAAGGTGACAATCGTGGTGGTGGTGTTAATGACCAACTGCCAGGTGTCACTGAAGTGAAAAATCGGGCCGGTCACCCCCCAGCCCAGGATCAGGAGCAGGGCGCATCCGAAAGCCCAGGGCTGGCCGCTCGCGCGCGCACTGGCGCGGGCAAACCGTTGGAACGGACCGCCGGGGCGCAGACTAGTGGAGGGTTGCCCGCCTAATCGTTTCATGGCTCGACGTTCGCCCCACGTCCTCCATCAGTTCACGTCGATCACAGCGTTAATGGTGCCGAAACGGTTTGTTTCCGCTGCCACACAATCCGGATCGTCCCGCCATTCCCCATCGACCAGAAAGCGGTAGGCGTAACGCCCCGGGGACAACGGCACAGTGATTTGCCAAATGCCTCCGCGGCCAAGTCGTAGATCCAGCGGCTGCTTTTCCCATCCCGTAAAATCACCGGCCAGCTTGACGCTCCGGGCGGAAGGCGCGCGCAGGCGGAATACCGCTCTACCGGTCTGGACCGGGAGAGCGCGCTCAGAATCGGCCTGGAGCCGCCGGATACCTTCGCCGGCGGCGGCCGTGGAAAGGAAACCGGGCTGGAAACGCTGCGGGTAGCGATGGCGAAGAGCAGGCCGAGGCAACGGCATGCGCGGCGCGCTGGCGAAGCTGCTGTTGTTCATAGCAATGATGATCTTGTCAGTCCTCTCGTGGTGGCTTGTTAGTTTTTGGGGCAGTCCTCGCAGCCGAACGCTTCTTCCAGTTCCTGGGTGGTTTTACCCGTTCGCTGTTGGATGCGACCAATCAACTCGCGTTCTTTGCCTTCGACATAGGCCAAGTCATCGTCGGTCAGCGCTGCGTACTTCTGTTTCAGTTTGCCCTTGATGATGTTCCAGTTCGCTTTCAACAGCAGTGTGTTCATAGATTCTTGATGCTCATGTCCAATCTGCGTCGCGTTACCGCGGTGAATGTAAGCATTTGCAGGGAATGTGCCGCCCGGGAAAGCCGCCTGCGCAGGTTGTGAATCAACGACTTCGAGTTCGAAGGCCCTCGTAGTGCGCCGCGCGTTTCAATGCAGTTTGCATGCGAATCCCCGTTCTACCCTCTTCATCGTGCAGGATCCTCAGCCAACGGAACATCCCTTGATCGATATGGTGACGGCCCACACGAGGTGGGTCGCTAGCCGATTTCTACGGAGAGATCTGGCTCCTGAACCGTTGCACAATGCAATGGCGGGAGGTGAGAACATGCACCGTGCAAACACCAACGCGCCAGCCACGCTGTGCGGGATCGGCGCAAGCCACGGGGTTTGTTGGAGATGCGTGGGCGGCAGCGCCCGGCATGTCCCAAGCTGGAAGCAAATGCGCTTTCCTGGGCAGGTCCTGCTTGGGGAGGGTCGGCTCCGTGAACACAACCTGAACCTATGCTCTATACTATTGCCGTCATCCTCATCATCGCTTGGTTGTTGGGCTTGGTGTCATCGTACACGATGGGGGGATTCATCCACATCCTGCTGGTCGTTGCGTTGGTGGTGTGCCTCGTGCGGCTCATTCAAGGGAAGGGCGTCGGCTGATTGTTGCCGGTCCGGGCACACCCATGCATAGCCTCAGGATCGAATGTACCGTCGACCGAACAATCAGATCTATAAGACGCTGGTGGTGGTCTGGCTGACGCTTTCCATCGCGAGCGTGATCCTGGCGGCGATCGCCTGGCTCGATCTGTCGCGCAAACTTCAGTCAACCAGCGAAGCCGCGCAGATCCAGGATGAGGTGGACACGATTCTGCGATTGTTGTTGGACGCAGAAAACGCGCAGCGCGGTTATACCATCACTGGGGATGAACGCTTTCTTGATGCTTTAGAGGCCGGACAAACCAACCTCCCGGCGCACTTTGAGCGCCTGGTGGGGCTGGCCAAAGAGGATGCCGAAATGCTCAACCACGTCGTCGACCTGCGGGCTCAAGCCGAACTGAGCTTGAGCCATCATCGCAGTCTTATCACAACCCGCAAAGAACGCGGCGGCCAGGCGGCGGCCGATCTCGTGGCCAGCGGCGAGGGCAAGCGCCTCATGGACCTTGTGCGCGCGGAGGTTGCTCAAATTCGGAAACTGCAGGCCGAATTGGCGACCGGCCATGCGGGAGACGCTCGCGGCCGGGTGTTGCGCGCCAGCTTGGTCAGCCTGCTCGCCGGCTCCTTTGGAGTCGGCGCTGGCGTCATCGCCCTGCGGCTTGCACGGGTCATGCTGGACCACCAGCTGCGGGAAACCGATCTGATCGAAGCCAAGTTGCAGGCCGAACGCAGCAGCCAGGAGAAAACCGTGTTCCTGGCCAATATGAGTCATGAGATTCGCACGCCCATGAACGCCATTCTCGGTTTCAGCGAGTTGCTTCAGGATGACCTGAAGGAACCCAAGCATCGGCAATATCTCCAATCGATCCGCAGCAGCGCCACTTCCCTGTTGCAGCTGATCAATGATGTGCTCGACATGGCCAAAGTCGAGGCCGGCGTGCTGGAATTGAAATTGGAACCGACCGATCCGCGCGAGATCTGCGACTTTCTCCATACCCTCTTCTTCGAGCCCGCGGCCAAAAGAGGCGTCAAGCTGGAATGCAAAGTGGCCGAGGATCTGCCGCACGCCCTGTTGATGGACCGCATTCGCCTGCGGCAGGTGCTGGTTAATCTGGTGGGCAATGCCGTGAAATTCACCGACCATGGCCACATCCACGTGCGCGTGCAGTGGGAAAAGCAGCAGACCAGCAGCCACATCACGCTGCTCATCGAAGTGCAGGACACCGGCGTGGGAATTCCCCACGACAGATTGGAGGAAATCTTCCGGCCCTTCGTCCAGGCCGGGGCGAACCGTGAAAAAGAAAAGGGCGGCACCGGCCTGGGTCTGTCCATCGTCCGGCGGCTGACGGAAATGATGGGTGGCACGGTCGTGGCCGCCAGTGTGTTGGGCCAGGGTTCGGCCTTCAGCCTGCGCTTTCCCGACGTGGCCATCTCGGCCCGGCTGGCCGCCAGCGAAAAGTTGGACAACGGTGCGGCGGTTGATTTTGGTGAGCTGCGCCCGGCCACGTTTCTGGTGGTGGACGACAATGAAACCAACTGCCAGCTGGTCGCGGGCATGTTCGCCGGGTCGCATCATCGGCTGGTGTTCGGTTCCAACGGCCGCGAGGCGGTCGCCAAGGCCCGGGAACTGCGGCCGGATGTGATTCTGCTTGATATCCGCATGCCCAACATGGATGGGCGCGAGGCGTTGCTGGCGATCCGCAAAGTCTCAGGCCTGGAATTGACGCCGGTCATCGCGGTGACGGCCTCCAGTCTGATGAGCGAAGAGACGGAACTGCGGACGCGGTTCAGCGGTTATGTGCGGAAGCCATTTTCCAAGCGCGAACTGTTTGATGAGTTGGCGCAATTTCTCCCGCGTCACGCGGCCAACGACGGGGTCGGGGCGGCGGCGGCCAATTCCGACCATGGGGCGATGCCGGTTGCGCCGGAGTTGCTGGAGGAATTGCGGCGGTTGCTGGTCGAAGAGTGGCCGGCGGTGCGGGACAGTCTGGCCATTAACGAAAGCAAGGCGTTTGCGGTGAAACTGCAAAACCTGAGCCGGACCTGGCCGTGTCCGCCGCTGGCAACTTACGCCCAGGCGCTGGCCCGGCACGCGGACAGTTACGCGGTGATGGAGTTGGAGAAACATCTCTTGGCTTTCTCGGCGCTGGTTGAACGGCTCGAACGGAGTGTTTCCTCATGAATGCGACTCTGCCAGAGGCTGACTTTCCGTTCTCGGACGCGAACGGCCAGGCTCGCATCCTGATCGTCGATGATCAGCCTGCCAACATCCAAATCGTCGGCTCGGCGCTCGGCAAACTGGGCCATGAAATCATTCCCGCGGCCGATGGCGAGGCGGCCCTGCGCCGACTGGCGTTGCGCCCGCCGGATTTGATTCTGCTCGACCTGCTCATGCCGGAAATGGACGGCTGCGAAGTCTGTCGGCGGCTGCGGGCCAATCCCGAGTGGCGGGACATTCCGGTCATTTTTCTGTCGGCGGCGGACGACAAGGGATTCATCGTGCGGGCTCTGGAATCCGGCGGGGTCGATTACATTACCAAACCATTCAACCACGCCGAGCTCATCTCCCGAGTGCGCACGCAATTGGCGCTCAAATCGGCGCGCGATCGGCTGCGGCGTCTGGCGGAAGACAAGGACGAGTTGATCGGGATTCTGGCCCATGACCTGAAGAATCATTTGGGGGGAATGCAAATGAGCGCGCAGCTGCTCTTCGATCGGGTGAGTCGCTCTCCGAGTGCAGATGAACGAACGCGGCAATTGGCGGAGAACATCGCCTATTCCAGTGGGCAGTTGCTCGCCTTCGTAAAGGAGTTCCTCGCCAATGCGGCGGCCGACCATGGCATCACGATCAAGCCGGCGACGTTAAACCTGTCGGATGCCGCCGCGGCGGCCGTTCAGCAATATCAGGAAACGGCCCGGCGCAAGCGGCTGGACGTTCAGGTGGATCTGCCCGACGAAGGCACGGCCGTGCTGGCCGACGTTTCCGCTCTGGATCAGGTGCTGGACAATCTCCTTTCCAATGCGCTGAAGTTTTCTCCGCCAGGCAAACGCATTCTCGTCCGGGTCCAGACCGGCCCGACCTACGTGGAATGCCGCGTCCAGGATTATGGTCCTGGATTTACCGAGGAGGACAAGGCCCGGATGTTCCGGCGTTATGCGCGGCTGTCGGCGCGTCCAACCGGCGGTGAACCCTCCACGGGGCTCGGTCTGAGCATTGTGCGCAAGCTGGTGCGGGCCATGAATGGTGAGTTGATTTGTGAAAATGTAGCGGGCGCAGGCGCAGCCTTTATGGTGCGGCTGCCGCGTCCGGCTGGTTCAGTTTCGTGAGGTGCCTTATGGATTTTCTCGTAATCGACGATGACAAGACGTTTCGTGACGCCACCTGTTTTGTGATCGAGGAGGAAGGCCACTACGCCGAGAGCGCCGCTTCCGGCCAAGTGGGATTAACCCAGCTCAAGGAGGAAAAATTCGATGCCGTCCTGCTCGACATGAATCTCGGGCCGGAAAATGGTCTGGATGTGCTGGTGGAGATCCAGAATCTGCATCCCGACCTGGCCGTGGTCATGTTCACCGCCGAAGGCAGTGTCAAGACCGCGGTCGAGGCCATGCGGCGCGGGGCGATGGACTTTCTGGAAAAGCCGTTTCGGCGCGAACAGTTTCACACGGTGTTAGCGCGATTGCAGCGGTTCCGCCAGATGGGACAGCGGATTGAGCGGCTCGAACGCGAGGTGACGGAAAACAAGGCCCAACAAGGTGAACCCATCTTCGATTTCACGACCTCGGCCATGAAAGCCGTGATGGATGTGCTCACGCGGGCCGCCAGCACGCCCGCTTCCGTGCTGATCCTGGGCGAAAGCGGGACGGGCAAAAGCGTGGCCGCTCGCGCCGTTCATCAGAATAGTCACCTGGCCGACAAGCCGTTCGTCACGGTCAGTTGCCCGAGTCTCTCCAAGGAACTGCTGGAAAGCGAACTGTTTGGCCACGTCAAAGGCTGCTTCACCGGCGCGATTAAGGATCATTGGGGAAAAGTCCGGGCCGCCGAGGGGGGCACCCTTTTTCTCGACGAGATTGGCGATCTGCCGATGGAGATTCAACCCAAGCTGCTGCGTTTGCTCCAGGAACGGGAGTACGAGCGATTGGGCGAAAATGTCATCCGCCAAGCCAACGTGCGCATCATTGCCGCCACCAATCGTGACCTGAAGAAGCGGGTGACAGACGGCACGTTTCGCGAAGATTTGTATTTTCGTCTCAACGTGATCGCAGTGGAAATGCCGCCGCTGCGCGACCGGCAGGGGGATTTGATTCGGTTTGCGGAGCATTATCTGAAACATTTTGCGTCGCAATGCGGCCGGCAGTTGAGCGGATTCTCGGAAGAGGCGGCGATGCGGATCCGGACCCATGGCTGGCCCGGCAACTTGCGCGAGCTCCGCAACGCGGTCGAACGAGCGGTGATCATGGCCCAGAGCGAGCAGGTCACCCCCGCAGACCTGCCCGCCGATCTGCACGGCGCCAACGGCAACGGCAACGGCGATCTGGCCGTCGACGGGAATTGCGTCCGAACCGGCGCCTTGGTTTCGTTGGAGAAGCTGGAGGAAGTGCACATCCGGCAGGTCGTTGCTCAGACCAAGAGCCTGGTGGAGGCAGCGCAAGTCCTCGGGATTGACCAAGCCACCCTTTATCGGAAACGCAAACGGATCGGGATGGAATAGGAACTGGCGCGGATTCGAGAGGGAGTTCCCTGATGCATCAACTGTAGCGGCGGTCTACGTACGTGTTTAGCACCACAAACGCTGCGCGCATGCTAAGGCTGTAGCGGCGGTCTATGACCGCCGACCCCTGCACATGGAGAGCTTGGACCTCCGAATTTCGGACGCACATTGGACCCATGAACCCAAACCCAATCTGACGTAGCAGCCGAGATCACGAGGTACACCCTGAGCCTGTCGAAGGGCTCTGATCTTTTTCCCGGAGAACGCGTTGGGGTAGAGTGAGCCTCCTGACGTCGGCTGCTACCTGAGGGTCGGTTCATGGGTAGGACGGACCTCCAACTTTTGGATGCGCATTGGGACCATGAACCCAATCCAATGTCACGTAGCAGCCGAGGTAACGAGGCTCTGATCTTTTTCCGGAGAACGCGTTGGGGTAGAGTGAGCCTCCTGACGTCGGCTGCTACCTGAGGGTCGGTTCATGGGTAGCCTCCATCTGCTTTTGCACACGCATTGGGACCATGAACCCACCAATCTGACGTAGCAGCCGAGGTAACGAG
>DATLUX010000551.1:0-22162 GCA_035577805.1 Verrucomicrobiia bacterium
ACGCCGTAGAGGACATCGGCCATGCCGATGGTGCGCTTGTTATGGGTGATGACGATGAATTGGGAATGCGCCAGGAATCGCTGCAGCACGCGCACAAACCGGTTGATGTTCGATTCGTCGAGAGGAGCATCCAATTCGTCCAGCACGCAGAACGGACTGGGCTTGACCTGGTAGATAGAGAATAACAGGGCCACGGCCGTCATCGTCTGTTCCCCGCCGGAGAGCAGCGAGATGCTCTGCAATTGTTTTCCAGGTGGACGAGCCACGATCTCGATGCCGCTTTCCAACACGTCGCCCTCCTCCACCAGGATCAAGTCGGCTTTGCCCCCGCCGAAGATCTCGACGAACAACGCGCGAAAATTCTCGCGGATCCGGCTGAAGGTCTCGGTAAACATCTCGCGCGTTTGGGTGTTGATGCGGTTGATGACTTCCAGCAGTTGCGCCTTGGCTTGCACGAGATCTTCATGTTGCTGGGAGAGGAAATTGTAGCGTTGCTCCGTTTCCTCGTATTCTTCGATGGCCACCAGGTTGACCGGGCCTATTTCTTCCAGGCGCTTCTGCAGGGCCGCGACCTGATCGGCCACGGCCGTCCAATCGGTCGCCACGCCGGCTTTGGCCATTTCTTCCGGGCTGAGCGTCTGGACGCGCGCGGGGCCTTCGTCGGCGATGGTGATCGTGATGCATTCGCTGCGGACGTCGTCGAGGTTCACCTGATATTTCTGCTGGACGCGTTCGCGCAGGTTCTGGATCGACATGCTTTTTTGCGCCAGTTCGACCTCGAGGGCGCCGCGTTGCTCCTGGCGTTCGGCCAGGCGTCGGCGCAGGTCGCGCACGTTTTCCTCGCGTGTGCTGATGGCGGACTCCTGGTTTTCGCGCTGGGAAATCAGTTCCGCGGTTAGAGTATTGACCACTTCTCGTTCGTGGCGGAGCCGGTCCATCTGGCGACGGCAATCGGTGATCTCGTTTTCGAACTGCGTTTTGCGCTGGAGAAAGCCGCCGCAGTCCTGGCGGCGTTGTTGGACCAGGGCGGAGAGCTCCTGCAAACGTTGTTCGAGGGGGGCGCGTTGGCGGCCGATGGAAACGTGCAATTGTTCCTGAGTGGCCAAAGCGACTCTGGCCTCGGTGAGGATGCCGTTGGCCGCCTCGCGTTGCTGGCGCAACTGGTCCAGGGCAGCGCTGAAGGCTGCGACCTGATGTTGCGCGGTCTGCTCGGTGGATTCCAGTTCGGCGGCCTGGGCCGCGAGGGCGGCGCGTTTCTGTTGGCCCTCCCGGTCATGGGCGGCCAGCGCCTGGATCTCGTAGATCACCGTCTCGATTTTCGAGGACAGAGAGCGGAGGGAGGTTTGCAGGGCATTGAATTCGCCTTCCCGGGCAGCGATGGCAACCTCCTGGTTGCGGAGCTCGGTCTGCGCCTGCTGCAGACCGGCTTGGAGGGCGGTTTGTTCGCTTTGCAAACTGCCTTTGCGCCGGCTGGCGTCGTTGCTCTGATCCTGCAGGGACGCGAGTTGCGCCTGCAATGCAGCGATCTGATTCTTGCGGCCCAGGATGCTGGACGGGGCTTGATTGCCGTTGGCGTGTCCGGCGCCGCCGGTAAAGATGCCTGCGCGGGTCAGGAGTTCACCGGCCGGGGTGACGAAGTCAAACGTGCCGGGTTGTTGGCGCCAGTTGGCGGTGGCTGCTTCGAGGGTGGGCACGATCATGGTTGGCCCGAGCAAGGCCGCCAGTAAGGGCTGCACGCTGGGATCGGCCTCCACCACGCTGAGAGCCGGGATTGTCCCTGCAGGAGGAGCGGGCTTGAGGTCGGGTGGCAGCAGGGCAGGGAACTCCAACGCCACGATGCTGGCGCGCCCCTTCTTGTTCTGGCTCAGATCCTGCAAGATCGGCCACGCCGCCTCGGGCTGGGCCGTCAGGATGATCTGAAGATGATGACCGAGGGCCGCTTCCACCGCGGCCACGTAAGGGTCCGGAACGCGAATCCTGTCGGCCAAAGAGCCAAGCACCGCTTGGGACCGCTGCAGCGCGGCCAGCGCGCCGGCGCCGAATCCTTCATGGGCTTCCTGCAGTTGTTCGAGCAGATGCAGGCGCGAACGATGTTCGGCTTGCTGCCGAAGGATCGAATCAAGGTGCTGGCCAGCCTGGGCCAGTTCTTGCGCGAGTTCACGCAGGCGCTGCTGGCGTTGTTCGACCGTGCCGCGCTGGGTTTGAGCCTGTTGCTTTTCCGCCTCCACATGGGCGGCGAATTCAGCCAGGCGCGCTTCCAGGCCGGAGCGTTCCTCTTCCAGCTGGATTTTTTCGGAAGACAATTTTTCCAGGCGAACGACGTTGCCTTGTTTTTGCAAGTCGAGGGCGTTGATTTGGTTGCGAAGGGCCGTGAGTTGCTGCATGGCCTGGAAAGCGGCGGACTGGGCTTGCTGCAACGATCCCTGCTGGTGTTGGAGTTGGGTCTCGACTTCCTGGAGGGCAGCCTGTTTCTCCTCAAGGGTAGCCCGATGCTGGGCGAGCGAAGCAACGGCAGCGGCCAGCCGCTCCTGAACGGCGGCCAGTTCTTCGCGGCTGGCGCGAGCGCGTTCTTCGGCTTGGGCGATCTCAGCCAGAGCACGAACATTCTGCTGCTCCAATTCGCGCAAGCGTTCGTCATTGAATTGAATGCGGGATTCGTGGCGGTCGGCCTGGGCTTTCAGCTCGAGGCCCTGTTGCTGGCTGCTGCTGATCTGATGTTCCAGATCGGAGAGCTGTTGGCGCAGCTGCTGCACTTCGTCTTCGCGTTGCAAGAGTTCCTGTGAACTGGACTCGATTTCGGCCCGCACTTGTTCGGCGGTGGTTTGGCGGTCGTGAATTTCGGCCTGCAACACATCGAACTGGTGACGCGCCAATTGGGTATCGAGATGTTGAAGCTCCTGTGCGATTTGCTTGTAACGACGCGCCTTGCCGGCCTGCCGTTGCAGCGAGCCGATCTGGCGTTTGACTTCACGGATTAGATCAGACACCCGGACAAGATTCTGATCGGTATGTTCGAGTTTGCGCAGCGATTCCTTCTTTTGCGCCTTGAATTTGGTGATCCCGGCGGCTTCTTCGAACACCATCCGGCGGTCCTCAGGTTTGCTGGACAACAATTGCGTGATGTTTCCCTGTGCCATCACGCTATAGCTGGTCCGCCCCACCCCGGTGCCCATGAACAATTGCTGGATATCCTTCAGACGGCAGGGTGTCTTATTGATGAAATATTCGCTGCCCCCATCCCGAAACACCCGCCGCGTCACCGTCACTTCGTTGTAGCCAAGCTCGACTCCGGCCGCGGTCAGATGATCTTGATCCACCTCACCGATGGTTAAGGAAACCTCAGCCATCCCCATCGGTTTACGGCCGTCGGTGCCATTGAAGATGACGTCGGCCATCTCCCCGCCCCGAAGCGCCTTGGCGGATTGCTCGCCTAAGACCCAGCGGATCGCGTCGGACACGTTGGATTTGCCGCAGCCGTTGGGTCCCACGATCGCGCTAACGCCACGCAGGAAATTCAGAGACGTCTTCTCCGCGAACGACTTAAATCCAAGAACGGTCAGGTTCTTCAGATACATACAGTCAGGAAGTGAACGCTAGAGACCAGGGCGACACAAGCGGAAAACCACAACATATGGGTGGAAGTTATTCACACTAACACTACTAATTGACATTGGCACGGCGCCTATGGTTCAGGACTTTCTTACTGCGGGACACAAATTACGCCAAGCATACCTCGCCCGGTTGCCGCGGTTCAATATATCTCGGACTGTCCCCTCGGGGGGGGTGCATTTGGACATTGTCCCGGAGCGCGAAGCCACTGCCGTGGTTCGGACCGCGGGCCTTCGCCGCGTAGGCGGATGGGGAATCCTAACGCGCTCGGCCCTAGTGATGGGTCTCGCATGACTAGCAGCCGTTGCGGGACCACGCGCGGTCGTGAAGGCGAGCTTTGTAGATTTGCCGGCAACGCGGCGTGGGGATCAACGGCCGCTGCCGGCGCGCTTGGCAGCCAAGGCTTCGGCGATTGCTTTGGAGATCTCTTCCGAATCGGGAGTCACTTTGGAGTCCCAGCGTTTGAGGACAGTGCCGTCGCGTCCGATTAGAAACTTGCCGAAATTCCATTTCACATCGCCGGGAAACGGAGAATCCTTGCCGGTTAACGCGGCATAGAGCGGATGCTGCTCGGGCCCTTTGACGTGAAGTTTATCGAAGAGCGGGAAGGTTACGTCGTATTTGCTGGAGCAGAACTGTTTGATTTCTTCGTTGGTGCCGGGTTCCTGGGCGCCAAAATCGTTGCAAGGAAAGCCAAGGACGGCAAAACCTTGATCCTTGAATTTGCGATAGGTGGCTTCGAGGGATTTGTACTGTGGGGTGAAACCGCATTTGGAGGCGACGTTGACAATCAGGAGCACCTGGCCGTTGTAATCCTTGAGTGAGGTTTCCTTGCCGGAAATGTCTTTCAAAGGAATCCCAGTCAGATTGTTGGCGGCGATGGCAGTCATAAGCGTCAGGGCAGTCAGCAGCGCGATCAGGCAATGGCGTTTCATACGCGGGATGGTCCTGGACCAGTCGTGGGAAGTCAATCCCGCACCGCGGCGCGCTCCGAGTCGGCTGGAAATTGTTGTTGGAAACCCGTAGAGCCGGGCTTACCGTCCCTTTCGTCACCGGACCTGGGAAAACATGAGGCAATTACCTGTTAACCGGAGGGTTGTGCGCGAAGGCAATCGCCGCCGCGGTTGTCCGGCGCTGCGAGGAGCGGGTTGGGTGCAGGTAGTTCTGCAGAGAGATGCGCCGGTCGCTGCGCGCTGGCTTCGAGGATGGATCGGTGTGAGTCTCCTCATTTACGCTCTGGCAGCCAGCGGGCTGGTCCAGTCTGCTATGGGCGCGGAGGCCAGTCGCTTTCAGGCCATCGGGTTGGTTTCAAACGCGCCTCCTCCAAGCTTCTGGGGGACGATCCCCAAGGGGCAACAGACTTTTAATGGCGTTCCATTTCTGATCAAAGAGCGAATCGCTGTTACTGGCTTGACCGACGCTCGCAACGGCTTGTTTCATCCGGTTCGCCAGGAGGTGGCCCTCCATCGGAGGGCCGATCAGATCCATCTCTTGTGGGGGGCGGACTCCGACGAGAAAGTTGGTGTGCCCATCGCGACGGTTTCTTTGCATTACGCCAACGGAACCGAACGTTCACTGCGACTTTGCCAGGGAGTCCAGGTCCAAAGTTGGACAAGAGAACGCCGGGAGCGCACTGAGCCCCTCTTGGACGCCAATTCGGTTTTGGCCTGGTCCGGGCCAGTGGAGGATACGGATCGGCCAGGAACCAGCGTACAACTTTACCATACCCTCTTGGCCAACCCATGGCCGGAGGAAGAGATTGTTAACCTCGAGTTGGTGTCATTGTTCAGCAGGATGACTCCCTTTTTGTGCGGTTTAACGCTGGAATCGGGGGGAAATCCCATGGCGCCGGCCTTTTTGCACAAGGCCCGCGTGATTCGGCGTTCCTTGGAGTTGGCGGAAACCAACTACCATGACCAATTGATATTTCGTGTGCGCGACGCGCAAAACCAATCGGTGATCAGCAACGCCGTGGCTGGGTTGACCATATCGGACGAGGAATCGAGCTTCTACTTTGGGCGGGCGCCCGCAGACGCCACGGGCGTCATTCGGCTGGCCTTTCCGCCCCAGCAGACGTTGGGCTATTCGGCAGTAGTCCAAGCTCCTGGCCATGTTCCGGTGGTGGTGAGCAGCACGGTGACCAACGGTGGTCGCCTGCAACGGGAGTCTGAAGTCCAATTACAGCGTGGCGCGCGCATCGGCGGAGTGGTTCAGGACACGCAAGGCCAGCCAGTGCGGGACGCTACCATCAGCATCTTTCAGGTGAGGCTCACCGGCCCACGCGAATACACGCGGGTCGATCATGAAACCGTGTCGAGCGATGCGCAAGGGCGCTGGAGCTCGGAGAGCGTCCCGGCCGGGTTCACAAATTTCAGCTTCGCCGTTTCGCATCCGACTCACCGCGGCCGGATCTACCGGCAAACTGGCGGACGCGGAAACGACTCTCGTGAGGCCGTGGACGCTGCGGCGTTGGGGATGGGCAACGCAGTCCTGGTTGTGTTGGAGCCGCTCCTGGTCACAGGCACGGTCCTGGATGCCGCAGGCGAGTCTTGTCCTAAGGCGAAGGTCCGGTTGCTGGACGCGAACCGTTCGGAAATCGCCTCGACGTTGACCGATGCGCAAGGACGTTTCTCGTTACCGGCCGAACAAGAGGGGGAAGTCTGGCTCGCCGCGTCCGCCTCCGGCCATGCCGTTCGCACCCAATCGCTCCAACTCGACAGCGAGACGCCGCCCGTCCAGTTGCGGCTGGTCAAAGCTCAGCCTTTACGCGGGCGAGTCACGGATCAGAACCAGCAGCCGGTGGTGGGAGCCAAGGTCAGGTTTGAGGATCGGAATGGGACAGGCGGACTGCCCTGGCAGACCTTCACCGACGCCGAGGGTCGGTTCGTCTGGGAAACGCCCCCGGAAGGCGACATCATGTTTTATATTTCGGCGACCAATTACAATTCGACGCGCATGTCCTTCGCAGGATATGGAACCGGCGAGCATATCATCCAATTACGCAAACAATCGCGGGTGATTGGCCATGTGGTTGACGCGCGGACGGGCAAGCCGATCGAAGAATTTCAGGTCGTCCGCGGCCGGAGCTACAATCCTGATGAACCGATGCGCTGGGAGCGATATGATTCGGTGCGGGGCCGGAAAGGGGCGTTCTCGATTCGTTTGGAGGAATACTCGAGCGTTCGCTCGCAGGTTCTGGTCGAGAGTCCTGGTTATATGCCCCAGGCTTCGCCGGTTTACTCGAAGCCGGGCGTGTATTCGAATGATTTTCGACTCGAAACGGGACGCGGCCTCAGCGGTGTGGTGCAGCGACCGGATGGCACCCCGGTGCCCGGTGTGACAGTCGCCTTGGTCGATTCGAG
This sequence comes from Verrucomicrobiia bacterium, assembly GCA_035577805.1. Classification (GTDB taxonomy): domain Bacteria; phylum Verrucomicrobiota; class Verrucomicrobiia; order Limisphaerales; family JADJPG01; genus DATLUX01. The sequence continues at coordinate 6,972 of DATLUX010000551.1, forward strand.
TGAAACGGTCGGCATGGAACGGCCGGGGGAATTGCGTCGCAACGGGAACGGGCCAGCCTTTCAGCGCAGCGGTCCGGCCGGACACTTTGAGTTCCCGCCGAAGTACGATCCGCACACCGTATTGGCCGCCACGGAGGACGGCTTTGCGCAAGAGCCGGCCAGCAACGTGATGGCCACCGGCAAACTGGTTCTGCAACCCTGGGCACGTATTCGCGGTGTGCTGCGAGTCCCGGCCGGCCCGGGCCCGGAACGGCTCGTCCGCTTGCAAAGCGCGGGGCGCTACACGGAGGAGGGGCGGGTCTATCCGGCTTTGGATCTGGCCATTCCCGTTCCGCCCGATGCCAGCGGCAACTTTGTCTTCGAGAAAGTGCCGCCGGGTGAACGGAAGGTCTATCTGCATTATCGGATCGGCGAGCGCGATTCCGGTCGGATTGCCTTGAGCCATGGGGTGCCGGTGACGGTGAAACCAGGAGCCACCGTGGACGTGATTGTTGGGGGCAAAGGCCGGCGCGTGATCGGACGCGTGGTGCCGGCGGGGGCGGACCCGCAGGACCTGGACTGGCATCGTGACGTCCAACAGATGACATCGATCATCACGATGCCGCCGGCGCTGCAGCAACCACCCAGTATCACCCCCAACATGACCGAGGAACAACAGCAAGACGCCTGGCGCGAATACAATCTGAGGCAGACGGCCTTTTGGCGGACGCCCGAAGGACGGAAATTGGAACGCAACCAACGCAGCTACGCCTTGCTCTTCGACACCAACGGGACATTCCGCGTTGAAAACGTCGAGCCCGGCGACTATTCCATCTACTTCCATATTACCAACCCGGACCGGGGCCAAAACTATTACGAAACCATCGGTTCCCAAAGTGTGAACGTGACCATTCCTCCAGGCCAACCAGACGAGGTCTTTGATTGCGGTGCCCAGACGGTGCCGATTCGGGGCATGATGCGGCTCGGCCGGCCCGCGCCGCGTTTCGAGGTCAAATCTTTCGACGGCAAGACCGTGAAGCTCGACGATTTCCAGGGGAAATTTTTGCTGCTGGATTTTTGGGCCGCGTGGGCAGGGACCCGCGCCCTGGACGTCCGCATGCTGAAGGAGGTCAACGACACCTACGGCAAGGATCCACGCTTCGCTTTGTTGGGGCTGAACTTCGACCCCGAACGCAAGGACGCCGAGCGGGTAATTGAACAATCCGGCTTAAAATGGTTGCAATGTTACCTGGGCAATTGGGGTTCCACGGGATTACCCGGCTCCTTTGGCGTGCAAGGCCTGCCCGAAGCGCTCCTGATCGATCCCGAAGGCAAAATTGTCGCCCGCAGCCTGCGTGGCTCGAGCATTCGCAACACGGTTCGAAATCAGCTCGGCCCGGCTCAAACTAAACCTGGGGGTTGAGGCAAGCGCCCTGGGCCGCGCATGGTCGCGGCGGTCTGCGACCGCCGACTTTTCGAGTTACATTTAGTTTCGTGGGGCGCGGCGCTCATTGACCGCCGCTACAGCGCGTCAAAAAACGTCGCAGCGCGCGCGACTCAAGGACCGACCAAAGCCAGCCCGTCTTTCGCCGTTTGATTGGCGGAATCCTCGGCCAACGCGCGCTTGAACTCGCGGCGGGCGGCTTCGCGGTTGCCGTTCAACGCATAATAGATGGCGCTGGTGGTGGTCCACTCCAGCCATTCGTCGCGCGTGGCGGGCCGGCCTTCGACCCGGCCCGCCCGTTCCAGCAGGCTGCCGGCGCGCCGCAGCTGTTCTTCATCGCGCGCGCTTTTCAGGACCATGATGGCGCCGGCGAAATTCGCCAGGTAATCCTCGCGATCCAGTTTGAGCGCCGCCTCCAGATGCGCCTGAGCTTTGGCCGAGCGGCCCGCGCGATCGCAGGCCTTCGCTGCCGCCACGCGATTGCGCACTGTGTCGCGGGTCTGCAGCCGCGCTTCAGCCGCGCTGACCGCTTCCTCGTTGCGGTCCGCGTCGATCAAAACCGCCATAAGAAAATCCCAAGCCATTTCCCGTCTGGGATCCAATTGAATGGCCCGCCGCAGACTTCGCTCCGCCCCGCGCCGGTCCCGCATCGCTGTCCATTGAAAAGCGCCCAGAAAATCCAACGCCGCCGCCGCCACGGCCGGGTTGCCGCTTTGGGACAGGTTCTCGAGGGCGGTGAACACCCGCTGCAGATCCCGTCGCTGGCTGTCGGTCAGCAGCGACCAAAAATCGCCCGTGCTGAGTTGTTGGGCCCCGCGTTGGCCCAGGCTCACTGCGCCGTCGAGCAACCGGAACAGCCCGATTTTGCCCCAGATGACCGGATCCTCCGGTGTGAGCCTGCTGATTGCTTGCAGATCAATCAGGGCGTTGGTCGGGAACATGGCGCGGTGAAGCTTCAGCGCGTCGGATTCTGCTCCCCCGAGGACGTCCTCGATAAAATGCAGCATGCCGACGTAGGCATGAACCAGCGCGCGGTCCGCCAACGGCTGCACTTCCTTGGGGGCGAGGGCCACTGCCCGATCGGTGGAGCGCAAGGCTTCCTCGAGGTCCCCTCGAGCCTTATGGAGTTGGCGGGCGGCGATCTCCTTTTTGATGGCGGCGGCCAGGAGGGCCTGCGGCTGATTGGCTGTTCCTGCGGGAAGGCTCTCGGTCAGGGTGCGCAGGCATTTGCCTAGCTGCAATTGTCCAAGCGCAGACCAGCCGCGCCATTCCATGGGGCCGAGTCGAATCGAGCGGCGCAGCACGGCTTCGGCCTCTTTGTCTTCCGAGGCCAGGTCCAGGGCGCGGCCGTATTTGGCGAGCAAGGCCGCGTTCTCTGACTGCATATCAGCCAAGGTCCGGAAGAGGGTCACCGCCCTGGCCAGATGATTGGTGGCGCGCGCGCTCTGGCCCATCTGCCGGTAAATTTCGAACAAGGCAAACTGTCGCTCCGCATCGGCGGGTTGCTCCTGCATGGCGTGGTTGAGGCGTTCGATCTCCGCGCTCTGATCGGGCATGCCGCCGGAGAGGACATAACCCGCCTCCGGATCAAGGCGCAGAGTGAACTCGGCGTGCAGCACCGGGAGCTTGAGCAATTTGCGGAAAGCCTCCTGGCCGGAGGGAGCGGAGGCGCCGCCGGCCGACCACACCAAAGCCAGCGCAAGGCCAACGCACGCGGCCAGCCCCAGAGCGGTTGCGGGCTTGGACCGAAGCCAGGACACCCGGCGCAGGCAACCCCGCGCGACTCGAACTGAGCAGAACACATTCATGCTGGGCGACTCCGGGCCGCGCGCCCAGCGCGGCATCCCGGGCCACGCTGGCGTGGAATCCAATGCTCAATGCGGTGACACCCGTCAATCATGCGCGTCCATCACGGTTGAGGGATCAGTTGCTTGTCCTCCAGCACAACGGGCTCACGCTTTTTTGGCACCAGCCGGACGCTGTCGATCTGCACGCCGCGCCAGGTAAAAAAACGGAGTAACAGATAATTCTCCGTGGCATCGAGACGCAGGGCCCCAAACTCGCCGCTGAAACGTATCACACTGCCCGGAACCGCGCGGCGGATAAGTTTATCGCGGCTGTCGCCGCCCAGCCCATTCACGATGTAAACGAGTCCGTTGGTGTGGACGCGTTCGTAGATGTGATCATGCCCGGCCAGCACAACGTCCACACCCCAATCCTGAAAAGGCCACAGCATGTGGGCGCATTCCCCGGTATGGGTGCCGTGCGCGAACCCCGACGAGTAAGGAGCATGATGGAAATAAACGATGCGCCAAACCGCGCTGGACCGTTGCAGCGCCTGCTGCAACCATTGGCCTTGCACCGAGTCGGGCGTGACGCCGTCCGGCTCCCGCTTGTCCGAATCCAGACAGAAGAATTGCGCGGGCCCGCGGGTGAACGAGTAATAACGCTCGTTGCCAGGCAGGGTGAAATAATCCAGATACGGCCGGGCGTCGGCCGTCAACCAGTCGTGGTTGCCGAGGCAGGGGAAAAACCGGTTGCTGAGAGCGCCGGTTCCGTAGCGACCTTGATACGGTTCAATGAATTCGTGGTAAAACTGGCCGACGTTCCGATCGATCGTGCTGGCCTCGCCGTGCGGATAATTGTTGTCGCCCACCGTGATGATGAATTGCGGCTGCCAACTCTTGACCAGACGCGCGACTTGCCTAGTGCTCAAGTAATCTGAGCCGTAGTCCCCGATGCATCCGGCCGTAATGAGCGCTCCGTGAATCGAGCCAGCCGTCCAGGCCCCGGCCCACAGCAAAAGCAAAAGCAACAGCAACAGCCGCCGCAGAAGAGAGACGTGAGCCAGCGGGTGCGTTCGCCTTAAGGGCGGTCGGCGGCGGACTGCAGGCGGGGCGGACGGGGGCCCGCGGTCGGGGCACGGGTTGGCATGGTCGTCGGCAAACATTCCGGGAGCCTTCGTGCTAAAAGCACGCGGAGTCTCATCGTTTCCGTCGCCGGGCCGGGCCACAGTAGTAACCGCCACTGAGGCGGACCGCTTTGATCTTGCCTGGGAAACCGGTGTTCTCCCGGGCATCGTCGAAGAGGGAAGTGTAGTTGTAATTGAAGCGGTCGAGTTTGACGCGTTCGATCTTCTGGCCGATGAAGCGTTCGATCGCGGCCATGTGCGCGCGATCCTCCGCCACCATGATCGTAAACGCATCGCCGGTGGCTTGCGCGCGCCCGGTCCGGCCAATCCGATGCACGTAATCTTCCGGGTGCTGGGGAACGTCATAGTTGACCACGTGGCTTACGTCCTGGATATCCAACCCGCGAGCTGCGATATCCGTGGCCACTAATAATTCATATCGGCCGTCCCGGAAACCGCGCAAGGACTGTTCCCGCTCACGTTGCGTGCGATTGGAGTGCAACACGCAGACGGAATGGTTGCCGCGCTTCAGCGTATGGGCGACCCGATCGGCCCCATGCTTGGTCCGGCAAAAAACGATGACCGAATCGAAGTGGACCTGCTCCAATAAGGCCAAAAGCAAGGCCGACTTCTGATCCGTGGCGACTGGATAAACGACGTGCTTGACCGTTTCGGCCGGGGAACGTCTTGCGCCGATCTGGATGGTTTCCGGGTTGCGCATGGCCCATTGGATGAGCGTTTCAATCTGCGGAGGAATGGTCGCTGAAAATAACGACGTGTGCCGTTCCCGCGGACAACGTTCAACGATGCGACGCACGTCCGGCAGAAAACCCATGTCTAACATCCGGTCAGCTTCGTCCAGAACCAGGAACTTGACCTGGTCCAGTCGCGCTGTGCCGCGACCCAGCTGATCCAGCAGCCGGCCGGGCGTCGCCACAATAATATCGGCGCCGGCGCGCAGGGCGTCGTTTTGCTTTCCATAACCTACTCCGCCATAAAGGACCGCCACGCGCATCGTCGTGAACCGAGCAAAGTCCCGTATGGCCGTCTCAACTTGAGCGGCCAGTTCGCGGGTGGGCTCTAGGACCAAAGCGCGCGTCCGGCCCGTGGTCGTTTTCAGGTGTTCCAATATGGGCAAGGCAAACGCCGCAGTTTTCCCAGTCCCGGTCTGGGCACTGCCAATCACGTCGCGAAGGCTCAGAATCAGCGGGATCGCACGCAATTGGATCGGAGTGGGCACGATATAACCCATGGCCCGCACGCCTTCCACCAGGGGGTGCGACAAGCCAAGTTTGCTGAATGGCATGGGCCACAGTAACCAAACCTCCTCCCGAGGCACAATGCCCAAAGACACCGCGCCTTTTTCAGAAGGGCTGACCGGAAAACCGACAATCCCCAGGCCTTCAATGCTTTGGGCGCAGACCATGTCCCTCTTGACCTGGATAAAGGAATGGATGGGAGCAGGATTTGGCTTAGATCCTGATCAACTGCAAGCTCGCCGTGTCCGCAAGTTGCAAACTGCAGGGGTAACGGCCGCAGGAACGCCTGAAAACCGGCTCCAAGCTTCCACTATCAGCTCCTGCGCTGGATGGCACGCGGCACGCTACAGTAAACCACCTGCAACGCCCCCGGCGGGAGGGCTGCAGTCAGACCAAGACAGGCGATGAGAATTCTGGTTATAGACGACGCTGACACCACCTCAAAGATAGAGGCAGCCCTGGAGAGTTTGGGACATCAAATCGTGAGTGCTGGCTCGATGGCCGCAGCCAGTTCTTCATTAGAAGAAAACCAGTTTGACGCAATCTTCTTCGACTACAACCACAACCCGGGAGGCGGGAGCGGCCTCTCAGGACTAGAGGAATTGCAAAAGCTGAGCCGCAACGCGAAGGTCGTGGTGTTGACAGGCAACGCTTCGATCGAAACGGCGGTCGAGTCCATGCGCCTCGGTGCCGCTGACTACATCCCCAAGCCCTTCATTCCCGATCATATTCGCCGCGTCGTGTCCCGCCTTGGGCAGGACCCCGCGTCGATCGACCCACGATCTGGCATTCAGGTAGGCACACGCGTGACGCTCGAAGAACTCGAGCATGCACACATCCGCCGAATTCTGCTCCAGGCCTCCTCGATGGAAGAAGCCGCACAAGTGCTGGGGATCGATCCAGCGACGCTTTACCGTAAGCGAAAAAGGTTTTCGCTTTAACGAAAGCAAATCGGTCGGGCGTCAAATGGCTGCAGACGAAGCGATGGAAAGGGGCCACGCCGACTCGTCCCAACCGCCAATTGGCACGGGTTGTCTCCGCAGTAGCAAGCGGGGGACAGGCGGCTGCTTGGCCGCAGGTGGAGGGGCCGTGGGGGCTGTCCGGACGGTGGGCAGCATGGTGACTCCACGGCGCCGGCCTGAAGGCGGACTCGCCGAGGAACGCGCTTCATCCCAGGACAAGGCCTGGGCCCAGAAATGGTCGAATGTTGCCAAAATAGTTGTCTGTTGAGTTTGTGATTTGTGATTGGTGCCTGCTGAGTGAGTTCATGGGCGGAGCCCGTGCCACCGCGGGTTGGGCGTCGAGCGATCACGGAGCATGCCCTGCAAAGTGCTGAGCGAAGTGGATCGGAAAATTCCAACACGATGATCGCAATGCGCAGTTTCACGTTGGCTTTTGTGGGTCCTGACTAAGGGTCAACGTCGCCGGCGATGCGGCGCCGGGTGCCGCCACCCGCGCCAGCACCTGACCCGCTCGAGCCTTTTCATCGCTGCGGGTGGCCAAATCGCCCAGCGACAGGATCCCGACGACCCGCCCGTCCTCATGGAGCACCGGCAGACGGCGCACGCGATTCTCCTCCATGAGCGCGGCAGCCTCTTCGACAACCCAATCTTCGAAGCAACAAATCACGCGCGGATTCATCACACTACGAACGGGTGTGGTTTGGGGCGAGGCGCCCAAGGCGATCGCGTGCACCACGATGTCCCGATCCGTCAGAGTCCCTACCATTTGTTCGTCTTCGCTTACGATCAGCATGCCGATATCCAGGGCCAACATTTTTTGCGCGGCCTCAACCAAAGGCGCATCCGGTCGTATTCGTTCGGGGTAACGTGTCATCATCTCTTTGACTTTCATAACCGCGAGCCGGCTCGTCCCGTGCTCTTGACCAAAGTGTAGGAGACTCATAATCAATGTTCTCTCCGCTGCGTCGCCATTATCCGTCGATCGGTTGGAACAAAGAGACCTGGGTGACAGTTGCCGGGGGAGTTGAGGGTGGGGGACCCTCTGGACTGGCAACCTATCACCCAGGTCGAACTCAATGAAACTGCAATTTGCGCGGCTCCGTTCCTACTTTTGCGGCGTCCCCGACCCCGTCTGGGGCCCTTTCCTGCGCGATCGAGCGTCATCGGCTCATCGCGCTGACCAGCGGGAAATGCCGGAGTGCTTTCATTTTGTGATCACGAGGCAGACGAGAAAACGGTCTTGGCTTTCGAGGCTCATAACTGGGCGGGTTTCGTTCCAGTGCTGTCGCCATTCGCAACTCCTCAAAATGGAGCCCGCGATCCGCGTGTGCTTCAGTCTTCATACCGCTTGCCCGCTCACCTTGCATAACGCCTGCCCCGGCACCGTTCCTGCGAAGCCAGGAACAGTGGATCAAACTTTGCGAGAGATTTCCCCAGCGGGTTGCGTACCATGTTCTGTAGCGCTACGCGATCGGAGAGCGGCACGCGATGCTGGAGCGCGCCAAGAGCCGCGAAGCCCTTTGTGATCGCTGATTTGCGTTCGCCCGATCACCGCGGCCAATCGCGGGGAACAGCGCGTTCGAGCGAAGTCGCCCGGGCCCCAAGCGCCTCGGCAGTTTGCAGATTGCAACGACAAACTGTCATGTCATGGCAAGCTGCCCGGTTTCGGAACGCAGCCCTCTTGCGCCAATGATTTTTCCACCTGAGGTGGACTTTCTTCCACGACTACCCAAGGCGTGGCGGCGAAGAAGTGCATTTTGAAGCTAATACCTCCCCGGGGAGGTTTGGCACGTCGGTCGCTCACGGGGCTTAGTTCCCGTGCTGGTGTTCATCTCGGCAGGGAGGACGCTTTTTGCGAGAGCAATGCGTATAACCAAATGAGCCAAGGATCTAGTCGTGGCTCGTAGAGCAAGCGACATACACATTGGCCGCGCGGCGCCTCGCGCCACCCGTGGACAATCGCCCCATCTGCGGGTGGCTTTTTCCTACGGGTTATTTGGCAGCCAGACTGTTGTAGGCGATTTCGAGCCAGCGGCTGGTGTTAATGAAACCTGTGCCCCAGGATTTATATTTTTCGGGTAGCCCGGCGGCCTTGAGGTCGGCCAGCGATTTGCCCTGTTGGATCGCTTGCTTCACCAGGTCGGTGGTCTCGACCAACATGTCGTGGTAGCTCTTGAGATCTTGTTTGGTGGCGAGCGCTCCGTGGCCCGGGATGATTTTTACATCGTCAGGCAGGCTTTTGAGCAGTTGCTCGACAGTTTTCATGAGGCCGGCGAGATTGCCGCCGCTGCCCAAGTCGATGAATGGGAAGCGGGCATTGACAAAAAGATCCCCCGTATGAACGACACCAGAGCCAGTGAAATAGATGACGGTATCCCCATCCGTGTGACCTGGGCCGTAATAAACCAGCCGAATTTCTTCTCCATTGAAATGCACCGACGCCGACTCGTCGTAGGTCACGATGGGCAATGATTCTTTGGCGGCGCCGGAACGTCCAGCAAGCCGTTTGCGGACGTTTGTCTGCGCGATCAGCGTGCTGCTCTTCCCGAAGTGGGCGTTGCCCCCGGTGTGATCGGCGTGCCAATGCGTATTCAACACAAACTTGAGCGGGCCGCCGTCCAGTTTGCTGATGGCCGCGGCGATCTTGCCCGCCATGGGCGCATATTGATCATCGACCATCAACACGCCATCCGGTCCGGTCGACACCGCAATATTGCCTCCGGCCCCTTCCAGCATATGTACGTTGCCCGCCACCGCCATGGTCTTGATCTCCACCTTGTCGAAGTCCTGTTGCGCCCATCCCAGGCCGGTCACGAGAAAGAAAGGGAGAAAACTATAATAATGGCAGGCATTCATAGGTAGAGCAATGGCATGACCGTGGCAATCGAGACGACCGCAGTCTGCGCATTCGCCGGCGGGCGTCAAGCCACGGACGCCGGCGTCGGCCTCGCGCACAACCGGATCGGCCCGCGCCTGGCGCCGCAGTGGACGGACAATTGAGCGGGGCGACTGGCGGCAAAACGCGAATCAATGAACAAACGCGTCCTCCAGGATGCGTTTGGCGCCCACGCTTTCTTCCACGACGGGTTTGTAGTGCTTGAGCACTTCGGAAAGCCGTGCGCATTCGTCTTTGCCAAAGCCAAAACCTTTCAGGACGACGGGTTGGGCGCGATGAGGCGAGACAAATTCCCAGTAATGATCCCCGTGCACCCAATGGTTCACTTGTTCGATCTCGCTCCAGGGCAGGAGAATCCTGTCTCTTTCGTTTTCGATCTTCACCCCTTCGGCATTCACCGTAACCCGTTTCTGTTTGCCGCCGCCGCGGCTGCGCAACACCAACGCAGTGAACAGGCCCACTCCCGCCGAGCAAGCCAGCAGTTTGCCCCACTGATGCATTTCCGCTTTGAAGTAAAACAGCGGCAAAGCCACGATAAAACCAAAGATGCCGACTCCAAGCGCCGCCCCCAGCATGTGGGCCCATCCGATATCGATATGAAACTCCCGCGGGTCTGCAGCTGCTTTTTCCATAAACGTGGTGTGTTTGCTTGTCCGTCGTCGGTGATCGCTTGTCGCCAGGCCCCGTCCAACAACGCCTGTCACTGTTGGGAGCATCGGCCAGCGGCCGCAAATCCTTTAACGTGGGCGCTTCCGGGAGCGCACGTCCCCCGTCCCCGTGCGCCGGAGGGCGAGTTTCGGCTTTCCGGCCGGCTGGGCGCCGGGCATAATCAGCGTCCATGAACCTGGCCTCACCTTGCTGCCGGTGGCTCGGCGGCAGCGTGCTGATGCTTCTCATGACTCACTGCTTTCTGCAGGCCGCGGAAGGTCCGCTGCGCTTGACTCTTCGCTCTCGGGTGCACGCCGATTCCGCTGTCAACGATTTCGTGCTGAAAGAGGAAAAAGGCGTGATCTGGGACCCGCGTCACACCGCCATCATCATCTGCGATATGTGGGACGACCACTGGTGCAAGTCCGCCGCCCGTCGGGTTGCGGAACTGGCGGGACCGATGAATGAGGTGGTGCGCGCCAGTCGCGCGCGCGGGATCTTCATCATCCACGCGCCGAGCAGCGTGACGAAGTTTTACGAAGGCACGCCCCAACGAGAACGGGCGCGCCGGGCGCCTTTTGTTAAAACCAAGGTGGCCTTGTCCACTTCCGAACGGTGGGGGACTGCTTGGTGTTGGCCGGATCCGGCCCGGGAAAAAGAGTTGCCGATCGACGATTCCGACATGGGCTGTGATTGCGCAGTGAAATGCACCATCCGCGAGGCTTGGACGCGCCAGATCGCCACGTTAGAGATCGCGGCCCAGGACGCCATCACCGACAACGGGCAGGAGACCTGCAATCTCCTGGCCGAGCGTGGGATCGAAAACGTGATTTTGATGGGCGTACACCTGAACATGTGTGTGCTGGGACGTCCATTTGGCATCCGGCAGATGGTGAAGGTGGGCCAGAAGGTGGTTTTGGTGCGCGATTTAACTGACACCATGTATAACCCCGAGAAACGACCTCAAGTGAGCCATTTCGAGGGCACGGATCTCATGATTGCTCACGTGGAGAAGTATTGGTGCCCGTCGATTCTTTGCACGGACCTAACCGGTCAACCTCCATTCCGGTTTAAAGACGACAAGCGTTAGGCGGGACGCATCTTGTGCCTTGGCCTGCAACCTCCGCTCTTTTCCGCGCTGCAGCTGCCGCGGTTATTCTTCTCACCCTACTGGAAGGCCTGGCGGAAACGGCGTTCGCTCGCTCCAACGTCCTGGCCCAGCAAGTTTACGTCTGGCAACGGGCCTGGACCGAACCGGTCCGGGAGGCCGTTGCAGGAGCGCGCACGAATTTCGGAGGTGTGGTGGTACTGCAGGCGGAGGTGCAATGGGCCCAGGACCAAGCCAAAGCGCCCAAAATTGTGCGCGTGCCAGTCAATTTCGCAACGTTGCGCCAGCTCACGGTGCCGGTCGGGTTCGCCTTGCGCGTGGGGCCCGGCCCGGTCGAAGCGGCCGACCAGACAGGTCGATGGCTGGCCGCACTGGGCCGTTCGCTCGTCCAGGAAGCGCGTAGCAATGGAATCACCCCGGCGGAGTTGCAAATCGACTTCGATTGCCCGGAATCAAAGCTGGCCGGCTACTCCGAGTGGATCACGCCGTTGCGCGGTGAGATTGCTCCAGTGCCCATCGTTCTGACCGTGTTGCCCGCCTGGTTGAAACAGCCGGCGTTCCGAGCGTTGGCGGCCGCGGCGGATGGCTACGTCCTCCAGGTTCATTCCCTGGAACGTCCGCAAAGCGTGAATGCGCCCTTCACTCTTTGCGATCCAGTCAAAACCGGCGGCTGGGTCCGCCAAGCATCGCAATTGGGTCTGCCCTTTCGGGTGGCGCTGCCCACTTACAGCTATCTCCTGGCGTTTTCTCACGAAGGACAATTCATCGGACTGTCAGCAGAAGGCTCTTCCTGGCGTTGGCCGGAGGGAACGCTCCAGCGCGAGGTCGGGGCCAACGCCGCGGAACTGGCGCAGCTCATCGCCGAGTGGACCGCGCAACCACCTGCCTTCTGCACTGGGGTGATCTGGTACCGACTTCCTGTGGCCGGGGAAAATTTGAACTGGCCTTGGGCCACACTGTCGATGGTGATGTCTGGTCGATCCCCGGTGGCATGGTTGCGTTTGGAAGCGCGGCGAACGGGGACGTTGGTGGAAGTGGACTGGGTGAACGCGGGCACGGGGGTCTGCACGGGAGCGAAAGAGGTGCGGGTTCGTTGGGAGCGGGCCACGTTGCTGGCCGGCGACGGCCTTCACGGATTTGCCTTGAGCGTCACACCTCCCCACATCGCTCGACTTACCAACGGGCAGGCTCGCCTTAGACCAGGTGAACGACAGCAAATCGGATGGCTGCGATTTGATCAGAAGACGGAGGTGGAACTTGAGTTGGAGTGAGGATCGAGGATTGGCCCACCACGGGCTGGGGCCGGGATGGAAGGGCCGAAGTCTAGCTCTAGCGGTGGCGGTGGTGAGCGGCTTGGTCAGTTGGCTGGGACTGGGGGCCGGTTGGGCGTGCGGACCTAACTTCCCCAATCTTTTCCTGGCCGGTGGCGACAACGCGCTGCTCTTGGCGCCGGTCGCCGGGTTCCGCGCCGAGTTGATGCGATTGGACTCTGGCCATCCGCTTTTCCCAACGCGTTTTCCGACCAACGGCTCTTATCTCCAACAGACCATCGTGATGGAGTTGGCCGATCTCGAGGTTGCTTTGCGGACCGAGCAAGTCGAACCCGCGCGGAAGGATCGGCTCCTGGCCGGCTACAAAACGGCACGCCAAGCGCTCCTTGCCCACGCGCAGGCAGCTGGGTTGGACAGTTATCCGTGGCAACGACCCGCTCAGCCACCTCAGTTTATTGCTCCGGAAATTCCCCCGGGGTTGCCCGCCGAGTTCGACGATTATCTGCGTGGCGCGGTGGCCTGGCATGGGGCCAACACGAATCAAGCCCGCCAAGCCTGGCAACGGCTTCTGAGTCGCCCGCCCGGGCAGCGAGTTTTCCGGTCCACGTGGGCTGCTTTTATGTTGGGCCGTTTGTTGGCGGAGCAGGACCCGGCGGGAGCGATCGGCTTTTATCAACAGACACGGGCGTTGGCCAAGGCGGGGTTCGTCGATAGCCTCGGTTTGGCGGCCTCGACGGTGGGCTGGGAAGCGCAGGCCGAATATCATCTCGGCCATTATGAACGGGCCATCCAACTGTATCTGGAACAGTTGGGGTCAGGCGATGAAACCGCGTTCGAAAGCCTTCGTTGGGTGGCCAGCGACGCGGTGCGGGTACGGGTGCGCTCGTTGACGGGACTGGCTCGGCAACCGCAGGCGCGCCAGGTCATCACCGCTTACATCATCTCCGGTGGATTTAACAGCAGTCCCGTGGACGTGGACGGGCCGGTTCGCGACGCGGCTGCAAATCTGTTGACGAAGGCAGTTATGGTGCCCGCCCCCACCGGAGGCTGGCATGCCATGGAACGTCCGGCGGTGCGCTGGCTGGAGGCGCTGGAAACGGTGGGAGCTCAAGACGTGGAAGCGGCCGAACGCTTCGCTCTAGCGGCCTATCAATGTGGTCAGTTTGACCTCGCGCAACGCTGGGTCTCGCGCTGCAGCGCCCAGCCCGTCGCGCGCTGGTTACAAGCGAAGCTGTGGCTGCGTGATGGCCGCGTGCGCGACGCCGCCCAACAGTTGGCAGGGTTAGTTCGGGATTTTCCTCCGAATCCCCCTGCCGCGCCCGCTTCCACGGGGTTGTTAGGGGAAGTGTCGATTGAAGCGTACCAACACACGGCCTCGCACCAATTGCTCGGCGAGTTGGGCGCCTTGCGCCTAGCCAGGCGCGATTATGCGGAAGCCCTCGAGGCTCTCATGCGCGGCGGGTTTTGGCCGGATGCAGCCTACGTGGCCGAACGGGTCCTGACTCTTGAAGAATTGAAAACCTTCGTGGACCAGCGCGGCACGCTCGGAACAGACTCGGAACCGGTGGCAACGGGGGCAGGGGAAACAGCCTCGGCGTCGGCCGAAGGATTCATCAGCGCGCCTTCGGCCACCGTAGATAATCTGCGTTATCTTTTGGGCCGGCGTCTTACTCGCGCCGGTCGAGGGCGGGAAGCGACTGCTTATTATCCCAGGGAATTGCGCCGGGTGCATCGCCAGTACGTGGACCATGTCGAGCAAGCTGCCGATCCCGGACGACCCAAGGCCGAACAGGCCACCGTGCTTTGGGCAGCGGCCCAGTTGGCTCGCGAGCAGGGAATGGCTTTGTTGGGAACCGAGCTGGAGCCGGATTGGGCGATCCATGGCGGTTCTTATGAGGATGGGAACACGGTCCGGGCGCGGGCGGCGGTGAGCGCATTCGCGCGAGCCAGTTGGGAGGAACTGAGCCGTGGTCGCGTCCACCGGCCGGAGCCGGAAGAGCGTTATCATTACCGTTATGTGGCAGCGGCTTTAGCTTGGAAGGCCGCCCAATTGATGCCCGATAACTCGGATGAAACCGCCCGCGTGCTGTGTGTGGCGGGCACCTGGCTGAAGCATCGGGATCCGGCCGCCGCCGATGTATTCTACAAAGCGCTGGTTCGACGCTGTCGCCGCACGGCCTTGGGCCAAGCAGCCGATCATAAACGCTGGTTTCCTGCCGTGCCGTGACCAGCAGGAAATCTCTTGGTCCGGAATAGCCGGCACCTATACTCGGCCCATGAATCACGTTGGAATTGGTTATGATGTTCATCCATTCGCGGAAGGCCGTAGACTGATGTTGGGCGGAGTGGAGATTCCGCATGCGCAGGGACTGGATGGCCACTCCGATGCCGATGTGCTTTTGCATGCCATCACCGATGCGGTGCTGGGAGCGCTGGGAGAAGCTGACATCGGCCACTTTTTTCCAAACACCGACGCGCGCTGGAAGAACGCGCCCAGCAAAGTGTTCCTGCAAGAGGCCGCGCGCCAGGTTTCCTTCCGGGAGGGGCGCATCGTTAATGTCGACGCCACCGTGATCGCGCAGCAGCCCAAGATTGCCCCGCACATTCAGGCGATGAAAGTGCGCATTGCGGAAGCCCTCGGGTTGAACGTTCATCGGGTGGCGGTTAAAGCCACGACCAATGAGCACCTGGGCTTCATCGGGCGGGGGGAAGG
>DATLUX010000552.1:0-9007 GCA_035577805.1 Verrucomicrobiia bacterium
GAACCGCGGTTACGACATTGAATCGCGGTATCCGGCGGACCACGAGAAGAAGGGCCAATTGCGCTTCATTGAGGTCAAGGGCCGAGTGTCCGGCGCGGACACGGTGACTGTGACGAAAAATGAGATCCTGACGGCGCTGAATAAGCCGGAGGATTACATCCTCGCCTTGGTGTTCGTGGGCCCGAACGGCGCGGAGAGACCGAACTACCTGATGAAGGCGTTCGACCAGGAGCCGGACTTTGCGACGGCGAGCGTGAACTTTCGAGTGAAGGAGCTGCTGGCGCGGCTGGAGAGGCCCAACGCATGAACCTTCCGGCCTATTTCAATCGCGTGGCGGCCAGCGCGGCCGGTCTGTGGGAGAAGCTCAAAGACCCGGTACTGGCCGGGCCGTGGCGCCAGCTCTTCGCGCAGGTGCAGAGTCCGCGACACGTGCTGTCCGAGTTGTTGCAAAACGCGGATGACGCGGGGGCAAAATCCGCCAGCGTGCGGGTGGTGAAGAACCAGTTCGTGTTTGAGCACGACGGCGAGGACTTTAACGAGGAGCAGTTTCAGTCCCTGTGCCGGTTCGGCTACTCCAACAAGCGCAATCTGCACACGATTGGTTTCCGGGGTGTCGGTTTTAAGTCCACCTTTAGCCTAGGCGACCGCGTGCGGATTCAGACGCCGACGTTGGATGTGTATTTCGACCGCGATCGGTTCACGCTGCCGGTGTGGAGCAACAAGGCAACGCCGACGGCGCGAACGCGCATCAGCGTGCGGTTCGCCGACCAGCGGCGTGAGCGGCAATTGCGGATGAATTTCGAGGAGTGGGTTACCAGCCCGGTGTCGCTGCTGTTCTTCCGGAACCTGCAGGAACTGACGGTGGAATCGCACGCCGTCCGCAAGGTAGTTATAGCCCGCGGCCCGATCGCCGGATCACAGCGGATTCGCCTCACTGGCGCGAGCACGGAGGAACTGCTGCTGATCCGATCCGAAGAGGAAGCGTTCCCGGAGGACGTGGTCAGTGAAATCCGGCAGGAACGGAACGCGGATGACTTGCATCTGCCTCCGTGTTCGGTGGAACTGGTTTTGGGGCTGGATGGTGACCAGCGATTGTTCGTGGTGCTACCGGCGGGTACCGACGTGGACCTCCCTTTCTCCATCAACGCGCCATTCCTGCAAGACCCAGCCCGCCAGAAAATCAAGGAGCCGGAAGTGTCGCCGTGCAACCGCTGGCTGCTGGAGCGCGCCGGACGGCTGGCGGGCGAGGCGATGGTGGCCTGGCTGGGGAAGGAGCAGCTCACCGCCGAGCACCGGGCGGAGGCCTATGGGTTGTTGCGGGAGCCGATTATTGACGCGGCCGATCTGACCACCAGCGCGACGATGCAGGTGATGGACGCCATGCTCGCCGCCGTAGCGGATGAGCCGTTGATCCTGACGACCGAGGACGAGCTTGCGCCGGTTGGCGAATGCTCCGCCCTGCCGTCGGCACTGCACGAGGTGTGGGATCCGAAGGAGCTGACACGAGTTTTCGCCCCGGCCGCCGAGCACCTGCTTTCGCCAAAGGTGAGCGGCCGGGCCGTTCGCGCATTGCAGGCCCATGGGTGGATCGAAACGATTTCAAACGAAACAGCACTCGAATTGTTGAAATTGCGTTCGGTCGTTCCGAAGCCGACAACGTGGGCGCGGCTGCAAGTGTTGTGGAACTGGGTGGAGGAAAACATTGGGTGGGATTGGAACGGCGAGCGTCGCCGCACGTTGCGGATCGTCCCGGTCGAGGGGCAAGCCTCACTCCAGCCAGGCGAGGAGGTCATTCGCGTTTCGTCGCGCGGGCAGCAACTCTCGGAGGCGGACTGGAATTTCATCTCGAACCTTGCCATGGCGATTGACCAGGAATGGATCGCCCGTCTGAACAAACTGAAGTCGAAAGAGGATGACGAAGAGCAGCACGCGGTCCTGGCGTTGCTGGAGGCGATCGGTTTGCACGAACCGAGCCCAGTGGACCGCATCGCGGCACAGGCGTCGCGCCGGCTGGTGGCACGTGACTCAATACCGGAGAAGGATTGCGTTCGCATCGCGCACATTTTCGCCGCGTTGGACGCGACCGTACCGGACGATTTCCGATATGCTACCGGGGCTCCGTATCTGCAGCGGGTTAACGAGAATCCGATCGTGTTTGATGCCTACGGAGAAGTGGAAGCCCTCGTGCCGAAGGCATGGGCAGAGCAGCATCTGTTGCTTCCGGACTACGTCAAGGAATTCAAATCTTGCACGAAGGAGCGGTGGTTTGAATGGGCCTACTCAAGCAAGAGCAAACTGCACGCATTCATCCCGCTGATACCGCAGACACACGAACTCGACTCGCGCAGGCACCTTGGTGAGTTTCTCCTCGCGAGAGGCGGTGAGAACCCGAAGGAATATCGGTATCGGAACGACCGGTTCGTCGTCGATGACTTTGACTTTCCGCCGGAGATCCGCAGCTTTTGGCAAACCCAAACGACAGCTAATCCAAGGTTGTGGGCTGATGTCGTCAAAGGAATGCTGTTAGACCCACTTGTTTCATGGAAGCACGCGTTTCGGGTCAATGTGCGCCAAGTGAGCAGTCAGCGCACGACCGGTGTTTTGAACTGCGGCTCCTTGGTACCAGCATGGCTGGTGAAATTCCGGTCCTTGCCCTGCCTCACCGACCGACACGGGGATGTCCGAACTCCCGCCGAGTTGCTCCTGCGCACAGCGGAAACGGAGACACTGCTGGACTTGGAGCCATTTGTAGCGGCTGAGCTTGATGATGCCGACGACAAGAAGGCCCTACTGCGATGGCTTGGTGTTCGGGATACGTCGCTGGGCTGGGAGAAGGTGGTGGAACGACTGCGTGGGCTGACCAAGATCAAAGATACGATGCGGGTGCTTGCGAATGTGCTGCGGCTGTATGAAGCGCTCGATCGCATTGCCCTGCGCTGCTCCGCGGAGGATCTGAACGAACTGCGGGCGGTGTTTGCCGCCGAGGCGCTGGTGTTGAGCAACATGCTCGAATGGTTTTCCTCGGGAGAGCTGTCTCTGCACGCCGATCCGGAGGATGACTCCTCGGTGGTGCATTCGGCGGCGCATGGGCTGGGTTTGTGGTTGCGGGTTGGTGTGCCGGAGCGACCGGCGCTGGAGAAAAGCCTCGAATGGCTGAAGACGCTGGCCACCAGGACGCGGTTGGAGGGCGTGTCTTACAAGCGGGCGACCGTGGCGCTGATGCGCGGCGGGCGGCGGGTGTGGGACGAACTGGGCCACTGGCTGAGTCTCGACCAGACCTGGGAGGCGGTAGCGACGCTAAAGTATCGCATCTCCAAATCGAGATGGATCCCGTGGGAAAGGCTGTCAACCTCGACGAAACAAGCTACGGCGGATTTGCGGATGTTGCACGGCGAAGTGGCCGAGGAAGCGCCATTCACGGTCACGCGACCGTTGGCGGAAGCCATCACCATGCAGGTAACGAACGTGCAGACGATTTCCGGCCGGGCCCGGCGCATGGAGTGGCTGCAACCGCTGGCCGACGGCTTGTCGCGGGTGAAACTCCGCGATGAAGCGGCTACGGCGAAAGTGCGACAAGTGGCGCGATGCCTGTTGAACACGACGTGGCAGACCGTGATCCGGCTGGAGGTCACGCCTTACATCGACGGCACGCCCGTCGGCGAACCATTGATGCCGAAGGTGCTGTGGTCGGACACGAAGCTTTACGTGGCGGACCTGCCGACCGTGCGCTTGATGCGTGAGTTGAAGGAGGAACTCACGCGGCCGTTTGGCGAGGCGCAGGTCATGGAGGCCGTGGCGGACTGCATCGATCGCGACGCGGAATTTGTATGCGAATACCTGGCCGCGAATTTCGAGCTGGACGCGCAAGCCGAACTGCCGCCGCAGGGAGAGCAGGGTCAGGAACCGAAAGAACCTGAGCTCGGCGAGGATGAGCCCGAGAAGGAGGATCAAGACGGCGAGGCCACGCCAGATGAGGCGGGGGTGGAGTGCGGCGAGCAGGTGGAAGGCCGCCAGGATGATCCGGAGCCAGTGGGTGAAGAGGTGCCGAAGCGCGATAAGGAGTCCAGGCCGAAGGCACCGACGTTCATGGACCGCTATGCGAAGTCACGCGGTTTCCGGTGGCACGAGAATGAGCGGTGCTACACGCATGCCAACGGCGCGTGGATTGACAAGGGCGAAGCGCCGTTCAACTGGCAGGAGCACATGAACGGCGATGATGTTATCAAGCGGCTGTTTGTGGTGGAGGAGTCGTTGATCCGCGGCGTGGAGATTCCGTACGAACTATGGCAGCTGATGCAGATCAACCCAGATACCATTGCGCTAGTGCTCTGCGATGAGGACGGCGAGCCGAACGAAATGACCGCGACCGAGCTGCGGGAGCTAAAAAATGCCGGGCAGGTTCATTTGCATCAGTCGCGGTTCATTCTGAAGGAGACAATCTGATGCATTGTGCCGACCGTTCAATGGAGAGCAACATGAATGATGAACTGTTAATTCGTCTGTTCGAACGTCACTTTGTTGATCCGGTGGCAGCGGTAAGGCGGCTTGAAAGTCATCTTGCTGACGTTCAGTTGCCTTTCGACCTCAAGTTGCAACTGCGCGAGCTGGTGTTCCCGGCGCAGCCTGGGCTGCCGAACGGCCTGCCTTCAGTGATCTACTACTATGTGCCGGATTCGCGGCGTGGCACTGATCAGCCGACGCCCCAAGATCCGCTGCACCCCTCGTTTTTGAATGTGTGCGATGGGATAGGTCTCAACCTGGGCTGTCCGGTGCGGCTGTTGCGTGCCCTGGAGGCATTGGTCCGTCTGGCTCCCGGCGATCAACAGGGACCGAGGGCCGGCCTGAGGAATTCGCATGAGCATCTCAGCACAATCGAGGAACTTTTGTGGCTGACCGGCTGGAAATCTTCGTCGGGTCTTCGCCGGGGTGGTCAGTTTGACGGCGTAGCCGGGGATGTGGATTGGGCTTTCGAGGTGGCTGGCTCTCCGATTTACCTTGAGGCCAAATTCCGGCGGTCTGACTGGCCGCGACTTGCAGAGCGGGGTAGTTTCGTGCGAATGGGGGAGGGATTTCTCTCCAGCGCCACGCACAAATTTCCGGACCCTCCGCAGGAGCCCGCCGTGCACATTGTCGGTGTGACCACGTTCGACAACGTAACCGAAGGCATCATTCACGACATCGGGCGCGAGCTGGAGGCAGCTCCGCAGATTCACGCCGTGGTAATGCGCAGCCTGATTCAGATGACGCACATCTTGTCCCTGAGCGTCGAGATCCGTGACCGTGTCTTGGCCTTCCTGGCTGTGCCGTTAATACGGGACTTTCCCATGAATCACGGAGTTTTTTACCATCGGGAACAAAGGGATAGGCGAATTGCCGGTCGCGCGTCCCAGAACAGCGCCGGCTCTGCGTCGAGGGTTGTTTGTTGGTCCCTGCAGCCTCAAGGGACTCTTCCGCGTCCTATGCCCGAGCCGGGGCTGTACCGGCTGAACATCCCGAGCCGTGGTGCGGATGGCGAGCCGCATTTTCAGGTCGTGCCAAAGTATCTGATGTCTTCGGAAAACCAGCCGTGAAACCAAGGTGTGAATCATGAAAAGCCTGTACAAATTCCAGAACTTGTCTGGCGTCGCACCGGCGACGTGGACAAATGAACTCCATTTCATTGGTACGGGTATGGTGCGTGACTACGATTTAGGCTGGATGTCCACAGCGGCGAACCGCCGGGACTTCAGTTCGGGAATCTCTGGAAGCCAGTTCTCGGCAAATTTCGAGACTTCGCTTCGCGAGCTCGGCCTGACTAAGCCGTATCCAGACAACTCCTACCACATCACCCTTAATGCAACTTTGCGCTTGCTTGATTTGAGGAGCGCGCCGGATGCGAACTTCAGCGGCCACTATTACAACGCGGACCGATCCATCTCCTGCCAGATCGTCGAGGCCAATCGTGATTATCTCAGGAAAGAAGGTTACGACGGCATTCTTCGCGTTGGCAAAGTGGCCCATGATGATAACAAAATCGAAGATGTAGTGGCGCTTACCCCCGAGACGATCGGAAAGCTTGCCGTCAAGCAAATCGAACCGCTGGGCACACGCACCGTCGAACTGAACATCGTGAATCCCGACGGCAGCAAAGCTCCGATGCGGAATTTTTACCCCAAAGCATGACCACACCGTACAAAAAGAAACTGATCGAAGTGGCGCTGCCACTGGAGGACATCAATCGCGAGGCGGCAAGAGAGAAATCCATCCGGCATGGTCATCCGTCCACGTTGCATCTGTGGTGGGCGCGACGGCCGCTGGCGGCGTGCCGGGCGGTGTTGTTTGCGTCGCTGGTGGATGATCCGTCCGAGTGCGTGAAGGAGTTGCTGGCTGATGCCGTCAAGCGCGCGGCGGCGGAAAAGGAACTCAAGACGCGCAAGAAAGCCTGGGCGGAACTGAAAGCGATCTTCACCAAGGTCAGCAGTGCAGGCATGAAGTCTGTGCCCGACCCCGGTGCGGAACCGAAGCTGGAGGACGTCATCGTGGAGGTGGAGAGGGAGCGGTTGTTCGACATCATCCGCGAACTGGTGAAATGGGAGAACTCGAGCAACGAACGTGTACTCAACAAGGCGCGACGGGAGATTCTGCGGTCCACGGGCGGCAACCCGCCGCCAGTATATGACCCGTTCTGCGGGGGCGGGTCGATTCCCCTAGAGGCGCAACGGCTCGGATTGGAGGCGCACGCCAGCGACTTGAATCCCGTGCC
The DNA here is from genome assembly GCA_035577805.1 of Verrucomicrobiia bacterium. Lineage (GTDB taxonomy): Bacteria > Verrucomicrobiota > Verrucomicrobiia > Limisphaerales > JADJPG01 > DATLUX01. The sequence continues at coordinate 6,743 of DATLUX010000552.1, forward strand.
GGTGCTCATCAACAAGGCGTTAATTGAAATCCCGCCGAAGTTCGCGAGTAAACCGCCGGTGAACCCGGAGTCGCGGAAGAAGCTGGGCGCGTCCGGGTCGTGGAAGGGCGCGGCGGGGCTGGCCGAGGACATTCGTTACTACGGCCAATGGATGCGTGACGAGGCGGAGAAACGCATCGGCCATCTCTATCCCAAGGTGAAGCTGCCGAAGGAACACGGCGGCGGGGAAGCGACGGTGATTGCGTGGCTGTGGGCGCGTACGGTGGCGAGTCCAAACCCGGCAGCCAAAGGCGCGCATGTGCCACTGGTGCGGTCGTTCTGGCTATCTTCCAAGCCAGGCAACAAGGCATGGATTGATCCAATCATTGACCACGGAACGCTGACTTACCGATTTGAAGTTCGGAACCGCGACGGAGAACCCCGAGCAGGCACCATTGGGAAGCACGGTGGTGACACTTGCCTTCTGACAGGTAGCCCAATGACGCGGGCGTATCTCCGCCAAGAAGGCAGCGCAGGGCGCATGAGCCAGAGATTGATGGCTATCGTTGCAGACGGAGGCTCCCGGCGGATTTTTTTGCCTCCGTCGGAATTGCACGAACAATTGGCTTCGGACGTAATTGCACCAGCAGACACTCCTGATTCTGACATGGTGGGAGACCTGCGTTACCTCACACCTGTTACGTATGGAATGACCAAGCACCGCCATCTGTTTACCTCACGACAGCTAAGTGCACTTGTCACATGCTGTGACTTGGTGAAAGAGGTATCTGCTCTTGTATTGAGAGACTGCGGATCTGACAAATCATATGCGGACGCAGTGACGACCTATCTTGGCGAAGCGGTTGGAAAACTTGCGACATTTCATAACGCGCTGGCGTATTGGCGATCCAAGGAAGCAAAGTCCGCTACCGGGTTCGGCCGCCAAGCCATCGCAATGACTTGGGACTTTGTGGAAATCAACCCATTTGCTGGCGCAGGTGGAGACATTGAGGAGATATTCACAGTTGCTGCTCCAAAAGTTGTTGGTGCACTCCCTGCCACGAGAAATGGTTTCGTAACTCAACAAGACGTCCGAAACGTTGAGTGCGTTGCATCAAACCCCGTGTTCTCGACCGATCCGCCTTACTACGATAATGTGCCCTACGCTGATCTTTCTGACTTTTTCTATATTTGGCTCCGGCGCAGTCTGTCGCCTATTTATCCAGCTCTGTTCAGTACTGTCCTTGTTCCAAAGGCAACAGAACTCGTGGCTGATCCATTTCGGCAGGGTGGGAATGACTCAGCCAAGGCTTATTTCGAGGCGGGGCTAATAGATGCCTTCAAACGGATTGCAGTGCTGCAGAATCCTGCGTTCCCGGTAACGGTTTTTTACGCGTTCAAACAGACTGAGGCAGATGATCCAGATGACGATCAATCGGAGCGGTCACGAGCCGTATCGACAGGTTGGGAGACAATGCTCGAAGGATTGATGTCAGCCGGCTTCGCCATTGACGGTACGTGGCCTCTGCGCACTGAACAGTCGAAGGCGCTTAAAGGCACCCGAAACGCGTTGGCATCCTCAATCGTTCTCGTATGCCGACACCGACCGAAAGAGACGGGCGTGGCGTCGCGCCGCGATTTCCTGACCGCGTTGAAGCGGGAGTTGCCTGAGGCGCTGCGGAATTTGCAGAAGGGCAACATCGCGCCCGTGGATCTGGCCCAAGCCGCCATCGGGCCGGGCATGGCCGTGTTCAGCCGTTACGCGCGCGTGATGGAAGCGGACGGTTCGCCCATGAGCGTGCGCACCGCGCTGTCGCTCATCAATCAATCGCTCGACGAGGTGCTGGCCGAGCAGGAAGGCGAGTTCGACGCGGACACGCGCTGGGCGCTGGCCTGGTTCGACCAAAACGGATTCAAGGAGGGTGCGTATGGCGTGGCGGAGACGCTTTGCACCGCCAAGAACACGAGCATGTCCGGGATGACTCAGGCTGGCATCCTCGCCGCCAAGGGCGGCAAGGTGCGTCTGCTGAAGAAGGAGGAACTCCCGGCGGGCTGGAATCCGGCTGATGACGATCGGCTCACGGTTTGGGAAGCGACGCATCATCTGATCCGCTCACTCGACAGCGGCGAGCAAGCAGCCGCCGCGCTGTTGAAGAATCTGGGCGCGATGGCAGAAGTCGCCCGCGATTTGAGCTATCGCCTCTACACCGTCTGCGAACGGCGCAAGTGGGCGCAGGACGCCATCGGCTACAACGCGCTGGTGTTGAGCTGGCCGGATCTGAAACG
>DATLUX010000553.1:0-11806 GCA_035577805.1 Verrucomicrobiia bacterium
ATAGGAGTAGGCTGTGGCTGGCAGGACCGACTCATCGAGGTAGTAGTTGGCAAAGGAGGGAAGCGTCGCCAAGGGAAGCCATGCGCCAGCGGCCTGGCGACGTTCCAACACATAATACAGAGCGCGCTCGGCTTGGATCCAGAACACCGCGATCGCGGTGGAGGAATTGGGGCTGGAGATGATGAAGGGCGGGGCGGCGGGCGGCGCGGGCGCGATTCCCTCCAGACGCACGTCCTCCAAAGCCCAGGTGTCCAGGCCCTGGCCGCTATGAGCGAGTTGGCGCCAGCGCAAACGAGTCTGCGTCGTGCAAGCCTCGGAGGGTAGCGTGAGGGAGATGGTCTCCCAGCCAGCCAGCGAAGGATAAGCCGTGTTGAGCATCTCGAGCCACCACCATTGGTTGCCTCCGTCGGTTGAGTATTCGAGGACGACCTCCTCGTCGGGTTCGGAGTTGTTCCAGAAATTGTTGCCGTCGATGGCCTCGTTGCCGGCGCGGATGCGGAATTCGAGATAGCCCCCGCCCGACACATCCACCGCAATGCTCGTGGCGCTACGAAGCCCGCGGCCACCGAACCAAAGCGCCTGACTCCCGCGGAACCCCTGGCCGCCGTTGGTGGCCACCGCACCGCTGATGGATGACCAGATGAACGAGTTGATGGCGGGATCGAAATCGTCTTCGAGCAGGTTCACGATGTGGGCCGGAGCCGTACTGACTTCGTCGGAGTAATCGGAATTGCCCATGTTGTTGAAAGCCTGAACGCGGTAAAAGTATTGGGTCCCTTCGACCAAATTCGTATCGACATAGGAGGTCGTGTTGGCCGGCAGCGTGGCCAGAAGTGTCCACGCCTCGGGGTTTTCGCCGCGGCGCTCGAGGCGGTAGCCGGTTTCCAGGTTGCCGTCGTCCCACGTGATGAGCACCGTGGAGACCGAGAGGGGTCTGGCCGAAAGGTTCTGTGGCGGTGGCGGTGGGGGGATAGGCGGAGTGGTGACGCTCCCGGTGTTGGAGTAGTCGGAGGCACCGGCGACGTTGGTGGCGTAGAGGCGGTACTCGTAGGTCGTCAATTCAACAACCGTGTTGTCGGTATAGAAAGTCACATCTCGGCTAACTGTGGCCAGGTAAGCCCAGGGACCGGTCGTTGCCGTGCGTCGTTCCAGAACATAGTTGTCTTCGTACGATGAATCGGACCAGTTGAGCCAAACGGAAAACGGCCCCGTCGCCACCACGGAGAAGAGATCCGGGCGGGTGGGCGGTTCGGCCTCAGTCGTGGCCGAGCTGGTGCTGGAATAGGCTGAAGAACCAACGCCGTTGGTGGCGCGCAGCCGGTATGCGTAAGTGGTGTTGGGCCACAGACCGGTATCGCTGAAGTCGGTGGTGTCGGCGCTCAACGCGGGCAGGGCGGCCCAAGAGCCACTGCTGCCGAGGCGGCGTTCGAGGAGGTAACCGGTTTCGTATTCGACGTCTGCCCAGGTGACGCGGATCGAGGAGGAGGAAAGGGCCACGGTGGCCAAGTCGGCCGGGACATCCGGAGCGACCAAAGAAGCAGAAACTTCCGCCGAAGGGGCGGAAACCAGAGCCCCATTGCGCGCTCGGATTCGGTAGGAATAGACAGTGCCCGCGCTCACCGACCTGTCGGAATATTCCGTAGCGCCAAGGGTCGTGGTGGCAATCTCGCTCCAGCTCCCACCGGCGCCTATCTTCCGTTCGATGGCGTAGGATTCTTCGCCGCTGACGTCGTCCCACGTGACCTTAACCTCGGAAGCCGATACGAGGAGCAGTCGCACGCCGGAAGGCGCCTCGAGCGCCGGCGGCGGGAGGAGGTCGAAGTCGCCGTCGGTGATATAAAAGGTGGGTTTGCCATCGAGGATGGCGATGGCCAAAAGCGAATCGCCGTTCAGGCTAAACAAGTGGTCAGCCGTGCCAGGCACCTGCCGGACGAGGCCCTGGCCGAAGGTCACTCCATTCCATTGCTGGAATTGCATGCCATTGTCCAGGGTGCGGATGGTGCGCAACTGGCCGCCCGCCCAGGCTAGGTCGTCGACGGAGTTGGCCAGGTTGGTGGGTAGGCGCGCCAAGGTCGTCGCATCATGCATGGCGCCGGAACCGAGCACGACGATGCTGCCGTCGGGGGCCACGCGCACCGGGTGAACAAAACCAGCGTCGCCATGCAGCGGCGAATCGATGGGCATCGCGAGCGTGCCGTTTGCATCAATTAATTCGGAGAGAACGTCGTTCGGGCTGGTGTCGTCCCGGAAGAAGTACATCCTTTGATTGGGTTGGCTCCAGATGTATTCGGTGGAGTAGTAGTTCCACTCGCGGCTGGAGAGCAACACACCCGCGGGGCTGAAGGTGTAGTGGCTGACCCAGGCCCCCGAGGGATCGACGGCGAAGACCAAGGGACCCGCGGTCGCCAACCCCAGCGGCACGTCGGGTACACTGGCGAAGGGCGTTTCCAGCAGCGGCTTGCCCGCTAGATCAATCTGGCGAATTAAGCCGCTTGGGTAAGCCACGTAGATCCTGTGGTTGTCCGAGGAATAAGCCGCGAAACTCGGCACCGCCACCAGCGGGATGGTGACCAGATACCGCTGGTTGGCCGTGTCCCAGCGAAAAAGGCTTTGTTGCGATTTGCTGAGCAGATAGAGGATGCCGTCGCGGTCGAGGAAGGCGTTATCAGGCGTGTAGCGCAGTCCGTGGGGATCGACCGGCTGACCGGGCATGGGCGGGTTCAACGTGGCCAGCGGGACGGCATCCGCGCGCAGGCCATTGGCGCTCGCTGCGTCTGGGGTGAAAGCCATAACGTTGGTACCGCTGATGTAGATCTTCTTGGGTGTGAAGGTTAGGACGCGGCTGCCCACTGGCAGCAGCGAGTTCGAGTAGGCCACCAGGGTGTTCCCGCGCAGGACGACGGGGATGTCGGCTCCATAAAAGTCGAGATCGTCAAGCGCGCCTCCCATACCGTTCAGGAAGGTCAGGTTGGCCGTGCTGTAGACGGTGCCGGAATCGTCCACGACTTTCGTGTCACCGGGGAACACCCAAACGCGGGTAGCACCCGGGTAATCCCCGTGATGAGGGCTGTCTCCGCCCGTGACAAAGGTTCCATCGTCGTTGTAACTCACGTAGGTGATGTCGGGCGGGCTGATCCCCTGCGAACGTCCGAAGACCTTGTTAATCGACGGCGCGATGGCGGCGCCGTAAACCGAGTCGATGTAGTTCTCAAACTCGGCAATGAGTGCGTTGTTGGCCTTGTTCAGGCTGGTAAAGCGCGCGTAGAGTCCGGAAGTGTGGTTGAGCAGCAGAATGCCGCCGTCGCTGAAGATGCCATGCACCGGATCGGCGGTATTGAGCAGATGCGTCTCGTTGCTGCCGGCCTGACTGTACCGCTTCACAGACTTGCCGTAGGCCACGTAGAGTCCGTCCGCATCGATGTGAAACGCTGTGGGCGCCCCATAGACCGAAGGAAGTCCAATGGGGGTCAACCACTGGCCCGACTCCAGGGAGTAACGCTCGAGTCGCGGGGACGACTCGAACAGGAAGTAAGCTGTCCCGTTGTGCCGCAGGGATTGAACCCACAGGGCGTTTGCGGCCACACAGGACAAGCTGACTAGGCCGATGGCGAGCGTCATTCTGGTTGATTGCATGTTAGGCCTTTCTCCTTCGCATGGGCATGGGCATGAGCCCACCGCAGAGGTTTTAGTGCTTTATTGTCCCTTATCCTTGCCCCCCGATCTCGGGCGCACACTGACGTCCTGGCGAAGGAAAGCAAGCGAAAATGAAGGCCCCGATCCCACTTTTCCAGTGGAACGGCCGCGTCAAGTTTCGCGGCGGTAATGACGGTACCAGTTGCTTTGAAAAACTTCCTGCGGATCGAGACGGCGTTTTTCAGCGAGGAACGCGCCAAATTCGGGGTAGCAGGATTCCAACTGCTGTCTCGAGGCGAACTTGTGGTAGGTGAGATAATATCGGCCCTGTCGTTTGACGGCCAGATCCACCAGGCGCCGGAACGCCTCAGCCGAATGTTGAATACCTTGCGGGGTATGCACCGTGTGCAGGTTGAAGATGATGCAGGCGTACGGTTCGCGCGCCCAAGCCAGGAAGCTTTCGTCATCGCGCTCGATCAGCCGGATCGTGCCATAGATCACGATTACTTTGTTCCTGCGGAAATCCTCGCGCGCTTCGGCCATGAACTCCGCCAATGATGCACGGGGAACATAAATCTCCGTGATGATTTCCGTCGCGCGATGTGCTGCGTGCATCCGGCGGTCGATCTCGTCGTGGAAATGATCCAGGTAACCGCTGAATTGATGCAGGTCCGACCAGTAGATGTTGCCGGAGGTCATGCGATAATAGCGCGAATATTCCTCGAAGGCGCGGCTCGGTTCCACGTGCGCGGCCTGTACTAAATCAAGCCAGTCGCGGGTCGAGAGCTTTTTCCGCGGCGCCATCGGTGTCTCGAGCGGTACCGGCCGATAGCACGAAAAGATTCCCTGTCTGAGAAAGCTGGAGGAACCCGGATCGATGGCGAACTGAAAATCGCCATAAAGGAAACCGTCATCAATGCGGCGCTGAAACGCGGGCATGACCTCATCCACCTCCAGAAACTCGACCACACGCTGCAGTTTCTGTCGAGGCACCAGGCGCAGCGTGACGGAGTAGACAACTCCGAACAGGCCGTAGCCGCCGATGGCTAATCGAAACAAGTCCCGATTCTCCGTCCGGCTGCATTGACGCAGCGCACCCGACGCGTCAATCAACGTGAACGAGTCCACGTCGGAAATGAACGGCTTCATGGTCAGACCGCGACTATGGATGTTCGAGCCAAGGGCGCCGCCCAGGCAGAAGCGGTTTGCCCCGGTCTGCTTTTGGGCGAAGGTCCACGTGTGGCGCGGGTCCTGCTGGGCCATCAGCAGCGACTTCAGCAATCCAGGCCATTGCATGCCGGCCTCCACCTCGATCGTACCTTGCTCTCTGTCGAAATGAAGAACGCGATCCAGCCGCGTGGTGTCCAGCAAGACAGCGTTGGTCAGAAATTGCTGGCCCCCCATCGCGTGTCGCCCGCCACACACCGCCACCGATTTCCCGGATTCCGCCGCCTGTTGGATGGCCGAAGCAAGTTGCGACTGCGACCGAGGCGCCATGACTCGATCCACCAACGTCCGATTGAGCTGCGATTGGACATCATTTACAAAAACGCCCCTGGATCCTGTCGAAAGCGAAGCACACCCGGATGTCACAACCGCCATTCCACCCACAGACTGCAAAAACGCGCGACGCGAGATTAGCGGCCAGACCCGCGCGGCGGCCGATCCCGGGTGGCGTCGTTCCGTTGTTTTAGTGCTCAGCGATTTGGTGTCCATGCCAAGGCGATAATGACGCTCGGGCCTGCGCACTTTTCGGAAAGGAAAGTGCAATTTAAACCCACCGTCACCCTTTGGGTGTAGCACACTCGGTTGCACCGGCGTTGGGTTATCACACAAGGATGCGAACGCAACGGCAATCACGAAACGAAAGGGACCATTCCTCATAAGCCGGGGTTTTTCTCGCTTGGAGTTTTGACTTGGCCGCAAGCAAGTAAAGCGCCGGCAAAATCGGCGGTTCACTTAAGCAACAAGAAGTTCAGAGGTCCGGCTGGCACAGGGCACCGGCCGCATTCACGTACCACCATTTTTCGGGTGAAAACCGGCAGGTTTCCGGGCACGATCCGTTTAAAGCAGCGCCGCAACCTCAAGCCCAAAGCCGCATGCCCAAATACGTTTGGACCGCGAAGGACAGATCTGGAAAACAAGTGGTCAAGCAGATCATACACGAGACCGCAGAAGGTTCGAAAGCCCTGTTGCTGGCCGACGGCTGCAGCGAACTCAAACTGATTCAAGATGAAGTCATGGCCGCTGCAGTAGAAAACTTTTCTTCGGAAAAGTGCCGGCTACTAGGCAAAGAAATAGAAGCAACGGCCGAGCGCCGCGTGGAGGCGATAAACAAGCCTCCGCCAACCGTCTTCCGAGTGTTGTGGGAAGGGTTGGGCCAAAGCAAAGGGCTTTCGCTGCTGGTTATTCTTCTCTCGGCTTACCAAGCATATCGGGGCAATACAATCGCCGCCCTGATCCTGCTGGCCGCCTTGTTGGTTTGGATTCTCTTTATCATCTGCGTCGGTTTGCCCGGCATCTATTATGGCAAACTCCACAAAGCGGCTGATTGGAACCGTTGGAGCGAGGTTCTCGCCCTGGTGGAGACTCTCCGGAAACTCAGAAAAATCCATTTCATCAAGGTTCCGCTGTCCGAGTTGACGCGCTTCCGGGCCAAGGCCTTGGCTGGACTCGGACACTTGGCCACCGCGCTTGAGGAGTTCAAAACATGTGAGAACCAACCGGGGGTTCCCAGTTGGCTCTACAAGGCATTTGCCGCCGGGATTTATGACACGGCCAAGCAATATGATAAGGGCTTGGAGTTGCTCTCCCAGGCCATCCAGGAGAATCAGTCCTCTGCGCTCTATCTGGATCTTGCCAACCGCATGGTGCGCTACCACCGAGACCGCATCAAAGCGAAAGAGGCGCTGGCTCGCGCCGAAAGCTCCACCATCAGCGAAATCGCCAAACCCTATCATCTGCGATGCCGCGGCCTCCTGGCCTATGCTGAAGGAGATTTTGTCGCTGCGAAGCGCGAATTCGAGGCTTCGTTGCAACTTATGCTTAAAACGCCGCATCAGCCGTTCCGGGACGGCCACATCAGCATCGTCCGCGCTTACCTCTGTTGTGTGCTCGCGAAGCTCAACGACCGGCCCGCCGCACACAAATGCTTCGAGCAAGCAAAAGAATACCTCACCGCAACGTCCGAGGACGACTTGATCGCTGAGTGCCAGAAAGTACTTGGAGTATGAACGCTTGCCTTTGCGAATCTTTTCCTGCCATGAATTCCTCCGTTGTCGCACGCCTGCTCTTGAATTCCGCGGTTGCCCAACTGGCAGATCTCGATGGCCGATTGGCCGGTGCCCATATTTATTGCCAACTGCCAATCGTCAAATTGGAAATCGGAAATTGGAAATTGTTGGGCTGGGTTATACTTGTCGGGCTGGTCGGCCTGATGTCATCGCCCACGGAAGCGGCGGTGCTGCGCGTGCCGGAGGATTATCCAGGTATTCAAAGAGCCATTGATGCGAGCCGCAATGGCGACACGGTCCTGGTCAGTCCGGGGTTCTACAACGAAAATATTAATTTTAAGCATCGAGCCATCACCCTCAGCGGCACGAATCCGAGCGACCCCACCGTGGTCAGCAATACCGTTATCCAGGCCGTGGGCAAAAGCAGCGCCGTGACGTTTGCCACGGGCGAGATGACCAACTCAATACTTACCGGCTTCACCATTACCGGCGGGTACGGGACGTCCAATGGCGTCGCCGGCGCCACCATTTACTATGGCGCAGGCATTTATTGCTTTCGATCTTCGCCAACCATTGTTGGGAATATCATCACTGGCAATGTAGGGCCGACGGAGCCTAATCTTTCCGGTTACGGCGCCGGCATTTGCTGTATCGACTCGAGGGCAGTCATCACGCGCAATTTGATAACGGCAAACAGCGGTTATGCCGGAGGCGGAATCCTGATGTCGCTCGGCCGCGCCAAGGTGGCTAACAACGTCATTGCCGGCAACTCGGCCGTGATCGGTGGCGGGGTAGTGATGCTGCAGGGCGGGCAACTCGCCAACAATACTCTGGTGGGTAATGGCGCTCAATTTGCCGGCAATGCTTACGCGGGCTCGGATAGCTCCGGCCAATGTCTCCTCACGGGCAATATCATCGGTAACGCAACTACTGGTGGGGGCCTTTTTTTCGAAGAGCAGGACCGACTCACGCAAACGACTTTTAACGATGTTTGGAACAACGTGGGCGGCGATTACTCAGAAGACGCAAATCGAACGGGCGTGGACGGGAACATTTCCCAAGACCCGCAGTTCGTGGATGCGACCATCGGCGACTATCATCTCCGGGATGTTTCCCCCTGCATCAACGCCGGGGATCCCGGTTTTCAACCGGGCCCGGACGAAACTGATTTCTATGGCCGCTCCCGCCTGTATGCCCGGCGGGTTGATATCGGCGCCACAGAGTATTCAGACAATTTCAGGCCTTTGGCTGACGCCGGACCCGATCGAGTCGTTGCCGTAACGTATCTGCCGTATTCAATAACGCTGGATGGGAGCGGCTCATCGGATCCAAACGGCGCCGCGCTGAGCTATCACTGGCAACAACTCAGCGGTCCGAGCGGGAGTTTTACCGAGGCCACCGCGGCCAAACCAATGTTTAACGTCCTGGAGCTTGGGACCTACGTCTTCGCGCTGGTGGTAGATAACGGTCGCTTCAGCAGTTTCAGCGATGTCGTGCAAGTAATCGCGAAGAACGATGCGCCAACGGCCAACGCCGGCGCGGACCAGGCCATCACCGACCTGTCAGAGAACACCATCATCACCTTGGACGGTTCTCGGTCGTCTGACCCCGAGAACGCCGTCCTCCGCTATCACTGGCAACAGATCGACGGTTGGAAGATTCAATTGAGCGATCCCAATGCCGCTCAACCCACTCTCCTGCACCCGTGGCCAGGGCTCTATCTCTTTGCCTTGGTAGTCGATGACGGCATGCAGCAAAGCGAGCCGGATGTCGTCGCCGTTGGCATCGGCCCAAATCACGCGCCTGTGGCCGATGCGGGCCTGCCGCGCTACGTAGCGGCAGGGTCCGTGACGCTGGATGGCACCGGCTCCTACGATCCGGATGGTTACGGAACCTTGACCTATCAATGGCGACAAATTTCAGGACCGACAGCCAATCTTGCGGGGGCCGACACGGCCACGCCCGTGTTGAGTGGCTTTATCCCGAGGGCCACCAATCAAACGTGCGTCTTTGAACTGATCCTGAGCGACGGTTATTTGGTGAGCGCGCCCAGTACTACGCGGGTCACGATCGTTAGAAATTTCGGCACGAATGCCCTGCAGTTGGCCAACCCGCCGTTCGATCCCGCCAAACCCACCATTGTCGCTTTTGGCGGCGGCGATTGTGCCACCGGTGTCGGCATGACTTTTGGCGGGGTCTGGGAAGAGCGGGCCAACTGGCTCACGGTCAATTCGTATGGGTCGCCCTACTTCCGTTACGGCGACATGTTGATCGTCTATCTTTCCAATGTTGCGCCCAATTACCGGCAATCGATCCAGACGATCGGCTTTAGCACGGGCAATCTGCCGGCGATGGATGCCGCCTGGTACATCAACGCCACTTACAAGGATGCCCGTTACGCGGCCAATCGCGTGTCCTTGCTCGATCCCGTTTGCGGCTCTCTCGCATTCCGGGTCACCCCGTTCCTTACCAATCGCATCGCGGGCGAACAGTGTTGGGTCGACAACTACCTCAGTTACGATCCCAATTTCCCCATCACCCCGATATTGGCCGGCGCCTTGCACGTGGTTTGTCGACCGCCCCGCACTCATTCCTATCCGGTGATCCGCTACAGCACGTCCAGCCCGGACTACGAAAACGATGGCCTGACGGCCTTCGCCTACCTGTCCCTGATCGGTGCGGGCAAAAATTACCAACTCAATACCGCATCCCAGAAGTATTACCTGGCGATCGATACCAACGAATCGGTCGGGTTTTTTAACCAGCCCCAGTTCCCCGGAAAAATCCTCGCGCCGGTGCAATTGACCGGCCCCGCCGACGGCGCGATCCTGCCGCCGGCTGGAGCGGTTTTTGGCTGCGAACCCGTCGAGAATGCCGTTCGTTATCAACTGCTGGTGGGGGCTGCCCCGGATCGGGTCATGGATTACGCCGTGCTGTTGGATACGCCCAACCCTCCGGCCCAGACGCTCGCAACGCTTCCTCACCAAAACGCCTGGTGGACCGTCAAGGCGATCGATCAATTCGGTTCCTCGATTTACGCTGACCCGCGGCGGATCAAGCTCCCCGAAAACAGACCGCCGATTGCCAATCCCGGCTCCAACCAAGTTGTCTACGCCGGCCTCGACGGACAGGCCAAGGTGACCTTGAACGCGCTCCGATCGACGGACCCGGACGGTGATCCGCTCGGCTTCACCTGGGCGTGGGCCAGTGGCGGCCGCGCTTATCTTTCGAACGCCGCGCGCATCACGATCGAATTGCCCATCGGATCGCACACCGCTCAACTCATGGTCAATGACGGCCAGATGAATTCAGCCATCGCGGAGTTGCAAATAACGGTGGTGGGGCCGATGCAGTGTGTGCTGAAAATCCTGCCTACCCAGATCAACCTGCGTAGTCCCCGGGCAGAGATCCTCGCAGCCATTCGGTTTCCTCCGGGAGTTACGGGTGCAAAGCATAATGACAACATGGCCTTGACGATTTATCCCGGCGGCATCCCCGCGACCCGGGCCTGGACCGTGGGCACCGCAGCCGCGCAGGGGGTCTATGGATTTTTTGACACCGACCAACTCACCCGCGAACTGCAGAACGGGCCGGTGACATTCACCGTGGTGGGCACCCTTCCCAATGGTCAGGTGTTTCACGGCAGCGACACGGTCCGTATACGAGGTAAGAGCGAAGATCTTTGATAAACTCTCCGGCCTTCGCGTTATGCGAGGCAGGTGAAGGTGCCGGCGGCTGAAAAACTCGACCAACGTGAATCCAGAGTCAATTGATCATGGCGTCGGTCTTCCCGGCCATCCTGGTTTATGGGACGAATTTGGCTCGGTAGAAGCGCTGCGTCCTCGTTGGAGGGTCCAGGAAGTAGATTGGACCCGCCGCGTAGGAGATGGTTGTGAAGGGTTTCCAATCAGACAGATCACTGGAAGCCTCCACCGTCACTTGACCCTGCAGCACGGAGGGAAGGAGCTTCAAAATGATTTCCGCATCACCATTGGCCCAATGAATGCGCTGGTCACCCAGGGCGGTTTCGACGAACCAACCGTTATCATCGCCAACGACATGACCGCGGATTCGAGTGAGGCCGGTGGTGGGCAGCGCAAAATTCGTCCATTGCCATCCGCCGTTCACGCGCATGCCCGCGCCGAGGTCTGTCCAGGTCAGCCCGTCGTTTGAGTACTCGACGGTTGCGCGGAGGATCTCCGGGTTGGTGCCGCCGCGCCACCACGACAGGGTGAACTCGGTGTATTCGAGACGTTGGCTGGCGGGACCCGTGGGGCGTGCTGACGACCGTCGGCGGTGGTCGGACCAAGCGAAAGTGTGCTGACGAAGTGAGTTAAGGAGAAAACGCCTCGCCAAACGGGCGCATGGGCGCCTTTTTGACACCCAAAAGTAGCCTGTAGAACTATCGCGGCGGCCCCTTGAGTCGGTGGAAGGCTGCGGCCTTCACCGCTGAGGCGGTTCAATAACGGCCAAGGGCCTCTCTGTCGCACGCCCCGGACGCGATCTCAGCCTTCCATCCACCGGAACCTTTCGGTAGCATGGCCTTCATGCCAAGGGGCAATCGGTACATCGTTCCGGGTTACGTGTATCATCTGACGCATCGGTGTCACGACCGGAAGTTCCTGCTGAAGTTTGCTTGCGATCGCCACCGGTATCGACAGCGATTGCGTGAAGCGGTCCTGGAACTTCAGGTCTCGTTGCTCTCTTACAATGTCACCTCCAATCATGTGCATCTGGTTGCCTACAGCGACGACGAGGAACAAATCTCCCTCCTGATGCAGCAGGCGGCTGGGGAGTTCGCCCGGGATTACAACCGGCGCAAAGGCCGCAGCGGCGCGGTTTGGAATGGACGCTACCACGCCACGATGGTTGATTCGGGCGAATACCTTTGGGAGTGCCTGCTCTATGTCGAGTTGAACATGGTTCGTTGCGGAGCGGTC
>DATLUX010000554.1:0-3882 GCA_035577805.1 Verrucomicrobiia bacterium
TGGTCGACTGGTTAATCGTCAGCCCGACTCCCTTGCTCGACATTCAGGAATTCACCGATCCAGGCGCCGTTGGTAATAACAATCGCTTCTACCGCGCAGTGAAGGCACCGTAAAACGGAAAACGGAAAGCGGAAAGCGGAAGGCGGAAAGCGGAAAGCGAAACAGCTTCTTAAGATCCTCGCCAATGATCGTGAGCCTACCAATTTCCGATTGCCGATTTTCAATTGCCTATTGAAATCGCAAATCGCAAATCGCTGAACAATGGGCTCTCTTGTTTTGAGAGAATGCATTGAATGCCGTCGATTGTTAGGATGGCAGTCGCCGAAGGGCATCGAAGAATCCTCCGACTATGACTAAATGCTTTCTTGCGATCATCGATGCGTGTTGTTGTCGGCTCACCGCAGAGGCGGCGCAATTGGCAGTGATTTCACCTGGGCAAGCGGAACCGACGGCGGCTCTGAGCCCACAACGGTGGGTTGGACATTCAAAGTGAATACCAGCGTCGCGGGTCCGCGAAGTGAGTTCAGAGAGGCAGCGGCGCCTTTGAACCCACGCGCGCAGTGCGCGGCGGATTCAATGCTGCCTTTCTTGGCTCTCGCTAACCCGATTCCACCAGCTCAACTTCCAGGTCCCGATATGCCTGTCCGCTGCACGGGCACATCTCCAGCCAATAGTGAATCTCCGCCTTCATTTTTTGGAGTGCCTCTACCCGCGTCGAAGCGGTCAGTCGAATCGGGCCGACATCCTTGCTTGCGTGCTCCGCCGTCCAGATGCCATCTTTTTGCGAGATTCGGCAAACGAACTTCATGCTCTCAACGATAGCCAATGGCTCGGCGGTTCAGGGCTGTCGCAGTCGGAAGAATTGTTGTTGGGGTGCGCTGCCGAACCAGGTTGAAATGGACCCGTCGTCGATTATGGGCTGTGCTGGGGTCCATTGCGGAGGCGCCAAGGAAGGTGTTTGCTCCAAGACAAAGCCGGCAGGTGAATTGGACCAGCGCACAATGAGCAATGGTTCATACGCAAGAATGGATAGGCCTCCGGACGGAGGAGCAGGCACCGCCGCGCCTGGCTGGACAACCAGAGGAGGAAGAATAGAGGAACTGTTCCAAGCAATCGGATCATACGCGATTCCCGACGCCCTCGCCAGTATGAACGCCTGTTCGCTAATGGTGGAAAAAGCCGTGACCTGGATGGTGGCGCCGCTTCGCACGTCCAGGTCAGGAAGTTCACATACCACGGAGCCGGCTTGGACCGTGCAACTCCCCGTTGGGCTGGTGGCCAGCAACGGCTGAATGCCGGGCGGGAATGAATTGGTGACGTACACCCCTGTGGCTTTGTCCGGGCCGAAGTTCGTTACGCTGATGCTGATGACGACGATGTTGGACGCATGCGACAACTCTTTGGTCGTCATGCGCAGGTCGGCCACCGGGCCCGGAGGATACTCGCGCCAGACAAACACATCCGGTACCCCGTTGGCATCCTCGCGTAGACCCACCGCTGTAGAAGAAAAGGCCACGACGCGACCGTCTCCACTGATTCCAGTTACCCGGTGCGAAACAGAAGGTCCCGTTCGCCAATCATCAGTTTCTCCAGTCAACTGATAATTCATCGTGAGCAACTCGGTCGTTCCGGTGACAAGATCGCGACGGAACAGATCGGGCGTGTAGCGGCTGCCAGTCCCCGGGGCAAGATCGATTCCAGGGGCGAGAAAGACGACATATCGACCGTCATCGCTGATTCCCTGCACGCCACTGTCGTAAGTGTAAGCACCATAGACGCTAGGGCCTCCTGTGCACCGTTCCGTGACGCGATTGGTGGTGCCAGCGAGCATGTCGCGGAGAAAAATGTTGGTGTCGTTTGCAAACGCCACAAAACGCCCATTGGCGCTCATGATGGCCGCGACCACATTGATTGCTTCACCTTGGACAACCGTGTCGGCTGTGCCAAGCTGCCAGTCCTGACGAAAGACCGTCAGGAGGGTCGTTGACAAGATGAAGCGTCCGTCGCCGCTGATTTGCGAAGGAATGCCCCAACTGGAATCTAACTTGGTCGTTTGAGAGGTAATCAAATCCCGGACAAACCAACCGTTGCCAAGATCGCCTTCCACCAGGTTGTTGGCCTCGCTGCTGAACAGGACATACCGTCCGTCGTCGCTCATCTCGATTGGTGTCGAAAAACCATTTGCACCACCAGTTCCAGGCAACGCGGAAGTGACCAGGTGGGTCTCTCCGGACGGGACATGATACGCCAGAATGTTGTCATACTTGCCTAAGAGGGGCGTCATATCGGTGGCGTGACTCAAAAAGACGATCCACGCACCATTGCTGCTGATCGGCTGGCCACCAAAAAGATAAGACGGCCCATTGCCGCCGCGGGCCGCGTTGGTGCTGACACTCACCAACCGGGTGGTCCCAGACATGAGGTCGCGGACGAACACATCCCCTTGCCCACTGGTCTCGTTGGTGACCAGGTCCGTGGCCCTGCTGTTAAACACCACCCAATGGCCATCCAAACTCAATCTAGCTTGATAGCTCGGTCCGTTGCCGGCGCCGCTACCGTCCCGATTCACCGAAACCAAAGTGGTCTGACCCGTCTGGAAATCTCGCAGGAAGACGTCTAACGCACCATTCAGGTCAGGTGTCGCGACAAAATCCGTGGAACCGCTCTCGAAGGCGAGGCGTTGGCCATCGTGACTCATCGAAGCCCCATCTCCTCCCTGGGGGACCGTGTGCCACGGATAGCCGGGATAACAGGACGCGCATTCAATCGCGCCCCGTGGGCGGATGTCGTCATCCACAATCTCCGCTTCGAACACACTCGGCGGATAAGGACCGAGCGGCGGGGCCAGCACCGCGCCACCCGTTGGATTGCTCAGGCGAACCAGGATGGTTTCGTTGCATTCCGGCTCCGTGTCAGGCAGCGCCTGGAGCGTAATGGATTGTTCGGTCTGGCCGTTGGTGAAAACCAATGTGCCGCGAGCCTCGACGAAGTCCACATTTTCAAGCGCGCTTTGCCCCACGGCCTCGTAGTCGACTGTGACCTGACCGATGGCGCCTCCAGAGCGCAGAATCTTCAACGGCAATGTTCCGCCCGTCTCGGGCATGCTGGTCGGCTGAAGGCCGAGGTTCGGCAATGGAAAATGAAAGTAGCCGGGTCCCTCCGTTACGGTCACGAGCGGGACGTTGGTGGACGCCCAACCCGTATCTGCGCGCACAATCACTAGCGCACCCCCCTGAATGGCCGGCTCGAAGAATTGACACGTAAAAGTGAACGTGGCGCTTTCGTTGGCCGAGAGCATACCAAGGGGACAATTGATCTCCTGACCAGCGCGTTCGCAGATCGATGAAGTGTCCACCAGCAAATTAGGATCCCCAACTTTGGCCCAGGCGTAGAAGTGACTCGATTCCGGGCCCAAGTTGGTGACGGTGACCACGAACGTAGCGGTGCCGTTCGCCGCGATGGTGTTCGGAATCGTGTTGAAAGACAGGCGCGCTTGCAGCGCTTCCAGACGTGTTGTTCCACTGAGTAGCAACAGCAGGCCCCCACCCAGCTGGACGCAGAGAACCTTCCTTAGGCTTCTAAACAGAGGGTTCATAGGATACGAGCGTAAGCTAGTGCAGAGAGACGTCAAGAGCCGAGCTTGAATTGATTGTTACAAACACTGCGACTGCGCTCGCTTAGCGCTGGGTGAGGTTCTCGCGACCAATGGGGTGTTCGATGAAGCAGGCGGCTGGGGAGTTTGCCCGGGATTACAACCGGCGCAAAGGCCGCAGCGGCGCGGTTTGGAATGGACGCTACCACGCCACGATGGTTGATTCGGGCGAATACCTTTGGGAGTGCCTGCTCTATGTCGAGTTGAACATGGTTCGTTGCGGAGCGGTC
>DATLUX010000555.1:0-2368 GCA_035577805.1 Verrucomicrobiia bacterium
TTTGAACTCGGCGTGAACCGAGCGGTAAGGAACCGCGACATTCTTCTCGCCCATTCCGAGGAAGCCGCCGACACCGATGATGAAAGCCTGGATCTGGCCGTCGTCGCTGGCGATCACGTCGTCAATCGTCCCAATTTTCTCTTTCGCCGGATCATAAACGCTCTGCTTGTAATACTTATTTACGCTGTGCCCCGCAGGCGCGGCGATCATGATTTGCGCAGGCGCACTGGCCGATTGCGCCATCAAAGGCGTAGCGAAGCCCGTCGCGAGCAGCGCCGCTGCTGCGGTGAGTGCTATTTTGTTCATCTGATCCTCCGTACTGATCGGGGCATCTCACCCGACACTCATGTACGGCCATTAACACTGCCTACCAAGAAGCGTTGCCGGCCAGCACCTGCGTCGTTCATGCCGGGGGCATAGGGAGTCGGGCCATTCAATTTGCCGGTACTGCTGCCGTCATCTTCTTTGTGGTACTCTGAACTGGACCCCGGATTTAGGACCACTGGTTAAGGTGTAAAACGTCCTGCTCTGTCGCAACCGATGGAGCGATCAATGACGAAGTCCCGCAAGAAATTTGATGCGGCGTTCAAGGCGAAGATTGCGCTGGAGGCGCTGCGCGAGGACGCGACTGTGGCGGAGCTTGCGAAGCGGCACGGGGTTCATCCGAACCAGATTTATGCTTGGAAGAAGCAGGTTCTCGACAACGTGGCGAGCCTGTTCGCGCGCGGCGCGAGTGGATTGGACGGCGAGGAGGAGCGCGAGCGCGAGGCGGCCAAGCTCTACGCCAAGATCGGTCAACTGACGGTAGAACGGGATTTCTTGGCCAGGAGGTCAGGGCGATGAGCGCGCCGGACCGAAGAGCGATGGTTGAGCGGCCGGGCGTGGACTTGTCGGTCCGCCGCCAATGCACGTTGTTGAACCTGGCGCGTTCGGGAGTTTACAGGCCCAAGCCGGTCAACGCGGACGATCTGGGGGTGATGCGCCGCATCGACGAACTGCATCTCGAGCTGCCGTTTTATGGCTCGCGACGGATGACGTTCGAACTCAACAAGGAAGGTCGCGGGGTCAACCGCAAACGCGTGCAGCGGCTCATGCGCGTGATGGGGATCGAGGCGCTGGTTCCGCGCCCCGGCACGAGCAAGCCCGCGCCTGGGCACAAGATATACCCCTACCTGTTGCGCGGACTGGCGATTGCCGAGCCGAACCATGTGTGGGCGGCTGACATAACCTACATCCCGATGGCGCGGGGATTTCTGTATCTCGTGGCGATTATTGATTGGGCCAGCCGCGCGGTTTTGGCTTGGCGTCTGTCGAACACGATCGACAGCCGCTTCTGCGTCGAGGCGCTGGAGGAGGCTCTGAAACTCCATGGAAAGCCGCGCATATTCAACACCGATCAGGGCGCGCAGTTCACCAGCGCCGCGTTCACTGATAAGCTGGAAAAAGCAGAGGTCGTGATTTCCATGGACGGGCGCGGCCGCTTCATGGACAACATTTTTATCGAACGGCTGTGGCGCTCGATCAAGTATGAAGAGGTGCATCTGAAAGCCTACGCCGACGGCCGCGAGGCGCGCGCCGGCATCGGTTCTTGGATGACCTTCTACAATTTTCGACGCCCTCACCAGGCTATGAACAACCAGACGCCGATGGCGGTGTGGCGCGACGGAATGGCCAACATCGAGGCGGCGACGAGAGCTGTGGATATGCCGCTTCGCTTGGACAACGCAAACGCGTTGCCCACATACCCACAGCACAACCAGCAAGACGCAGCTTGATTCTTGAAGGATAAGGGCAGGCCCGATTACACCTTAAATCCAACGCCCCGTGGTCCCGCGAATGGGGTCCAGTTCATCTAACGCAGCTTCGCCTCAGGCGGAATCCACCAGCGCCGGAAATCTTCGCTTGTTTCCACACAGGCTGGCCCCATTCCGGCCATTGGCTGTGCCCGTCTGGAGGCTGCTTCAAACGCAAAGCGATGCAAAAACCGATTGGCGAATTTTAAATTGATCGCGTCCGCGCCGGTTTCGTTAGCGTTCGTGCCAACTTTTGACACTCGTCCGTCTGAAATTTTACAATCAGCGATCGAAGACTTAATAACAAATCGCTGGAAAATACTTGAACACTGCGATGTTATAACGAACTGTCCAGGAACACGACCGATGCGGCAGACGACCTTATGCGTCCCTCTAGAGGTGAAGCTGGAGAGCTGCAGTCGGCTGACCGAATTAATCGACTTGCTGAAGCAGCGCGAGGACCGAGGCACGAGCCCTTTGTCTGCGAATTTCGGGCATCTCATCGAGCTGGTTCCAAGCCTGCATTTCATGTCAATGAGCGTATTTCCGGCCGGCGAATACGATCCGATGTTTAT
>DATLUX010000556.1:0-2307 GCA_035577805.1 Verrucomicrobiia bacterium
CGAAGGGTTGCGCCGAAAATGGCCTGGGGCTTCGTTGCTCCTCGGTCACAGATCGCTGCGGATATGCTCCCTCGTCGCGCCTCGCCCCAGCCCATTTTGGGCGCAACAAAACACCAGCTATTTGTGAGACACATCACTAGCGTTGGCCCCGAGTCGAAACCGTTTTCTCGCCAGAAGCTCGAATCCAGAACGATTCTCTTCTATCCGGACGGCAACATCCATAGGCACGTTCGTCACGATTTGCGCTGGACGGCCGGGCAAAGGCCAACGGACCGTGACGTAACCGATCGCCTGGGCGTCTCCCAATCCGATCTCCTGCTGCAGGCTGTTGCCCCCAAAACTGCCGCCCGTCGAAACAGTGGCGTAAATATGACGACGGTTGCCGTTCTGAAGAACTTCGATCTCCGCTTCCGCGCCCAGGGCATCCCGGTTTGATTTCACGCCCCGCAGGACCAGGGTCAACCAGTGATGTGAGTTGCCCGGATTCTCGAACAGCGCGCTTTGAAAGGTATCGCCCTCATAAGCGCCTCCCAGGACCGCGAAGATATCCTGATCCCCATCATTATCGATGTCGCCGAAGGCTATCCCATGACCTTTTTGCACATGGCCAAAACCGCCGGCGGTCGTGACGTCCTGAAAGAGTTTTCCTTCCGCGTTGCGGAACATTCGATTGGGCATGAGAGAAGAAAGGACGGGATCGCCTGTGCCCAAATACAGATCCGGCCAACCATCGTTGTCGAGATCTCCAAAGTTCGCCCCCATCACGACCAGGACACGGTCCAGGTGCATGGCTTTGGTGACGTCCCGAAAGGTTCCGTCCCCTTGGTTGTGATAAAGGCGCGGGCGTTCTCCTGGATTGTCGGCCAGGCCCAGGTAATCCGCCGCCACCTTCGTCATGGAATTCTCCCAACTATACGAAGCGACGAATAGATCCAGCCAACCGTCGTTGTCGTAGTCAAAAAACCAAGCCGGGAAACTGTCGATGGGCTCCGCCACGCCGGCCACGCTGGTCATGTCAACAAACTTCCACGGTGGCGCGCGGCCCGCGCTTGATCCAGCTTGAGGCCCGGCATTGCGCAGCAACACATTCGGTTCCTGAAAGCAGGAGAGATAAAGGTCAGGTCGCCCATCGTGGTCGTAATCTCCACACGCCACGCCTTTGACAAAGCCGACATAAGCGGCACCGCATGCGGCCGCATTCTCCGTAAACGTGCCATCGTGATTGTTGTGATAGAGCTCGCAGGGTGAACGCTGGACCGGGCTGGATTCGTTGCCAATGAAGAGATCCAGCCAGCCGTCTCCATCGTAGTCGAACCATACCGCCGTCTGCGTTGGATAAAACGAAAGCAACCCGGCTTCCTCCGTGACGTCCGTGAAGGTGCCATTGCCATTGTTCCGCAACAGCGAGTTGGGCAGGCGCCCCTGAGCGCCCAACCAGGCGCCGCGCAACACCAGCACGTCTCGATAACCGTCATTGTTGTAATCGGCTTGAACCAGGTTGAGTCCGCCCACGATGCCTTCCAAACCGGCTTCCTTGGTTTTTTCCGTAAAGGTGCCGTCGCCGTTATTGTGGAAGAACTGGAGTGGGTCCCGCAGGCCCCACGATGACTTCATCACATCAAGCCAGCCATCATTGTCAAAGTCCTCCATGATCGCGCCGCCCGCCCGACCTCGGATGGCCAAGCCGACGTCTCCTGCCACGTCCTTGAATCGTGGAAGCTCGTAATCCGACTGAAACACCCGCGGTGGGATAAGCCAGGGCCGCGGCACCTTGTCGGGATATTCATTCAGCGTCATGTAGGCGAGATTCAGCAGCCAGACGGTTTCCAGGTCTTCGGGCCGGCTCGAGAGAGTGCGCGTAAAATAGCTAATCGCAGTGCGTGACCCGGTTTGGTCTTCGTGCATGCCTCCCTGGCCGATCGGTACCAAACAAGATTCGCTGGTGTGCATGGCGATGCAGTTCTCCTGTTCGCCTAGACGCAGGTAAGCTTGGCCCGTAAACCGCGCGACCAACCACGCGCTCTCTTCCCGCTTCTCTGGAGGTAATCCCGGCAACACCGCCTGGATCCTGGCCAATTCTTGGGTGGCGGCGGTGGCGTCTCCCGCCCGCAAAAGCTCCAGGGCCAATTCCAGCCGCAAGTCAAACTCGGCTGCCGGATCAGGGCGCCCGTCCGTCAACCGTTTTCGTAATCCCTCCGCACGCTGGCGATTGAGGAACGGATTCTGGGCTGGATCTGATTTACTGGCCAGTTGTTCGAGCCGCTCGGCCATCCGGACGGAGCCCACCGCGCGGCTGGATGGAGCAGG
>DATLUX010000557.1:0-16984 GCA_035577805.1 Verrucomicrobiia bacterium
GTAACGGCCGGGCCGCGGCCAACTCCGGGTGTAACCCTCCAGCCGCCACCCGTGATGACCTCCGGGCGCGATGTGATAAATCCGCGTGGGCAGATACCAGGGCAGAAAAACGTCCCGCTCCACATCGCTGTCGTAAGTGAATAGATCTCCGACGGCATTCCAATCGAAGTCATACGGGTTGCGAAATCCTTCGGCCACCCAGCGAACGCCGCGCACGTTGGGAGCCACACGCAGCAAGGCGCCGCCTTCAATTTTTCCTGCAGGAAAAGTCAATCCACTCACTGGCACCATCTGGAATTGCGAATCGTTTCCGCCCAGGATGTACCAGCCGCCGTCTGGTCCCTTATGGACAGCGTGGCCGCCGTGTTCGCCGCTTTGCAACGCCATCAGGCGCTCCGGCGCGGCGTCCGCCTGTCGATCCCCATTGCTGTCCTGAAATCGCCAGACGGCTCCGTCCCCGACAAATAACAAATCATCTCCATCGAAGCACAGGCCCATGCCGCCCATTGGGCTGTGAGCGTAATCGATCGCCCGATCCGCCACGCCGTCGCCATCGTCGTCCAACAGGGTCCGGATGTAGCCGCGTCCGGTCACCACCACTTCCCCGTGGGCGTTGAGGGTCATCGCGTAGATGTCGTCGGCCAGAGTTTCATTGGCAAACAGGTTGACGCGGAACCCGGCGGCGATCCGCAAACCAAGCTGAGGCACATCGACCAGACCGGCCCCACGCGCGGCGGCGGCAATGGCGATGGAAATGAAGGTGAGCCAGAACAGCGTAGCCACAATCAGGCGCTCCGCGGCACGCGGAATGGACTGAAAAACCGATCGCATAATGGTATGCACCTCAAGCTAACAGCGGATGGCAGGATTGGAAAACCGAATTCAATTCAGCGGCAGGAAATGGTGGGCAGGAAGATGGTGGGCAGGAAGATGGGGGCAGAAAGATGGGGGCAGAAAGATGGGGGCAGAAAGATGGGGGCAGGAAGATGGGGCAGGAACATGGGGACAGGAACATGGGGACACAACAGCTGCCATTCACGCGCGCAGCGCGCGTTACGCGCTGTTGCTGCTATGAGTTTGGGAAACAGGCGGCCGTGGCCCCGGCTGAACCGCCGGGCGTTTGAAGTAATCGCCCACCGGCTGGAGCACTTTCCAATGCACCAGTGCCACGATTAGGCATGTGTAGGCCAGGGAAACGGCCACATCCTTCAGCAGATCCCGCCAGGAATAGGCCCGCGCGCCGGCGTTCGTTGCCGCGCGTCGAATCCCATGATGCAGCAGCACGAATCCCAGCACGTTGGTAAGCCAGTATCCCAAAACCACCGCCGGCTCAAACGCCGGCTCATAAAACAACGCCGCCAGCCATCCGAACCCCACCGCCAACGGCACGTTCACGAACAGATCGTTCCACCACGATAACGGTGACAACATGAAACCAATCAATCCAAGAACCCCGCCCGCCATCCTGCGTTTCCAACTCACGTTGGGCCGCAGTGTCCGAATCGTGTTGCCGCAGGACAAGCTAATTGAGGCGGCCATGCCATCGCAGATTCATGCATATGAACGCAGATACTGCCAGGAGATGGATATCTTTCTGCCCACCATCTTTCTGTCCCAAATTTTTCTGCCCCAAATTCTTCTGCCCGCCTCCAATTCTGGTCGACATTGGCGGTGGAGATCGGTTAGATAATTCGTGTCAGCAACCCCAAACCAGGATGCCTGGGGAGTGTACCCAAGTGGGTCCAACGCGCGTAATTTGGCCAACTCGACAACAGTTTCCGACCACAGTTTCCGAGGCCTTAACTGAATAGAATCGCCAATCCGCCACCTGCAATGGCACGGCTCTTAGTCAATCCAGGCACCGCCCATCAATGGGAGCTGCCGCTGCGTAGCGGCACCAACATCCTCGGCCGCAGCCCTGCCTGCGATGCGCAGATCGAGCATCAGTCCGTGTCCGGGACGCACTGCGAGCTGACCCTGAATGGCGCGACGGTGACGGTCCGCGATTTGGGTTCCACCAACGGCACCTTCCTAAACAAAACGCCCGTCCAACAAACTGCCTGGAGCCCCGGCCAACGATTGCAGGTGGGAGGTGTCGAGTTGGAATTGGTGTTGGACGGCAATGCTCGGCCGATCCCCGCGACTCCGGCTGCGCCGGTAGTCGTGCGCCTGGCGTCTTCGCCCGCAGCACGTCAAGCCAGCGCAACACCCGCCTCGGGTAGTTCCGCATCGACACCAACCACCACGCCAGGCCCCCCCCCGCCCCCGCCGCCTGGCGTGCCGGCGGCCGCTCCTCGTATCGGGTTGCGCGTGGCCGCTCACGACGCTCCGCCGCCGCCACCGCAGAGTTCGCCTCCATCGATTGTGGTGGAGGAATACGCCGCGGAAGCCACCGGACCGGCCTACTGCCGGTACCATCCCAAAGCGCTGGCGCGCTACTTGTGTCCGCCATGTCAGCTCAACTACTGCGAGCTTTGTGTGACCAACCGGCCGGGCGGGACGCGGACCGGCTGGTTTTGCCGGCGCTGCGGCGGCGAGTGCGTGGCGCTGAATGTGCAATTGGTCCGGGAAGGAGCTGAGAAGGAGAACTTTTTCGCGGCGTTACCGGGCGCGTTTGCGTATCCATGCAAGGGCAGAGGATTGACCTTCCTGATTTGCGGAACGCTGTTTTTGTCGCTGCTGAATTTCCTGGGCAACCTGGGTGCCGGAATGTATCTGCTCGGCGGCGCTGCATTTTTCCTCAAGTTATTTGCCACTGCCTTCACTTTTGCCTACATCCAACGGGTGATTCAGACCGCGGCGCAAGGGTCGGACGACCAGGCGGACTGGCCGGATGTGAGTGATTTTTGGCAGGACATCATCGTGCCGTGTTTCCAATTGGTGATGTTATCGTTGATCTGCTTCGCGCCGGGAGTGGCCGCGCTTTATTTTGTGGGCACGTCGGTGGCCGGGGGATCCGGCATGGGTCCCGAGCAGATCGCGCTGATCGTGGCGGCTTTTGCCCTCGGAGCAATCTACGCGCCGATGGCGTTTCTGGCCCTGGCCATGTTTGACAGTATCGCGGGCCTCAACCCGATGGTGGTGATCCCCGCCATCATCCGCCTGCCCCTGGCTTATCTGACCGTGTTGGTGCTGGTGGCGTTGATCGCCGCCGCGGGCGCCGCCCAACAATTCGCCGCGAGCTTAATCCCCATCCCGGTGCTGCCTGCGTTGGTGGCCTCGGGCATCGGGCTGTATTTTCTCACTGTCCAGGGGCGGCTCTTGGGGCTGATGTATTATGCCAACCGACAAAAACTGGGTTGGTTTAATCTGCGATCATGAAGGGCGGGGCGGCCGAGCCGTCGCTCCGGGCTTGATTCGCTGGCTGGCTCTAAGCATTCTCACGCGGTGCTCACACTGATCGTTGGAACCAACCGGCCTGGGAGCAACACGCGGAAGGTGGCCCGGCAGGTTGAAGGGATTTACCAGGCGCTGGGAGTGCCGTTGAAAGTGCTGGACCTGGCGGAGTTGCCGCCGGAAATCTTTCAACCCTCCTCCTACGCCAATCGGCCGGCCTCCTTTCAGCCCTTTGCCGATGCCATCCTGCAAGCCGAGGGCCTCATCCTCGTTACCCCCGAGTATAACGGCGGGATGCCGGGCATTTTGAAGTATTTCATCGATATGCTGGAATTCCCGGAGAGTTTCGAGTGGCGCCCGGTGTGTTTTGTGGGCTTGGCGGCGGGCTTATGGGGCGCCCTGCGGCCCGTGGAACAATTGCAGCTGATTTTCGGTTATCGCAATGCGTTCCTGTACCCGGAGCGCATATTTCTACCGAGGATCGGCCAACTCCTGACCGATGCCGGGCAATTCAAAGATCCGGAGCTGGCGCAACGACTACAAACGCAGGCGAAGGGGTTCATTGAATTTGTGGAACGACAACGCGGCCTGAAACTGCGTCCTGCGAAAGCCGGTTGACTACTCAGCATGATCAAAACCATCCGTGAACGTCTGGCGGTTTGTAGTTGGTCGCTGCAGCCGGCCAATCCTGGGCAACTTCTCGAAGCGTTGCGCGCGACCGGCATCCGCCGCGTGCAACTGGCGTTGGATCCGTTGCGCGAACAGCCGGACACCTGGGGCAACGTCGGGCCCTTCCTTCAGCAACATGGCATCCAGCTCGTTTCCGGCATGTTCGGAACCGTCGGCGAAGATTACACGTCCCTGGAATCGATTCGGCGCACCGGCGGGCTGGTGCCGGATTCGACGTGGGAAGAGAACTGGGAAAATGCCCAGGTGAACGCGAGGCTGGCCCACCAGCTCGGGTTGAACCTGGTGACGTTTCACGCCGGCTTCCTCCCGCACGATCCCGCTGACCCGGAGTTCGAGAAATTGCAGCATCGGATCCGATTAGTGGCGGACGTCTTTGCCGCCGAAGGAATCGATCTGGCGTTCGAGACCGGCCAGGAAACGGCAGAAACGTTGCGAGGCTTCCTTGAAAAGCTGGGGCGCGTTAGCGTCGGCGTGAACTTCGATCCCGCCAACTTGCTCCTCTACGATCAGGGCCGTCCGCTCGAGGCGCTGCGGGCCTTGGCGTCGTGGGTCAAACAATGTCATGTCAAGGATGCCTGCCGCACGCAAACTCCAGGGACCTGGGGCGAGGAGGTTCCCGTGGGGCGCGGCCAGGTCGATTGGGCTGAATTCTTTGGCATCTTGAACACGGCGCAGTTTAGCGGGCCTTGCTGCATCGAACGCGAAGCCGGCCGCCAACGCGTGGCCGACGTGCGGACGGCCCGCGAGTTCGTGGAGAAGCTCAACGTCTAGGCAGGGGGCCATGGTCCAAATCGGCATCGTCGGACTCGGGTTTATGGCGGCCACCCACATCCGGGCTTATCGCCAGATCGACGGCGCGCGCGTCGCCGCCATCTGCAATCCCAGCGGACGCCATCTCGACGGCG
The DNA here is from genome assembly GCA_035577805.1 of Verrucomicrobiia bacterium. GTDB lineage: Bacteria > Verrucomicrobiota > Verrucomicrobiia > Limisphaerales > JADJPG01 > DATLUX01. The sequence continues at coordinate 4,932 of DATLUX010000557.1, forward strand.
ATTTCACCGGCGTGGCTGGGAACGTCGGTGCCACCGATCCGGTGAAGCTGGATCTGACCGGAGTGAAGGCGACCCGCGATTACCAGGAGCTGCTGGCGGATCCCGCGGTCGAGGCAATTGACATTTGCGCCCCGACCAAAGCGCATGCGGAGCTGGCGATCGCAGCGTTGCGGGCCGGCAAACACGTGCTCTGCGAAAAGCCGCTCGCGCGCACGCCGGCCGCCGGCCAGGCCATCGTGACGGAAGCAAACCGGGCGAAAGGCATTTTTATGCCGGCCATGTGCCTGCGGTTCTGGCCGGAATGGGCGTGGCTCAAGCAGGCCATCGCGGAGCAACGCTATGGCGCGGTCCTCGCCGCGCGCTTCCGCCGGGTGGCCGAACCACCCGGCTGGGGCCAAAAGACATTCTTCAATGGCGCGGAGTCCGGCGGCGCGTTGTTCGATTTGCACGTGCATGACACCGACTTTGTCCAGTTCTGCTTTGGCCGGCCGCGCGCGGTGTTCTCGACCGGTTACCAAAAATTCAGCGGCGCGATCGATCATGTCGTCACGCAATATGAACTCGCGCCGCCCGCCCGCGGCATCGTTTGCGCCGAAGGCGCCTGGGCCATGTGCGCCGGGTTCGGCTTCAACATGAGTTACACCGTCAATTTTGAAAGAGCCACCGCCGATTACGACGTCGCCCGTGGCCAGGAAGCGTTGCGGCTGTGCCAACCCGGCCAGCCCGCGCGGGTGATCGCGGCCGGCGGCCCGGACGGTTATGTGGGGGAACTGAGCTACTTCATCGATTGCATACGCCAAGGCCGGCAACCTACCACGGTTACCGCTCAAGATGGATTGGGGTCCGTAGAGATCTGCGAGGCGGAAGAGCGGTCGGTGCGCGAAGGACAAAAGGTCAGCCTGTGATCACCTCAGTTGCCATCGCGGAAGGTCACTGTGCCCGTGGTGGTGAATCCGGCCGTGGTGAAATAGTGTGACTCCAGGACGTTCTTTTTGGGGTCCCAGACGATCAAGGTTTCGCCGCCATAAACGCCGTCGTTGATCGAATGCAAGACCCGGACGGCCTTGCCATTCAGTGCGCGTTCCCAGCGCGCCACATCCACCGTCGGCTTGTCCGGTTTGGAATTGGCGAATGGCCCCTTCCAGGTTTTGCCCAGCAGCGGCCGCAACGGTTCCAGGTGCGAATCGAGTTTGGGCGGCTCCGGTGCAGCCGATTCCGCACTCCACCCGGGCACACCCGGCAAGAGCATCAGAGCAGGTAAAAGAAGCAGACGGCATGTCATGAGCCCAATGAAGCTAAAGCGCGCCGAGAACCACGCGCACGGCCGTAACCACGGCAGCCACCCTGGTCTCCATGGGAAAGTCCGAGGGCGCCTCCAGCGTGTAAGTATGTTGCGTTTTGTAACTGATCAACCAGAGCGCTTCCGGCCATTGGGGACGCGAACGCGGGTCCAGGCTGGGCCGGACGATTCCTCCCACTGCCGGGCGGCCTTCGATTTCGTTCGAAAGGTCAATCGGACAGACCACCTCGACCTGACGGATGATTTCTTCCGCGTGGGAGGGATTGGAGCCCAGGCGCAGTTCATACAGATAAAACCCGAGGGATTCCCAGTCTTCATGCAAGCACATGGCCACGTCGAAGCGCGGTTGTTGTTCTAACCAGACGACGTGGGCGCGCGTCTCCGCCGCTTGGAGATGCAGGTACTGGCGGTTGAGATCCAGGCCGTCGGCATTTTCACGCCGATTCAGTCCGAACCCCGACGGATTCAAACAAGGGCAGAGGCAGATCTCCACCCCATCGGGCCAGCGGTTCTCGCGGAACAATTGGCGGACCGCCAATGGTCCAGCGGGTTCGTCTCCATGGATGCCGGCGGATAGATAAAGACAAGCACGAGGCCCAGGCACCGTGCGGCGCAGCGCCGGGATGGCCAACCCGTTATCGGTCGAGAGGGAGTGGATGTTCCATCCCTGTTCCCGGGCCAGTGGCAGGATCTCGGCCAGGACGGCGGCGATATCGATGGTCTCGCCCCGGTAACGATCGACATTTTTGCCAAGCTTCTGCATTTCCTTCTAGGAAACATAGAAACGTGCGAGTGGGCAACTCTGGCATTGCGGGTCAGCCGTGTTCAGGCGCATGCACGCACTACCGCTGCAGCCACCTCCAGCTCGGAACGAATCAACACGCAGACCGCGAGAATCCCCTCTCCCCTCAACGGGGAGGGCAGGGTGAGGGGTGAGAGTGGCAGAAAATGTTCGCTCCCCGAGCAGCGCCTAACTGCCCGCGAGTGTTGCAGCTTGCTCGGAGAATATTGCCAGTCGGCAAAGTAGAGTTCCCTGGCCCAGCCGCCGTGTCCAAGAATGAGACAGTTAGAGAGAGGAAGGATGATCGTTGCCGTTGGGCGCTGAGCCATTGCTCTGGCCCGAAGCCAGGCGCATCAGAATTCTCAGCTCGCTGAGAACTTTGTGCCCGAGAAAAATGTATCCCTTCACCGTGGAACGGTTCGGGTCCTTTCGGGAGTTGGAATTGGGTTTCACTGGCTGCGCGGAGAAGGTCTTCATTCAGGTTTTCTATCACATCTAAGACTGAGCGCCTGTTTAGCAGCCCTCCTGCCAACGCAAAAATGAGAGACGTTGTCTCCTGGTTGCGGGTTCCTAGCGCTCGCAGAATTGTTCGAAGGCGCCGCCGAAGAGCAGTTGGACATCGCGTTGGATCTCGCCCTCGCTGGGGCGCCAGCCGCTACGGGCGAGGTCGGCATATTTTTCCGCCAGCACCTGGCCGATGACCTTTCGGGAATGGCGCCACTTGTAGATGAGTTGATCCAACACCCGCGCATCGGAATGCTGCGGCGTCACACTCAGCCCAATCAATTCCAGGCGCATCCGCGTGATCTCATCGAGCAACCCAGGCACATTGGTAAACCACCAGCATCCGAAGACATGCAGGTTGCGGAACTTGCGGGCCAGGACGCAAAGCTCGTACTGATTTTCGCGCGCGAGCACTGTCACCACAAATTTGTTCTCGGGAAACTCGGCGCATAGCCGCTCCAGGGCGCCCAGTTTACTGAGCCCAACGCCATCGCCGGCCATTTGCAGCTGCGGGTTGACCTGTCGCTTGACTCCCATCATCAACGCCATGGGCAGCCCGAACTCGCGGCAATGCGGCAGGACTGCTTTCTCCAGCAACCGGGCGCTGGAGCTGGCCGAAGGAAAATCGAACTCCGGCCCCAATGAAACCATCAGATAACGCGCCTGAATTTTGCGCGTCCAATCCGCCAGGAATCGGCGAACCTGGCTGACGGTGCGGTCCGTCACGCTGACGCTGGCGGTATAACCCCAAAAGGTGAGGATGGGGGCCACGTCACCCCAGGCCAACAACAGCGGATCGATGCGCAGCGCGGCGTGAAAGCGTTCGTCGCGGACGAAGCCCGCTTCCCAGGTGGCCCGTTCCACCTCATCGAAGGGCGAATTGGTCATGCACACGCTGCGCACGCCCGCCAATTCGAAGCAGCGATTCAGATAATCCTCCGGTTTCCACTGGGCGAACCACTCGCGCAACGCCGGCAGATCCCGTTTCTGCACGTCCAGCCCCAAGGCATTGAGAGTCGTCACCACGCCCCGGCAAGCTTCTGAGATCGGGCTATGCTGGATGAACAACGCGTCCCAGATCAGTTCCGCCTGCCGCGGCTTGTCCAGCGTCCAGAATTTTTCAAACGGCAGATCCAAATAACGGAATGCCTCCGCCACCAGATAATGGTATACCAACAGATCATCGATTCCCCACAACAACAGTTTGCCGAAGGCCGGGTCATACAGGTGGGTATGAATGTCATGAATCGGAGTGGACGCAACGATCGCCTCAACCTGAGCCGATAACTGCGCTAAGGCGCGCGGGGCCAAACTCATATTACCCGGAGCTTGCTCGAGTCGCCCTGGCGGAGCCAGCACAAAGCGGATTGGCCAATGATTCGGGGGCATTCGGATACCGCCCCCGGATCGCGGCCTTTAGCGCGCCTTTAGGACAGTGCCTAAATGCGCCCAATGATTCTAGAACCGGCACGATTTTTTCAGCGCCTGTTCCAGCAGTCGGAGGTACTTCGCTCTCGGGATCTCATAGGTCCCGAAGGTAGCCAAGTGCGGAGTCGTCCATTGGGTGTCCAGCAGAACGAACCCGGCGGCCCGCAGCCGTTCCACCAGGGTGACCAAGGCCACCTTCGAAGCATCGGTGACGTGATGAAACATGCTTTCGCCAAAGAACGCTCCGCCCAGATGCACTCCATAAAGACCTCCCACCAGCTTGCCCTCCAGTCGCGTTTCCACGCTATGGGCGAACCCACGCTCATGCAGCTCGCAGTAACTGCGGATGATCCGCTTGGAAATCCAGGTCGACCCGTGCGCAGTCGCGCAGGCGCCGATAACACGTTCAAACTCCTGGTCCACGGTGATCTCGAAGCGGGCCTGCTTCAGCACCCGCTTCAGCCCATGAGGAATGTGGAACCGTTCATCCAACGGAATGAGCGCCCGAGGATCCGGCGAGAACCAGCCCAGCTGGCCACGATCGTTCATGGCCATCGGAAAGATCCCGCTGCCATACGCGCTGATCAACAATTCAGTCGTGAGCTTCATTCCAGGGCGGGTGCCTTTTACCGGGCAGCAAACCGACGCTGGCCCGGCGCAGTCAAATTCCTGGCCCCCATCGGCCTGTATCAAGTCGAGGGAATATTTTCGCACGCTTCCCGCAAGCGCTGCGCCAGCAGAACGTCCTGTTCGGGAAAAACCGTCCGCAGATCCAGTTTAACGACTCCTGCTGAGACAAATCCGATCACCGGCGGCGTGCCGTGACGCAGTCGGGCGGAAAGTACAACCGGCGCCAGAGCCCCGCCGGACAACTCGAGCGCGACCGACTCCAGGGCGGAGCGGGGCAGGGTGCCTCCGCCGACTTGCCCCCGGCTCTTGCCGATGCGGATGGTCACAGGCAGACCTTGCAGCGCCGTGCAAAGGAGATCGGCGCGTTGCCGCAAGGTTTCCCGATCGATGGTTAGCATCTGCCACGCCGGAATCGAACTCTCGCCGGCACCCGCCAGGTACAGGTCGACCGTAGCTTGCAAGGCACACAACACCAGTTTGTCACAACGCAGCGCACGAAAAAAGGGTTCGCGTTTTAAAGCGGAAATAAAACGAGCCCGTCCAGCGATCAAGCCGGCCTGTGGACCGCCGAAGAGTTTGTCGCCACTGCAACAAACCAAATCAACCCCACCTTTAAGGACTTCGCTGGGAGTAGGTTCATGCTCCGCGTCGCTGCGCCGTTCCGTGGCGATGACCGCGCCGCTCCCCAGATCTTCCACGAACGCAACCCGCTTCTTCTTCGCCAAAGCCGCCAGATCTTCGGTCGAAGGTGATTCCACAAAGCCGCCCATGAAGAAATTGCTGCGATGAACCTTCAGGAGTAAAGCGGTCTTGGGGCCCAGCGCCCGGGCGTAGTCTGCCACGGTGGTCTTGTTGGTGGTGCCCACTTCCCGCAAACGGGCGCCGCTGGCTTCGAGAATGTCAGGGATGCGGAAACCGCCCCCGATTTGAACCAGTTCTCCGCGGGAAATGATCACTTCATCACGAGGAGATTGAGCGAAGTGACGCAGGATCAGCACCAGCGCGGCCGCACAATTGTTCACCACCGTGGCGGCTTCGGCTCCGCATAATAATGCCAGATTGTTTTCCAGATACGCCGCGCGGGGGCCGCGTTCCCCGGCTGCCAAATCGAACTCGAGGTTACTGTAGCCCGCGCACGCCAGGAGCGCGTCTTTGGCCGCGGCGGCCAACGGAGCCCGTCCCAAGTTGGTATGGATGAGAATGCCGGTGGCATTAATAACCGGTTGAATACGCGTGTGCCGCAAGGCCGCCAGCGAGCGGCGAAGATCATCGAGGACAGCGTCGGGTTTGGGGATCTGGGGCAGCTTCCGCAGCGCCCCGAGGGCCGCGCGCACGCGCGCCAGGACCACCGGCCGCGGCAACCCTGTCTCACCAAGGGCCTGCAGCACCTTCTCAACTGCCGGGATGGAACGTAGGGCCGGGCGCGTCATGATCAGTTTGTGGCGGCGACGCGCAGTGTGCGCACCGAGGGCGAGGCGGTCAATGCGCATCAAAGCCGTGCCTAAATACGCGTCGCGCAAACTGTCGTCGAAAACTCTTTCGTAATCTTGCGCGGCATTTCCGGTAGCAAGGGGCGAGCGGAGAAAAAGTGAGACTTCGATGCAATGCAAAGGAGCACCGCTTTGCTTCGCCGACAAACACCAATACAAATCCACCGGAACCAAAGGAGAAAAGTCATGAAAGTTCGGACCTTTGTCGCCGCCGGCCTCGCGCTGGCGGTTTTTACCATCACCGCTTTCGTTCGCGCGGACGAAGTGAGCGATTGGAACGAGAACACGTTTACGGCCATCTTCACCGCCAAAACCTCGCCGTTAATCAGCACGCGCGTGACGGCCATGGTGCAGTCGGCCGTGTTTGACGCGGTGAACGGCGTGTATCGTCGTTACACCCCCGTTCATGTCTCAGCGAACGCCCCGCGCGGCGCTTCCGCCCGGGCTGCGGTCGTGCAGGCCGCCTACGGCGTGCTGGTTCGCTTGTTTCCCGCCCAACAAGCCACCCTTGACGATCAACTGGCTACATCCTTGGCCAGCCTCAACGACGACCAGGATGGCGTGTTTGGTCAATCGGTTGAACGCGGCCTCGTCTGGGGTCAGTATGTCGCCGACCAGATCTGGGCCTGGCGCAGTGCCGATGGCTTCACGCCTGCCCCGCCGCCCTATCTTGGCCACGACGCCATTGGAAAATGGCGGCCGACCCCACCGGGATTCCTTTCTGGTGCAGGCCCGCAGTTCGCCTACATGACGCCCTGGGCCATCTCATCTCAGTCGCAGTTCCGGCCGGGCGGTCCGCCAGCGCTCACCAGCTCTCAGTACGCCACGGATTTCAATGAGATCAAAGTCATGGGCAGCGCCACCAGCACGGCGCGTTCCGCGGATCAGACGCTCTTCTCCGTCTTTTGGAACGGCAACACGCCGGGTTTTTGGAACCGCACCGCGGTGCAAGTCGCTCAAGCACGCGATCTGTCGCTGCTGGAGAAGGCGCATGTGCTCGCCGCGATGAACATCGCCATGGCCGACGCCATCATCTGCTGCTGGGAAGCGAAATACACCTACGAGTTCTGGCGGCCCATTACCGCCATCCCCTTCGCAGACCTCGACGGCAATGATGCCACCTCGGCCGATTCGACCTGGACACCACTGCTCATCACGCCCAATCATCCCGAATACCCTTCGGGCCACTCTTCCGCCAGCGGCGCCTCGGCCGAAGTGCTGGCCGCCTTTTTTGGCGATGCCACTTCATTTTCGGTCTCGTCCGAGCTCACCCCTGGCGTCACCCGTTATTACACGAGTTTCTCCGGCGCCGTCGATGAGGTGCGCGACGCCCGCGTCTTTGGCGGCATCCACTTCCGGTCGGCTTGCGTCGATGGACAGAACATGGGCCGGCGGGTAGCGCAGTACGTCTTGGACAACAGCCTGCAACGCGTGCACGGAATCGTTGAGTAACTGTGCTCGCCGGAAAGCCTTGAATCAGGCCATGAGGGAAACCATGAAAGCCACGCGGCCGGGGTCAGGCCCTTTGCTGACCCCGGCCGCTTTTTGCTGCCCAGAAGCAAGCGCCCGGAGTGGATCCGGCGCTTGCGTTCTAGCGGGCCAGCCATGGCGACACTTTAGAAGAGGCTGGCCGTCGATTCATCATAAACACAAAGCCTTACAGGCGGTAGTCCGGCATCCACGATGCATTGACTTGGTAAAAACGCGGCTCGGGAGATAGGGGTTTGCGAAGCGGACCGCGAGACCCGCAGATGGGAGGGCCGGTAAGGATGCCTGGGGGGAGAAACCAACCGAATCCGCACTCCGCACTCCGCACTCCGCACTGAGAAAGCCCCGGCCGTCCTTGCCGGGGCCGTTAATGGCCAACCCTTGTGGCGCGTGTGTGCCTGGGGCCGGGCTGGCCATCTGCTGTATGATTGCCGAGAGGCTGGAGTGGTTACGCCGGTTACCCTGGTTTGCCGGTTACCCTGGTTTTGGTCACGAACTCGCCCCCATGGGCAACTCTATTCGTGCAAACTGCAACAGAACGTCAAAGCCGCGGAAACTAGGTCGCCCAACTTGGTCGACCATCTTTGTCGAATGCCGACCCGCTGGCTAAGGCGCGGGAAGACTTGCAGGGGGCCTAAATTCCTTTGCCTAAATTCCTTTGCCAACCTCTCCGGTCCGCGAGGAGAAAGAATGCCAGGCCAGATTAAGCGCAACGTTCCTCAGCACAGCTTGACCTGCTTCGAACGTCCCGTCGCCACCACCGTGCGCCGTGGGGCAAAGGAATTCGGGGCAACGGAATGGGCGCCTTTTGAAAATCTCTTTACCCTCGATGCACGAAAAAGCGCATGAACGCCCGCGCCTGAGGGATTAACCCCGAATCTCCTGTTCCATCCTCTTCTGAGCGGCTTCCATTCCTTGGCTTTCCTGAGCTTCATGAGCCAACCTTAATTTGAATTTCCGCTTTCGCTGGGGGTCTACAGCGGATCTCTAGCGTGTCGACGTTCCGTTTTTTCGATTCTTCTGCGTGAGGATGGACACTACCAACTCATTCCGAAATCCATTACTGCTCAGCAAAACTGGCTTCAGCATCTCCCGGAGCATGTTATGAGGTGCTTTGATGCAGTCATGCAGAAGGCAAGCGGCCTGCCACGCCTCAAAATCTTTACGCTCGGGCTTGGGCTTGGGCTGAAATCGGCCGGGCAGTTTACTGGCCAACTGTTCAAATAGGGTCGGCTCGAGATCGCGGTTGATCCGGCTTGCCAAAAACGGCACGGCGTTTGTGCCCATCTCCTGAAACGCCTTCCGCGGTCTTGCATACCTGACTGGCAGGCCGGTCGCAGGGTCGACCGGGCCGCTCGACGGGGACAACGTAATGAACTCCTTGAACCACTCCTCTACGGTTTTACCCTGGTACGTGTAGCGCGGCCTTGGCCAGAACAGGATCGCCACGGCCAGTGCAACCAGTGCGATGCCGGCGGTCAGTTTTCCCGTTCTGGTCATTCAGGGATTTCCAGGGTGTAAGTGTCCTGTCGCCTGTGAACGTGCTGTTCAAAATATAACCGAACGCGATCGAGTAAGCCGTCGGTATACACTCTAGTCGCTATTACGATAACTCGCCGGTGACCTCCTTCTGGCAGCGGCACGCGCCGAGCCTGCGCGGCTTCTGGATACGCGCGAATCCCAGTAACCATCATTGCCCCGTTCAACCTACGCACCTCTCCCCAGCCGGTCTTTGGCCCCGGCTTGGACTCAGAGGCGAGGACGAGATCGAAGGCACGCGGTCCCGCATTGCTAACCAGAACGCTGGCGCTTATCACGCCGTTGTTTGTCTCAAGGCCGATCAGCGAAAGCGCCAACCCTGACGGCCGCCGCCGCACCACCAGCGCGACAAGCACGCACACCAACACGAGCACGGCGCCGATGATCGCTCGTTTCCGGGTTCGGCCGCTCATGGCATCCCATGCTGGCAGCCCCAATAACGGAGGCAAGGACGCATCATGAATTTGAAATGCCAGAAGCTTCTTCCGCAGCCGGCTTACCTGTTGCACCGTCTCCGACTGACGTCGGATGGTCCAACGGCCCGTAAAACGAGCCGACAGCGGTTTTGAAGACCAATACAGCCGATCCGGCAAAACACGCGGAAATGCCAATGAAACCAATAGAATCAGGGGTTCCGTGTATGTTCTCCGTTCTCGACTCGTGGCACGTCGTGACGCTATTCTGACACGAAGTCTGTCGGAAAGTGTAGGCAAAATCTGGCCACTGGTGCATCAAAAACCGTTGTTGAATCCTCCTTGCTCCGGTTGGCGCCGTGAGAGTGGTTGCGTTCCACTCGCCAGGAAATATGAGAACGTCCTGAGAGCTCCGCTGACGCTGTGGGACAATTTCATTCGATTGCCGAACGATGCCGCTCACCGACCCGGCGCCAAGGACGTTCGACTGCAGTGGCAGCGCTCTCGCCGGGCTCGGTGCAGCCGGCTTGGTTAGGCGGCGGGGCGAATAGAAAAGATGATGTCGTCAAAATCATCGTCTGGTTCTCCATCGTTGCAGTAATACAAAGTCCTACCGTCCGGTTGCAACTCAGCATACAAAGCCGCTCCGTGATGCCAAGAGTGTGCAACACCGTCGCCTGTATCCCACGCGTTCGATACACAAAGAACACCGTCCTTCGAATGCACCTCAATCACCACTACAGGATGCATCGTATCCTCCCAAAGAAACAACCCTTTGGCGATCTTCTGATCCGCGATAAGAAAGTGCCCCGCTGTGGAAAGTTTTATGCCCTGCCTCCAGCGGCTGCTCGTTGACACAATGCTAATCTCAATCCGTCCACTCGGCGGCATCGAGTAGCGATGCATCATCATTACGGTGCGACCATCGTATTCAATCGGCTGGCCTTTCGAGGGCAGGAACAATGTGGAGAAGTCTGGCATGTGTGAAGCCGCTTAACGATGCTGCTCAGTGACGCGCCGCCAAGGATGTCCGAATTGCAACCGGGATGCAATCGGCGCGTTCACTGGAGCAGCCCTGGTTAGGCATCGTCGTCATAAATCTCACCATCTCGCCCTCACATCCTTCGCGCCGACAACGCGAACGACCGGCTTGACGTAATTCGTCTCTGGAAACTCTCTGCGAAACGAAACCTTGAATGATGATGTCTCGCCTGCTGGCAACCGAAAACTGTAATCCTCCCTCTCCCCGACATCTGCGCGCTTGCCTGCCGCGTCCAGAAAATCAACGTGGAACTGAATCTCTCTCCACGAAACTCGACTCGCATTCGTGATTGTGCCGATGACCGCCACTGTCGCGCCGGACTTCGTATCGCCGAAGGCAATCTGGCTGTCGGTGATGTGAATCTGGTCTTTGTAGGTCTCGTAATTCTCGCCCGTGTCAAAAATGCTGGCGAATACAAACAACATCGCGCCCAAGGGCAGGCACGCAAAGCAGACCGCGAACGCCGGATGAAACATGACCATAGACCAGCGGTTCTGAAAATGGTGGCAATGCGGACACTTCCGCACCTGCTGCGGAATCTCCGTGCAGCACATCTTGCATGTCTTCGTGGTGAGAGGAGCGTCCATACGATCCCTAACCTGAAGCAGTGTATCCGTCGCGCCGCCGACAGCTCATTTGGATTGGAACCGGGGCGGATGAATTACGATCAATGTCCTCTGCGAAAGGGGCGGCGTGGCGGATACACTGCGGTTGGACTGAGCCGCTGAGCCGAGCGCCTCCATCGGCCCCAGAGCTTCATTCTCCCCCCCTAGAACCCTCCCACAAAAGAAGTGGATTATATCATTTTCACGCATCGGACCGCCAGAGCTTTCTGTGGCGACATCCCGCGCCGGGATGACATTGATCGAAGGCCATTCAACTTACTCGATCCTTTCTCCGAGCAGCGGTTCAGTTCAACGATCGCGCTCAGGCACGCCGGGCCAAGCGTGTTCGAATCGAACCAAGCGGCTCGACCGGCGTTGTCCTGCAGCGCGCTTGTTCGGCCTTTCAAAGCTCATGCCGCCCTGATGGTGGTATCTTCCACTTCCAAAAGAAATACATCACGAGTTCCTTCTGAGGTTCCAAGCCCCTCGTGCCAGTAAATGAGCAGACGGGAGGAACGCCGATGTTGTTGTACGAGTAGGTTCCGCCGCCGGGGCATTTCGGAACGTGACCTTCAAAGTGCCGATGAAAGTCCGACGGATCGAAGGGGTCGCCTTCCCGCAAGCCCTTGTCGTCGGCGTACGTCGCCTTCATCATCTCGAGCTGCTTCAATACACTTGTGCATGAGTTCAAAGACCGACCGATGTACTTCATGCCTGCAGGCGGCAATCGAAAGATTGCGGAGACTACAATCCAAGTAACGCATGCTGCCAGAAGGGCCATGATGCACTTTCGTCGCGCTGTCATGCCGAACGACTCGGCTCACCGACCCGGC
>DATLUX010000558.1:0-3041 GCA_035577805.1 Verrucomicrobiia bacterium
CGTTCGTGGGCGAGACGCTCACCGAGACGTTGCAGGAAGTGGTGAACCAGGAACCAGTGTTGCCGCGCCTGCTCAATCCCAGCGTGCCGCGCGACCTCGAAACCCTTTGCCTGAAATGCCTGGAGAAAGAACCGGCCAGGCGCTACCAAACGGCGCAAGCGCTAGCGGAAGACCTCGACCGCTTCCTCAAAGCTGAACCGATCCGCGCCCGGCGCATTGGCCCAACCGCAAGGTTGTGGCGCTGGTGCCGGCGCAAACCTCTCGTGGCTTCCCTCGGGGCGGCGACGCTGGTTCTGCTGCTCGCCATCGCAGTCGGCTCGCCCATCGCCATCTATCGCATCAATCACGAGCGCCAACGCGCGGAGCGAGGGGAATTGGACGCCCGGCAAAAAGCCTACGCCTCAGACATGAAGCTCGTGCAGCAAGCTCTCGCACAGAACAACCTCGGGCGCGCGCTGGAGCTGTTGAATCGGCACCGCCCCGAGCTTGTCGTCCCGGCTTCGGCCGATTCGGCATCCGGCCTTTTCCGCGCCTACCCGGACCGCCTGAAGGCGGGGCTACGAACGGATCTCCGCGGCTGGGAGTGGCGCTACCTGTGGCAGCAATGTCAGAGCGAGGCTCTCTTCACTCTCTGCCAAAAATCCAACGCCGTTTTCTCACTCGCACTGTCGCCGGACGGGAGATGGCTCGCGATTGGCGAAGCGGACGACGGGCTGCTGTCGATCTGGGACTTGTCCAGGCGGGAAGAGGTCACGCGTTTCCCCGCGGACATGGGACCAGTCTTCGCCGTGTTCTCGCCCCGCGAACGCTTGCTCGCGTTCTCCAGCGGTATTGGCTGGCCCAACTACCAGCACCGCATTCGCCTTTGGGACGGCGACACCAAACGCATCGTCGCCGAGTTGCCCTTGGAGAATCCCTGCCGCGGGCTGGCCTTCGCCGGTGATGGCCAAACGCTGGCCACTCTCAGGGCCGGGTCCCTCAGCGCTGGTCGAGAGGGAGAGATCGCGCTCTGGAAGGTTTCAGAGGGAAGACCCCTGGCCCGTCATGCCGCAGGCAGGGTCCGGTGGAATCAAGGTCGTCCCTTTGTGATCGCCCCCGACTTGGGTGTGGCGGCTTACGCAGTGTGGCTGGACACCCTTCGCGTGATGGACCTGCAAACCGGCCAGGAGCGATGGAGCACCAAGTTGTCTGATGATATGGTCACAGCCCTCGCGATCTCACCGGACGGAAAAACACTGGCCTCAGCCGGGGGCAACACTCCTTCGCCCCTCCGGCTGTGGAATCTGGCTTCGGGCAAAAAGCTCGCCGAGAGCAGTGCTTCGGAAGACCAGCGCGGTTATGTTTGTTCGCTCGTGTTCTCGCCGGATGGAAAAACGCTCGTGTCCGGGAGCAGCGACCAGGCGATTCGTTTGTGGGACGCCGACGGATTAAGACTGAGGCGAACGCTTCTGGGGCATAAGAATGAAGTATGGAGTCTGGTCGTGCTTCCGGACAACCGGACGCTGGTCAGCGGTGGCAAGGACGGCTCGGTTTTCGTTTGGGACATGGCGTCAAGCCGGCGCGCCAGCCCCCATGTCAGACTGTCGGAAAACCTGGTGACGTGGTGCTTTGCCACGAACAGTCAGACCATTCTCACTTGTGATCGGCAAGGGCGCGTGGCGCAGTGGACAGGAAGCGAGTTCGCGGAAGAGCGGTTGTTCGAGATCGGCACGAACTTCATGCAAGCGGCGATTCTACCCCATCGTTCGATCGTGTTGGCGCGCTGGATCAATGGGAATATTCAGGTTTGGGATCTCCAAACGCGACGCTTCTCACGCGAATTGCGGCTGACCATCGGTCCGCCGACGAAGTGCTTTTTCATGAGCCAGGGAAACAGATTCATCATTGGCAGTCTGGACAGCCAAACTCTCCACGAAATCGATTTCGCGACTTGGGAAAATGTTCGAACCTGGCCGAGTCCGGCCCAACTCTGGACCGGCGCGATCTCGCCGGATGCGCAATGGTGCATCACGCTGGGTAGGAGCGGCGGGAGCATGATCAACGACCTGACCACTGGCCGCGCGACAATGGGGAACACCATGGTCAAAGAGGTTTCGGGCGCGACTTTCTCCGCCGACGGGAAGCTGCTGGCCGCCGCAAGCGATCAGGGTTTCGCAAGGATTTGGGATGCGGCCACGCTCCAACCCGTTGCCAATCTCCGGGGTTTCTTGCAAGGCGTCCATTCGGTGGCCTTTTCACCCGACGGCAAACGCCTCGTGACCGGCAGCGACGGAAAAGAGGCCATCAAGCTGTGGGACGTGGAAAGCCACGAGGAACTCCTCACTCTGGAAAGTCAGGGATCAATGTTCAGCTTGACGGCGTTTTCTCCAGACGGCGCGGTCCTTGGTTCCGTAAACGCTCCTGGTGACAGCGAGCGCAGCGTCCTTCACCTCTGGCGCGCGCCGTCGTGGGCGGAGATCGAAGCCGCAGAGAAGGAGTCCCGGACGGACGACCGAAAATAACCCGGCGATTCATCGCCGGGCAAACGGACGCTGCTGAGAGAGTCCCGCAGCGACAAAGAATATCCTCTTGGTCCTCCGTCGCGTCCGAACCAGGCTTTCTGTCGCCGCTCCGAGACTCGACCGACGACGATCGCGTACCCAGCGACGAATCGCCTGGTCTATTTTCTTTCGCTCTGCGGCCTGGCCGATGGCCGAAACATCCCGCCGAAAGTTCTTCCCCTTTTCCTGTCACCTTCTCCGAGGAACGCCTCAGAAATGGAGTGAAGGGACAGGGCCCTTCATCAACACAAACCAAAAGAAAGAGAAAGAAAGAGCTATGAAGTCTCAAAACACACTGATGCAGTCGAAGTCAGGGCGCCTTATCCAGTATGTCAGGCGCGTCGCGCTGTCCGTGCCGGGCAAAGTATTGCTCGCCGTGACAGTCTTGATCAGCCTGGTGAACATTCCGCTGCTGACCCGAGCTGACCAAACGAACGAAGAAAAGAAACTGACCGGCAACTGGATATCAACGATCACCCGCCTCGAGCCGCTTCCCGGTCA
>DATLUX010000559.1:0-13054 GCA_035577805.1 Verrucomicrobiia bacterium
CTCGGAGATGATCGCCTTGGACATCAAGTACGCCCAGATTCAATCCCTCAGGACGGACCTTCGAATCATGTTCAAGACGGTTCCGGCCTTGGTTCGACAGGTGCGCGAAGCCCGCGCCCGCCGCAGGGCAGCTGCCCAGGCGGCGGATAGTGCAGCGGCTATCGCGCCCGCCCCCATCTCGGTTACCGGCGCCGAAGCCGGAGGCCGTCTTCGGGGGGCGGAGTTGGCGCGGTATCGATGAAGTGACTCCCGGCCAGGATGGCCACGAAAGAACGCTCGACATGTCCAACACCACGACGGTTGCCGTAGTAGGGTGCGGCTACTGGGGTCCTAATCTTATCAGGAATTTTCGTTCGTTACCGGATTGTCGTCTTCGGACGATGTGCGATCTGGACCAGCAACGCCTGAAACATCTGCACCAGTTGTATCCTGAGGTGCAGGCGTCAACGGACTACGATTCGGTTCTGGCCGATCCGGAGGTCAACGCGGTGGCCATCGCGACCGCGGTGCGATTCCATTTCCCGATGGCCAAGGCCAGCCTGCTGGCGGGGAAACATACTTTCATCGAGAAGCCAATGGCGGCTTCGGTGGCGGAATGCGAAGAATTGATCAACATCGCGCAGCGCCACGGGTTGGTCTTGATGGTGGGCCACACGTTTCTTTATTCCCCGGCCGTCCGAAAGATCAAAGAGATCGTGCGCTCCGGGGATATTGGGGAGATTCGATACATCTCGGCGCGGCGCTTGAATCTTGGGCTTTATCAGAAGGACATCAATGTGGCGTGGGATCTGGCGCCACATGACATTTCCATCATCCTTTACGTGATGGAACAGTCGCCCATTGCAGTGAATTGCCAGGGCAGCACGCACGTGACCCCAAAGGTCGAGGATGTCACCACGATGTGGCTGACCTTTAAACATAACTGCTCTGCCATTATCCAGAGTAGTTGGCTGGATCCGCGCAAAGTGCGCGAAATGACCATTGTCGGCAGCCGGCGGATGATCGTTTACGATGACGTGGCGCAATTGGAGAAGATCAAGGTCTTTGATATGCGGGTGGAGACGCCTCCGCATTACGATACTTTCGCCGACTTTCATTACGCCTATCATTACGGGGATATGTATGTCCCTTATCTCAAGCAGGAGGAACCGTTAAAAATTGAGTGTCAGCATTTCCTCGATTGTATTAACCGGCAGATCCCGCCCCTGTCTGGAGGACGCCAGGGTCTGGAATTGGTGCGGATTCTGGAGGCCTCGTCCCAGTCCCTCAAGCAAGCCGGCGCGGCGGTCAGCTTGGGCAAAGGGTCCAAAGGACCCTCCAAGCCGAATGGCTCGGTAATTACCGACGGGACGCGGCAAAAAGCGGCGGCCAGCCAGAAAGGCCGGACCCGATCATGATGCCGCCCGGGTTGCCGCGGGGCAGCTTTCTTCTGGAAGATTCTTTAGCTTTCTCGCCAAGAAGCCGTTATAGCGGGGCATGCATGTTCCATTCTTGAACCTGAGGGCGCAACACGACGCGCTTCGCCAGGAGATCAATCGCGCCATCCAGGAGGTCATCGACGCCAGTGCGTTTGCCGGCGGACCGTTCGTGGCTCGTTTTGAAGAGGAATTTGCCGCCTATTGTGGGACGCGTCACGCCGTGGGACTCGGCCACGGGACGGAGGCCCTCTGGCTGGCGCTGGTAGGTTTGGGGATTGGACCCGGGGACGAGGTTATCACTACGCCCAGCACTTTTATGGCGACGGCGGAAGCTATCAGCTTTTGCGGCGCCAAGCCGGTCTTCGTCGACATTGAGGAACAAACCTACACTCTGGACCCTGGCCAACTGGAAAAGGCCATCACGGAGAAGACCAAAGCCGTTATCCCGGTGCATCTTTTTGGGCAAATGGCGGATATGACCCCAATCCTGGAGATTGCCAAACGTCGTGGCCTTTACGTGGTCGAGGACGCTTGTCAGGCTCATGGTGCGGAATACCAAGCATACCGCGCAGGTTCGATGGGCCAGGCAGGGTGTTTCAGCTTTTATCCTGGAAAGAATCTCGGCGCGCTCGGGGAAGGGGGCGCCTTGGTCACCAACGACTCCCAACTCCGGGAGCATGCCGCGATGATGCGCGATCATGGGCAGCGCAAGAAGTATCACCATGAATTGGTGGGCTGGAACGCGCGGATGGATGGGATCCAGGGAGCCGTGCTGCGGGTGAAACTCAAGCATCTGGACGCAGCCAACGACGCTCGACGTCAGCACGCGGCCCGTTACCAGGAATTGCTTTCAGGCTTGAAAGGAATCGTGCTGCCGGCTGAGGCGGCTGGGCGCAGGCATGTCTGGCACGTTTATGCGGTGCGCGTGGCCAAACGGGATGCCATTCTGGAAAAGTTGGCGAACACCGGAATCCATTGCGGGATCCATTACCCCGTGCCTGTTCACCTCCAGGAAGCCTATCGCCATCTGGGGCTGGGCCGCGAGTCGTTTCCGGTGGCGGAACGGTGCGCCGATGAGTTTCTTTCCTTGCCGATGTTTCCGGAACTGACTTCGGAACAGGTCACCGCAGTGGCCCGGGAGGTTGCGCTGGCGTTGCGTGAAACCGCGTGATGGCATTCCGCTGTGCCTCGGCAAGGAGGAACTGGCCAGCCCGGGCAGGCCGGGGGCATTGTCCGCCCCCGAGGGCTCGGGCGTTTTGGAGGGGCAGGATCCCGCGCGGTCGCCGAACTGGGATCAGGCTGTGTTGGGACTGACAGGGGTCAACAGCTTTTTCTCTGCGAACTGGGCTCGAGTGTTGAAGGACAGCTATGGCTATCAGCCGATGTACCTGGCGGCATGGCAAGACGCCACGATGACCGGCTGCCTGCCGCTCATGGAAATAGAGGTGCTGGCGCGAGGACGTCGCGGTGTGGCGCTTCCTTTTTCGGATGAAGTGGCGCCCCTGGGAACGGTTCCAGGACAAACGCAGCGACTGCTCCGCGACGCCATGGAACTGGGACGGGGACGGGGCTGGCGATACTTGGAAGTGCATGGGGGTGGCGAGCTCCTGGGAAACGAAAGTGGGCATTCTGTTCAGGGCTCGTTTCTTGGCCACCAGATCGATCTTCGAAAGCCCATCGAAGAATTGTTCCGGAAACTGGATGGATCCATTCGCCGGGGCATCCGGGCAGCTGAACGCAGCGGCGTTCAGGTTGAATTCACAACCCAAGGGGAGGGGATGCGCGCGTATTACGCATTGCATTGCCTGACGCGCAAGCGGCACGGGTTGCCGCCGCAGCCGTGGTCGTTCTTTAAGAAGATTCACGAATGCGTGCTGGCTTGCGGCCAGGGATTCGTGACTTTGGCCCGTCATGGCGGGCAGGTGGTGGCTGGCGCCGTGTTCCTGACCTTCGGCCGGTCTGCGATCTACAAGTATGGAGCCTCGGATTTGGCCCATCAACATTTACGGCCGAATAACCTAGTGATGTGGGAATCCATCCGGAGGCTGGTGGAGCAGCAGATGGACTGTTTGAACTTGGGACGTACTTCCTTGTCAAACGAAGGTTTGCGGCGATTCAAGCAGGGATGGGGTTCATCCGATTACCTTATGAAGTACCTGAAATACGATTACAAACGGCGTGCCTTTGTGGGCGTGGCCGATCAGGCACACGGCTGGCATAACGCGGTCTTCCAGCGCTTGCCGATGGCGATGCTGCGTCTGACCGGAAGCTTGCTTTATAGGTATTGCGGCTAAGATCCAAATTAGGCTAAGAGGTAGAGGTACGATAGTAATAGGCTCAGAATGAATGACGTCCCACAGCCGAAGTTAGACCAGGAACCACCGAGCCTGGGGGTGGCGGACGTTTATTTCGTTCTGTTCCGCCAAAAGTGGCTGGTGCTGGCCGGATTGTGCCTTGGCATCCTTGCCGCGACCGTCCTCTACAAGCTCAGACCACCACTTTTCCAGTCGACCGCCAAGATCATGGTGCAATACGTCCGCGACTCCCAGTCGGCAGTGGTGAATCTGGGACCTGGCAGCCAAGTGAGAGCTCCCATCCCTGGCGGCGGAAATGCCTTGGCTTCCGAAGGGGAGATTCTGACCAGCCTGGATGTGGCCCAGGATGCAGCGGAGGCGGTTGGACTGGATCGCGTCGTGCCACATGCCGGACCGGAGGCAAAAGCCACCGTGGCAGCATTTTACATCAGGAAACATGTCAAAGTGGAGATCTCGCCGCAGATCGATGTCATTACCATTGAATCCGAACATGAATCCCCCGAGGTGGCCCAGGAGATTTTGGAGAAGCTAATCGAAGCCTACCTGAAAAAGCATCACACTGTGCATGACACGGTGGGGGGGTCTGAAGATGCCTACGGCAGACAACGAGACCAACTGCGTGCGGCCGTAGCCAACTGCGATGCCGAACTGAAGGCTCTGCGGACCAGTGTTGGGGTCTCTTCCTTGGAAGAGTTCCGGAAAGCCAACGCTGTGGAGGAATCAAGGGTTCGGCAAGCGCTGGGTGCGGCCGAGGCCGACCTGGCTCAGGCAATGGCGACGCTGGACGAGTTAGAGGCGGCTGCAAGCCCCACCAACCTAGTCGGGGTTGCCTCCATGAAAGAGCCGCCCCAGAGCAAAGTTCGCGAATACAACGGCCTTCTCACCTCGCTGGAGCAGGCCAAGCAAGCCGAACAGGAAATGAGCCGCCGGTTGACCAAAGAAAGCCCGCTCGTCCAAGCCAATAGCGCACAGATTGAGCAGCTCCAGCGAAAGCAGAAAGAGATGGAACGCGAGTTTCCGGCCTTCTTGCGCGGCCCGATCACGCCGGCCGTGCCAATGACGCAATTCGGTCCGGCAATGCTGGAACAACGGGTGACTCCGGCCCAGATCCGCGGCCTGGAGGCGCGGACCAACGCCTTGTCGAAGCAACTGGCCGATGTCCAGGCTCAGGCCAAACGGGTGGACGAGGTGGAACTCCGGCTCTTGAAGCTCCAACGGGACCGGGAACGTTTTGAGGCCCAGTTAACGGCCATCGAAAGCGCGTTGCAACAGCGCAAGTTCACCCAGGCTCTGGGCAACACGCCCAATATTCAACCTGTCCAGAGGCCCTCGCTGGCTGCGCGGGACTTCATGAAACTCTACAAAACAATGGGGTTGGCTGTGGCCGGATTCCTCGGGCTTGCGATCGGGCTGGCGTTTTTCATTGAATTGGTTTTAGACCGCAGTTTGAGGCGGCCCAAGGACCTGGAAGGTCTTCTCGGCATGCCACTGTTGCTTTCCATCCCGCGTTTGGTCATGCCCTCGACTCGCGCGCTGGCCAACCGCGCCGAAGCCGGCCCCAAGGGAGTTCCACTGGAAACGGTTGAGGTGATGAAGCCGTTTCACGATGCGTTACGCGATCGCCTGGTGAATTATTTTGAGATTCGCCAGATGAACCATAAGCCGAAGATGATCGCCGTCACCGGCTGCGACGAACAGGCCGGGGTGAGTTCCGTGGCGTCCGGGTTGGCGGGTTCACTCTCTGAGATTGGCGAAGGGAACGTGCTGCTGGTGGATATGCGCGGGAAAGGAGCGGCTCACGCCTTCTTCCGTGGCAAGGAAGCTTGTGGGTTGGAGCAAGCCCTGGAAGATGATTCGCGCAACGAGGCCTTGGTGCAGGAGAATCTCTACGTGGTTTCGGGTTCTTCGGCTGATCGCAAAATCGAAGAGATCGTTCCCCGTCATTTCAGCGAGTTCATTCCAAAACTGAAGGCAAGCGATTACGAGTATATCATCTTCGACATGCCCCCGGTCAGCCCGACCAGTCTGACCGCGAAAGTCTCGCGTTTCATGGACATGGTCTTGATGGTGGTGGAGGCGGGGAAGACCAGCCGCGACGTGGCCGTTCGGGCCGCGGCTTTACTGGCAGAATCGAAAGCGATCGTTGCACCGGTGCTGAACAAGCGCCGGCGGTATGTCCCCCGTTGGCTCTTGCAGGAGTTCGATTAAGGGTGGCTGCTGCCAAGGCTTGCCGTTCGGCAGAAAGATGCGACCGGGAGCCGCCGCTGATCAGCAAGGTGTTCGTGTCGGCCGACTTTGCGCCGCATGCATGCAAACAGATGAAGTTTGTCACTCGCCGGCCGGCGAGAATGGCAAGGACGGCAGTGTGCCCTGGAGTTGCGAGCAAGCAGTTTGAATCTGACATGATACGTCATTTCTATCCTGTACGTCATTTCTATCCTGTTTTAGTCACAGTGGGTGCCATCCTCTTTGGGCTGGCTGCGCCGCGGCTTTATTACCTGGTCAAGCCGATACTCCCGCGGCGGCTGCGCTTGTCCTTTCGCCGAGTGCTGGCGCATCGGCAGCGCCAGAAAAGCGTGAACACGTGGCCGATCTTCCAGCCCGCGGGGCAGCCGCCGGCAGGATGGAAAGGTTGGCCCAACGGGCAGCGCTTCGCGTTTGTCCTGACCCACGATGTGGAATCGGAAGTCGGTCTGCAGCGGGTCAAGCAACTGGCTGAATTGGAGATGTCCTTGGGCTTCCGATCCTCCTTCAACTTCATTCCGGAGGGGCCCTATCAGGTTCCCGACGAACTGCGCGCCTGGTTGAAGCAAAACGGTTTCGAAGTGGGTGTGCATGACCATCGTCACGACGGAAAGCTCTTCCAGTCGCAGGACCGATTTCAGGCGAGCGCCAAACGGATCAACCATTTCCTGCGTCAATGGAACGCCAAAGGTTTTCGGTCGGGGTTCATGTTGAGGAATCTGGAATGGATTCACGAATTGGATGTGCTTTATGACTCGTCCACATTCGACACGGACCCATTCGAGCCCCAGCCGGATGGGGCGCACACGATCTTTCCCTTCTGGGTCGCCTCGGCGGACCGCGGTTATGTCGAGTTACCCTATACGCTAGTGCAGGATTCCACCTTGTTTTTGATCCTGCAGGAACGCTCGAGCGCGATCTGGAAAGATAAACTGGCCTGGATTGCGGCGCAGGGTGGCATGGCGCTGGTCGACACGCATCCGGATTACACTTCGTTCGATACAGGTCACACTTGGGGTGAATATCCCGTCGCTTATTATCGCGAGTTTCTGGAGGCGGCCCGGCAGGCCCATGGTGGAGACTATTGGCCAGCCTTGCCTTGCGAGGTCGCGAAGTTCTACTTGCAATGGCACCGCAGCCTCCCTGCGGAAACATCCGTCACGGTTGGGGAGGCAGTGTTGCCCCTCTACGAGGGATCTGCTGCCAAGGTTTCGGGGCCTGGTCAAAGCGCCGAGAAGATGCGGTGAATCCGCCTAGTACACATGCGAAAGGAAGGGGCTCGTCGATGACGTCGCTGCGCATCAAACAAGTGTTGGAAAGATGGTTGCCGCCAGTCGGGCGCAAAGCGTCCGTCAGGGTGTCGGCGACGCGTCTGGAACCGGCTGCTTCGCCTCCGCCGGAGACTAGAGTGGACAGTGCGATGGAAACGCATCCGCCAGAAGCGCAGAGTTCGCCCCTGTGCGGTAAAAATGCCGTGGTGGTATTGTTCTCCACGTTTCCCAGCGACCCGCGCCCGCGACGGGCGGCCGAAGCGCTGGTGCGTGAGGGCATGAAAGTGGAAGTGGTTTGCTTGCGCCACGACGCCTCGGAGCCCGCTCGTGAAAAATCCGGGGGCGTGGACATTTTGCGCCTGCCCCTTAAGCATCACCGGGGCAGCAAGCTGGGTTATGTGTTTCGTTATCTGGCTTTCATTCTTTGGTCCGGTTGGATCCTGGCAGTCCGTTCCGTGACCCGCCGCTATGTTCTGGTGCATGTGCACAACATGCCGGATATCCTGGCTTTCAGCGCGCTGGTGCCCAAGCTGCGGGGGGCGCGGGTGATCCTGGATTTGCACGATCCGATGCCCGAGTTGATGAGCACGATCTATCGCTCTGGCCGGGAGAGTCGCAGTGTGCGTTTGCTCCAGCGGTTGGAGCGGTGGAGTATCGGGTTTGCCGATGTGGCGGTGACGGTGAACCTGGCCTGCCAGAAGATCTTCACGGCGCGCAGTTGTCCTGCGGAAAAGCTGCACGTTGTGATGAATGCGCCGGATGAGGATGTCTTCGGGTTCCGGCCCGCGGTATGCCGGGAGAAGGTGGTGGGGAATGCGCCATTTGTAATCATGTATCACGGCTCGGTGATCCAGCGGCACGGTCTGGATTTGGCTGTGCGCGCGCTGGAGATCGTCCGCCGCACGATTCCCGCGGCGACCTTAAAGATTTACGGGCACCAGACGCCGTTCCTGGAGCAGGTCATGAAGTCGGTGGAAAAAACGGATTTGGCGCCCGCGGTCCAGTATCTGGGTGGTAAGAGCGTCGAAGAAATTGCCCGCGCCATCGATGATTGCGACGTGGGCATCATTCCCAACCGCCGCAGCGTTTTTACCGAGATCAATACTCCCACCCGGATCTTTGAGTATTTGGCGCGGGGCAAACCCGTGATTGCTCCGAACGCGGGAGGTATCGCCGATTATTTTGGGGAAGATCAGATCATTTTCTTTGAGCTGGGCGATGCGGAGGATTTGGCGCGAAAGATTGAGTTCGCGGCTTTGGAGCCCACGGAAGTCTGGAACCGGGTCCGCCGTGGTCAGGGGGTTTACGTGGCCCACACCTGGAGAGGCGAGCGAGGAAAATTCCTGGATCTAGTGCGGAAGCTGGTGCTGGCGGAGCGTCGGTAGCGTGGGGCGGGCAGGGCGGGGCGCGGCGTGCGCCAGCCGTTAATGTTTTTTTCGCCAGGCGGGCTGGCCACTTCAAGCCGGCCTGCGTTTCTTAACCCCGATTGTGCTTGGAATCGTTGCAGACCCTTCAGAACGCGAGATCGTGGGAGAGTTCTTCCAGCTCTTCAAGACCCCCTGGGAGTTTTATCGGGATGACGTTCCTTACGCGGCGGTGATTGTGACGGGTGGCGAACCGCCCGCAAGCCTGCGCGCTCCGCTGGCGCTGATTTATGGGGGCGATGGGCTGGCTTGGGATGAGGGCAATGGAGCCAAGCCGGTGAGGCACGGTCGCTCGGCCACTCTCCACCATAACCACAAGAACAAGAAGGATCGCCTGCGCATTTATGGCGCCTGCAGCTTCTGGCCAAAGACCGAGGGCGCTGACTTGGTGGACGAGACCGACTCGGCCGGAGCCGTTTGGATCTCGCGGCGGGAACGCACTGTTATTCGCGTGGGCTACGATCTGCTCGGCGAGGTGCGTTATCTATTAGGGACCGGTCAGCCGGCCGACATGGCGGCTTGGCCCACCCTCGATCGCCACATTGCTTATCTGCGCGAGCAATTGCTCAACCACGGCACCGGTTTTGTGGAAATTCCTCCCCTGCCGTCCGGTTGTCGGATGGTAGTTTGCCTTACTCA
Source organism: Verrucomicrobiia bacterium (assembly GCA_035577805.1). Taxonomy (GTDB): domain Bacteria; phylum Verrucomicrobiota; class Verrucomicrobiia; order Limisphaerales; family JADJPG01; genus DATLUX01. The sequence goes on from DATLUX010000559.1 coordinate 9,312, forward strand.
CGACGTGGATCATCCGCGCATCCGGGGGCATCGCTTTGATCACACGATGTTGGGGTTTCTCTTCCGGGCGGTGATTGGTTCGGTGCTCGACCTGTTTGGAGGGCGCGGCAGCATCGGAAAACTGCTGACGAACTGGGCGGCGGCGTGTCGATTGCCCTTAGTGTATTTGGGTGTGGCCGCGGATTTCTGGGTGACGTTTGATCGTTATCACGCGCTGGAAGCAGACCGACGCTCGACCTTTTTTGTCATTCCTTACAAGAACAGGCCTGGCTTGGACCGCGATGGCCGGGTGCAGCCAAAACGTGGCGCGGGTTATGCACCTGAAGAGATTGCGGATGAGCTGGAACGTTTGGTGGCCGCCGGGCGGGAGGTCGCGTTACACGGGTTGGAGGCGTGGCGTGACACCCAGTGTGGACGAGAGGAACAAGCCAGACTGCAACGCTTCACTCGGGCAGGAGAAACGGGGGTTCGGATGCACTGGCTCTATTTTGACGAAGGATCCCCGAGCCGGTTGGAGGCGGCTGGCTTTTCCTACGATTCCACTTTCGGTTACAACGAAACGGTTGGGTTCCGGGCCGGCACAGCCCAGGTTTTCAGGCCACCGGGGGCGAAGCACTTATTGGAATTGCCTCTGCATATCATGGATACGGCCTTGTTTTACTCTTCCTATCTGCATTTGGCGCCCGCGGCCGCGCGACAAGTAGTCGCTCAGGTGGTTCAGGCGGTCGAACAAAGCGGGGGGGCGCTGGTGGTCAATTGGCACGATCGCAGCCTCGCTCCAGAGCGTTTGTGGGATGATTTTTTCTGTCAACTGCTCGAGGACTTGACCCGGCGCGGCGCCTGGTTTCCCACGGCGGCGGCTGCGGTCGCTTGGTTTCGCAAGCGACGGGACGTTGTCTTCCATAACGTGGATTGGGACAACACGGGTGTCCGGATCAAGGCCTCGGCTGGCGGCTGCAGTGAGGCGCTGCCGGCGCTGCGGTTGCGGGTGCATCCGCCGGGGGGACGCAGCCGACACGAGGCGGCGCCGATGGTGGAGACGACGTTCACTGATGTGTTAGATGCACGAATCGCATGGTAAAGAAATCTATCGTCTTGGCTCAACTCGGGTGCGGTTATTGGGGTCCTAACCTTCTGCGCACCTTTTCGGCGTTGCCGGAATGTCGAGTGAAGTATCTGGTTGAATTCAGTCCGGAGCGGCGGGCTTTTGTCCAGACCTCATTTCCGCGGACCACGGCGGTGGACGCTCCGGAGATCGTCTGGAATGATCCGGAAGTGGATGCAGTGATCATCGCCACGCCGGCGGCCACGCATTTTCAGCTGGCCCTGGATGCCTTGAAATCCGGCAAGCATGTGTTTGTGGAGAAACCGCTGGCGACGAAAGTTGCCGAAGTGGATGAGCTGGGGAAACGCGCCGCGGAGCGTGGCCTGATCGTGATGGTCGGCCACACCTTTCTCTATAACGCGGCGGTGCGTTATGTGAAGCGGATGATCGATGCGGGTGAACTGGGTGAGATTCGTTATATCTACAGTCAGCGTCTTAACCTGGGGCGCATCCGCTCGGATATCGACGCGCTGTGGAATTTCGCCCCTCACGACATCAGCATCGTTCACTATTGGCTGGGCGATCCGGAGCCGCTTTCCGTGGCCCGCCGGGGCATGGATTACATTCAGACGGGAGTGGATGATGTCGTCTTTTTGAGCCTGGTGTATCCGGGGAAGGTGATGGCCAACATCCACGTCAGCTGGCTCGACCCGCAAAAGGTCCGGAAGATGATTGTGGTCGGTTCCAACAAGATGGTGGTTTACGACGACGTCGCTGAGGACAAGATCGCCATTTTCGACAAAGGCATCGACAAGAAAGCGATTCTTGGGCAACACATGGACTTCGACGAGCCGCGTCCGGCGGAGTTCAACTATCGGAGCGGCGACATTCTGCTGCCTCAAGTCAGGTTTGTGGAACCGCTGCGGGTTGAAGCCGAACATTTTGCCGAGTGTATGCGGACGGGACAAACTCCGCTGACTGGGATTGCCCACGCCCGGACGGTGGTTTCGGTTTTGGAACAAGCCGGTGCGCGGTCCAGTCAGACCGCGCGGGAGAGTTCGAAATAACTTATGGGAGAACCCAAATTACGAAATTCCGGCATCGTGGACGTTTCCTTCGGGGACGACGTGACCATCGTGCAGCCGGTGAACTTATATGGTTGCGCCATTGGCGAGGGCAGTTTTATTGGACCCTTTGTGGAAATCCAGCGTGAAGTCGTGATTGGCAAGCGGTGCCGCATCCAGTCCCACGCTTTCATCTGCGAATTGGTCGTGATCGGCGACGACTGTTTCATTTCCCACGGAGCGATGTTCATCAATGATCTGTTTTCGACCGGCGGGCCCGCCAAGGGCAGACGCGACCTTTGGCGCCGAACCCGCCTGGGCAACGAAGTGAGCATCGGCACCAATGCCACCGTGCTGCCGGTGGCCATTTGCGATCAAGTGGTGATCGGAGCGGGCAGCGTTGTGACTCGAGATATCACGGAACCGGGGGTGTACGCGGGCAATCCAGCCCGTTTGCTCCGGCGCCTCAAATAATGCCATGAGCCATCAGGAGATCGTGAAAATCCCATTCGTTGACCTGCACGCGCAGTATCTCGCGCTGAAGGCTGAGATCGATGCGGCTATCACCGACGTGATTGCCCAGTCTGCTTACATCCGGGGGCCGCAGGTTGACGCATTCGAACAAGCCTGGGCGAAAGCGCTGGGTGTGAAACATTGTGTCTCGTGCGCCAATGGAACCGACGCGCTTTACATCGCGATGCGCGCCCTCCGGTTGAAGGCCGGCGCTGAGGTGATCACCACCGCCCATTCGTGGATCTCGACCACCGAAACCATCACTCAGGCTGGCGGCCGAGTAGTGTTCTGCGACACGGACGCCGACACGTTCACGATCAACCCGTCGTTGATCGAATCGAAGATCACTCCGCGCACGGTGGGTATTATTCCGGTCCATCTCTATGGACAACCGGCCGCGATGGGGCCCGTCATGGCCTTGGCGGAGCAGCACAAGCTTTGGGTGATCGAAGATTGTGCCCAGGCTCACCTGGCTCGTTACCAGGGGCGAATGGTGGGTACCTTCGGGCAGGCGGCCACTTTTTCATTCTACCCGGGCAAGAACCTGGGCGCCTACGGGGATGCCGGCTGTCTCGTGACCAACGATGATTCATTAGCAGAATGGAGTGCCACCTTCGCGCGGCACGGCGGCAAGGGAGAGCACGTCATGGAGGGCATCAACAGCCGGCTGGACGGGCTGCAGGGCGCCATTCTCCAGGTGAAACTGCCGCATCTGGCCGCCTGGACGCAACGGCGGCGCCAAGTGGCGGCGCGCTACGATGAGCTGCTGCGTGGCGTCGGGGATTTGGTCACACCGGCGGTCGCCTCCGACCGTGACCACGTTTATCACCTTTACGTGGTTCGCACTCAGCACCGGGACGCGCTCAAGAAGTCATTGCAGGATGCCGGCATTTCCACCGTGTTGAACTACCCCAAGGCGCTGCCGTTTTACCCGGCTTACAGTTATTTGGGACACACGCCCAAGGATTTCCCGGTGGCCTATGCCAATCAATCGCGCATTCTGTCGCTTCCGATCTATCCCGAAATGACGGAGGCGATGATCGAATACGTGGTCCAGCAGATCAAAAAGTTCTTTGCCAAAGCTCATGTCTGAACTTAACGAGTCCCTGGTTCGAATCGAA
>DATLUX010000560.1:0-3177 GCA_035577805.1 Verrucomicrobiia bacterium
GGCTGCCGGGGGTATTCGGCGTGCTGGGGGCGCGGGATTTATCCCGCAGGGCGGTCTGGCTGCCGAGGGCCTGCCCTGAGCTTGTCGAAGGGGCGCGGTTGAGGATGCCCAAGGCTTCACGGCCGCTGGATGGCCCTTCGACGAGCTCAGGGCGAGTTCCTGCGGACTGAAGCAGCTCAGTCGCTTTGGGGGCGACGGAGGAAGGGAAGTAACTGGAATGACCGGGGAGTTGTGGCAGGGTCGTGCGGTCGATTTCGGCCGGAAGCTAAGACCGATCGGACAATGGTGCTTCTGAAGCCCGAACTGAAGCATGGTTCCTTTGAACAGCGGTAAGAACCTTGGTGAGGTCGCCTGGGCAGGTTTTTGGGGAAGGCGTCCATCCCGTTTGGAAGAGTGCAAACTAGAAAGTTCAAAGGCCGGACGGAATCGTGTGTTTGCTGCAACCAAACTGATTCCAAGCCATGAAAGCCAGGAGAGCCAAAGCCCACAGTAGCCCCCGCAAGCCTTACTCCAACCACGGTCTCATTCGTCCGTCGGCCAGTATGCCGGTGATCAATGGGCACGCCGCAGGGATAGATGTGGGCTCGGTCGAGCACTTCGTCTGTGTTCCCCAAGACGCCGTAGCCCAGGGCCAAGCCAACGTACGCTCCTTTGGAGCCTTCACGGCCTGCTTGAGTCAGTTGGTCGAATGGTTGCAGGCCTGTGCGGTGACGACCGTCGCGGTGGAGTCGACGGGCGTGTATTGGATTGCCTTGGCCCAAAAGTTAGAGGCCGCCGGGATGGCCGTGGTGTTGGTCAATGCCAAGCACCTCAAATATGTGCCTGGGCGCAAGAGCGACGTGAAGGACTGTCAATGGCTCCAGCAGCTGCACAGCTACGGTTTGCTCAGCGGGTCTTTTCGCCCCACCCAGGACATCTGTCATGTGCGCAGCTTGATGCGTCATCGAGAGAACCTGGTGGACAGTTGTGGCCAGCAGACCCAGCACATGCAAAAGGCCCTCCAACAGATGAATGTGCACTTGCATCATGCCGTCAGCGATTTGACCGGAGACACTGGCCTGAGGATTTTAGATGCGATTCTGGCCGGAGAGCGTGATCCCAAGAAACTGGTGGAACTACGAGACGAGCGCTGCAGCAAAACCACCCGTGAAGAACTGGAACAGGCGTTGGAAGGAGATTGGCGCGCCGAACACTTGTTTGTGTTGAAGCAAGCGTTGGAAACGTACCGGCACTTGCTCCAACAAATCACCGTGTGCGACGCCGAAGTGGAGAGAGCGTTGGCTCTGGTGGTGCTGCCCGAGCAGCCCGAGCCCCAAGAGCCGGCTCCCAACAATCCGGTGGCTAAGGCCACCGAGCAGGACCCACCCAAGAAGAAGAAGCGTTTCCAACGCCGCAAGGCCGGGCCGAGCTTAAAGCGGGATTTGAGCAGCGAGCTCAAACGGATTTGTGGCGTTGATCTGACCCAAATCATCGGACTAAACGTTCTGAGTGTGCTGATCATCTTGTCGGAAGTCGGATTGGATATGAGCCGCTGGCGCAGTGCCAAAGCGTTTTGCTCCTGGTTGGGGCTTTGTCCTGGAAACAAGATCAGCGGTGGCAAGGTGCTCGACAGCCGAACCGCTCACGTGGTCAGTCGCGTCGCCATTTTGCTGCGCACGCTGGCCCCTTCCATTGGCAAGACCGACACTTGGTTGGGAATATTCCACCGCCGGATGCGGGCCCGTTTAGGACCTGCAGGAGCCAACACGGCCACGGCCCGCAAGTTGGCCTGCCTCACCTACCATCTGCTTCGATACAAAGAGGACTATATCGACGTCGATCACCTGCTGCTGCTGGAGAGGATTCACAGGCAACGCATCGGTCGTTTACGCAAACAAGCGGAGGAACTCGGACTGCAACTCGTTGAAAAACAGCCGGCCGCTTAACAGTTACTTGGAAGTCCGCGCCCCGACTATCCATTCGCGCGTGTAGTCCGCGGCCCTGCTTTTGGCGTCGGCAACCCGCGGGGGCAATTCGTGAATGCGCCCCTTGACGCGTTTTCATCCATTTCGGCTTTTTTCCTTTGCGCCGTCGTCGTATAAGTAGCGGACGTATGGATTCTCCTGGCCACGCTTACCTCGAGCGAGTGGTGGATCTGCTCGATCCCGCCGCGAACAGCATCTTCAATCTTTCGGTCGATGAAGCCCGGGCGCGTATCCTCTCGGGTCCGCCCGAAGCCGTGCGCGCCATCGAAGGCTCCTTCGCTTTGATGGCCCGCGAAGGCAAACGGGTGCGCCTGGCGCGCTCGCTCGATCGCCCCATGCGCTACTTCCTCGCCAAACGCGCGGAAGGCCCGGCCTTGATCGTCGCGGAGCGCATCGACACCATTCACCACTGGCTCCAACAGGAAGGGCTGGCCGGCCAGTTCCATCCGAGCTACACGCGCATGGTCCCGGCCCATTACGTGGTCGAACTCCATCTGATCGGCTGTCCGGATCCGGACCCGACCTACACCCGTTTCTTCGATCCCAAGCGCGATCGGTTGTCCACCGACCTCGACGCCATCGGCCGAGCCTACCTCGGGGCGGCGGCGGACGAGATTGGGCGCTGGCTCCAGCACATCCCCGCCGAAGCACCGGTGGGCGTCTGCTTCAGCGGCGGCATCGACAGTGGGGCGGTGTTTCTGACGACGTATCACGTCTTGAGGAAACTCGGGATGAATCCGGGCCGGTTGAAGGCGTTCACACTCTCGCTGGGCAAAGGACCCGACCTGGAGCAGGCGCGACAGTTCCTGGACGCGAACAGCCTCGGGATGTTCCTCGAACCCATCGAGGCGCAGCTCGGCGACTTGGACGTGGCGGAAACCATCCGCGTCGTCGAAGACTACAAGCCCCTCGACGTCGAATCGGCTTCCATGGCGATGAGTTTGTGCCGGGGGATCCGCGCGCGCTATCCGGACTGGCGATTTCTGCTGGATGGCGAGGGAGGCGACGAGAACTTGAAGGATTATCCGATCGAGGAGAACCCGGAGTTGACCATCCGCAGCGTGGTCAGCAACTCCATGCTTTACCAGGAAGGCTGGGGCGTGGGGAAAATCAAGCACTCGCTGACCTACAGCGGAGGACTGAGCCGGAGTTACACGCGGACGTATGCGCCGGGACGGCATTTCGGTTTCTCGGGCTTCAGCCCCTTCCTGCG
>DATLUX010000561.1:0-36991 GCA_035577805.1 Verrucomicrobiia bacterium
CAGAGGCGGTGGCGAAGGCGAAATTGAAGTGCGCTGGCCCGGAGGCCGCCTGACCCGCGCCTCGGTCCCGGCCGGAGCCAGCCAGATCACCGTGACTCTGCAACCATAACCCCTGCTCACCCGTGGCTAAATCCTTCGCTGCCGATTTTCAATCTTCATCCTGTCGTTGACGAGTCCAACAGGTTCGAGAAATAGAAACCCGTTTGAACGGCTGCCCTGCGCTCTCTCTTGAGCAGTCCCGGGACTGAAGGGAACGCTCTTTTTTTCGAAATCTTCGATCTTCATATTTGTGAACTGTTTTCTAGACTGGTTACATGACACGACGCACGTTTATCCAGAGCGGCCTGGCGGTTGGTTTGGGTTCTCCGGTCGTGGCCGCGTTAAAACGCGAGCGAATGGACGAAGCAGTTGAGATTTTGACACGGGCGACGAGCGAAGGCCGGGTTGCCGCCGCCGTGTTGCATGTGGTTCAGCGCGAAAACTCGTTCACGCGATCGTTTGGGAAAACGCAGGGCAATGACGCGATGTTTCTTTTGGGCTCGATCTCCAAACCAATCAGCATGACCGCGCTGATGACTTTGTTTGATCGGAGCGAGTTTAAGTTGGAGGATCGGGTGAAGAAATTCCTTCCGCAGTTTGTGGGCGACCATCGAGACGACGTGACCATGCAACATCTGCTCACGCACGTCTCGGGGTTGCCGGACCAGTTGGCGGAGAATAATGAATTGCGCAGCAAGCACGCGCCGCTCTCCGAGTTTGTTGAACACGCCATCCGCACGCCGCTCCAATTCGTCCCCGGTTCGAAGTACCAATACTCGAGCATGGCGATCCTGCTGGCCGCGCGCGTGGCGGAATTGATCAGCGGAAGCGATATTCGCACGCTGGTTGAGCGCGCGGTGTTTGAGCCGCTCCAGATGCGGCACTCCGCCCTGGGACTTGGCCGGTTCAAACTGGAAAATATGGTCCCATGCCAGACCGAACACGCCGCCCCGGAATCGGGTGGCGGCGATCCCAAAGCGAAGGATTGGGATTGGAACAGCCCCTGGTGGCGCCAATTCGGCGCTCCCTGGGGAGGCACCCACGCCTCGGCGCCGGATCTCGGGAGATTCCTGGCCGAATTCCTGAATGAAACGGGAGCTTGCCTCAAACCCCAAACCCTCAGGCTGATGGTACGCAACCACAATGCGACGGGACTAACCCCGCGTGGCTTGGCGTGGAACGTCGGTTCAGCGGCCGGAAGCAAGGGATGTTCGGAAAGGACCTTTGGTCATACGGGGTCAACGGGCACGATGGCGTGGGCCGACCCGGCGAGTCACACCATCTGCGTGGTCCTGACCTCGCTCCCGGCCCAAGCCGTGCGATCACATCCTCGCGAGCTCGCCGCGAACGCCGTCGCCGCTGCGGCCTCGTAAGGAGGCATGACGGCGTCATTGACGCGCGTATCCGAGCGATTCGAGATAGGCGGTGAATCTGGCGAACGCAGCATCCAACGTTTCACCGGCCTGGTTGCTGGTGAGCGTGCCTGGACGGTCGAACACCAGTTGGAACGATCCGTCATCGAGAAAGGGTTCGCCGGATATTTGGGAATGGCCCAGGCCATTGCCGTGGTCGCTTAAGATTTTAGGAAAGAAAACCGTGGAGTTGGTGTTAAGCGTCAGAGTGGCATTGGCTCCTTTGCAGTAGATGCCTTCTCCGGTCGCGCCGCTGTCGATTTCGCATGGGGTGAGCATGCGCGCGATAGCCGTGTATGTGACACGCGTGCCCGTGACTTCCACAAAATGCGTGTTAGTCCATTGCGAGGTCGAGTAACGCTTCACGCCATTGACGCTTTCGTACTGCAAGCGTGCGGCCTGAGCCGTGTCGTGATCGACAATGAGGATTAACCGCGAGAGCACCGTAAGGGAATGACCACTACCATTGTAATTGTCTCGGCGCGTCCCTCTGTACACGATCAATTCTCCCGAGGAGATGGCCGGCGTCAGCGCCGACAGTGCGAAAAGTAAAGGAAGGAGAAAGCGTCTCATAATGGATTTGCAGTGGTGGATTGGTATCTGTCTGCGGTAGGCTGATGACTTGGCCACTAGCCACTAGCTTCCGAGCATATAACGCCAGATCACGGGAACGGGCGGTGAGGTTATCTCACTTGGTTATGCTCGCATTATAGCCTGATCAATCCACTCAACGTCAAGGCTGAGTACTCTAACGGGAATCATCCCCTCTCCCCTCAACGGGGAGAGATGGCAGGGCAGGGTGAGGGGTGAGACGGGCAGAAATCACCTCGCTCCAGGGGTAGTGTCGGAAACGCACCCCAATCACACCCGTTCCGTTTGTTGAATCCGTACCGAAGTCGCCCAAGCTCTCTGGCTACGGCGAAACAGAACGATAGAAGCGGACCTTCTCCAAAAGCGCCGAACCATCTGTGACGCGGGTCACGGCCGCGTCATTCGTGTAGTTCAGGAGGTTGTTCCAAGACTTCAAGTCGGATGAGACCTGCAAACGATAAGGACGTCCAATCTCTCCCTCGATGTCGAGAGCAACCGTTCCATTGAATCTTTGGATAGCCGCGAATGACGGAAGCGCGACATCCGAGGACTGCGCAATCGCATGTGGCCCCCAAACGCCGACTACGACAAACGTTCGCGCGCCAAACGTCGCGTCGTAGAGGGAATAATCCTCCCTGTTTGGACCTATGACCTGAGTTTGCCAATTCGTCCCGTCCTGGGAGCGCGCGAGGACCTGCTGGGAGCCGTTGACCGAGCCAACGGCGAGATACGTCCCGTTGCCATAACCCACCCCATAAAAGTGTGCGTTGGTGAGCGCAATCGAATGTGGCGTCCACGTCTCGCCGTCCACCGACGTGAGCATCAATGCGCTGCCGGTTGTGGCCACGAACTGTCCTCCGCCATAAACAATCCCGAAGAGGTCGGGGTTGCCGGAGCCGTGCGGAGTCCAATTCAATCCATCCCTGGAAATGAACACGTCGGAAGACGTATAAGTGGGATAGCCGCTCCCCACGGCCACGAAACGTCCGTTGCCATAGGCCACCTCCAAGGGCACCGAGTTCGTGTTGCTGATCCAGGTCGGCGACCAGGATAACGCATCAGCGGACGTGTAAATCGCGGCGCGCTCCTCAAACGGATCCGGATTGTACTGCATGCCCACCGCGACGAACTGTGCGTTGCCGTGAGTGGCGCCGAACAGATACAGCAGATAGGGCGTGTTGGAAATGATCGTGCTGGTCCAATCAATTCCGTTGGTGGATACAGCCACAACTCCGCCACTTCCTGTCGCCACGAACATCTCGCCAGCATAACGAACGCAGTAGAATTCCGACGCCGGCCCCACCACCCTCTGCGTCCATAGGATCCCATCCTCAGAACTTAGGATCAAACTCCCCTGAGCAAATGCCCCGGCGGCTACAAACCTGCCGGCCCCGTAAGTCACGGAATCCAGCTCCGCTGAAGCGCTGACGCCGTTGGTGCGGTAGGTCCAGGAATCGAGGGCGCCTGCGCAAACAGAAGCCAGCGCGGCCAGGATCCACGACAGCAGGGCCAGCAGCGTCAGAGAGATCTGTTTGGTAACAATCATTCTTGTTTGCTGTTTAAACGTTCTCTTTTTACATTTCTTTCGATCTTTTAGGTTTGACCGCGCATGATACCCGAACGCTTGAGAGACGTGTCTGGCAGAAAGTCTTTTGTCCCTTCAAGATACGCCCGGAGTGTTAGGCGGCGTCCTTCTTCACAGTATCGAAGCCGAAGCGATGGAGGGCGGCGATATGAGCTTGAATCATCTGCTTATGAGACAGCATAGCCTGCTGAGTGCCATTGATAACGACGACTGCGCACGAGTAAAGCGATTGCTGCAGGCCGATCCCTCCCTGGCCACGTCTCAGATCCCTGAGGCTAAATTGTACGAAACAGAAATTCTTCATTGGATCTATGCCGGAGACACGCCGTTGCATTTGGCCGCCGCTGGTTACCGGCTTGAAGTCGTCCAATTATTACTGACGGCCGGGGCTGACCCGAACTCGACCATGAACCATCGACAAAGCGGCCCGTTGCATTATGCGGCGGATACCTGCTTGACCAGCCCGGCCTGGAACGCCCGCCAACAGGTTAAAACGATCCGTTGCCTGCTTGAAGCCAGTGCCGAGATCAACGCGCCCGACAAAAACGGCGCCACGCCTCTGCACCGCGCCGTTCGCACCCGCGGTGCTGACGCCGTGAAATGCTTGCTGAAAGCGGGCAGTGACCCCTTGCTGAAAAACAAATCCGGTTCAACGGCGTTTCATCTGGCCGTGCAAAATACCGGCCGCGGTGGCTCCGGTTCCGACGACGCCAAAGCCGCTCAACGTCAGATCATCCAGACCTTTCGCGCAGCTGGACTGGACGCCCGCCTCAAGGACGGCAAAGGAAAATCGGTCCTGGATTGCGCTGAAAGCGATTGGATTCGAGCCCTGCTGCGCGATAGACGAGCGCCGCTATAAAATCTGTTCGTTTATTGCCACCAACAACCGGTTTTTGATGGTGCCGCACGCGTTGTTTTCCTTGCTTGACGCGAGATGCCACCGCCGCACCAATCAACCCGATAATGAACATCGGCGTCTTCCACTCTACCAAGCCTTCGTGTTACGAGAAGGTGCACCTGTCTGAAACTTCCAAGTTATGTGAATAAGCCGCCCATCCCGAAACTGCAACATCAGATGCCGGAACTCCGGCCCGAGTGTCGCCTTCGGCCACTCGTGAACCTCATCTGCGACCTCGCCAGTCATGGACGTGACATACTCGCCGGGCAGCTCCTCGGTCTGCATCTCAGACCTCGCTACAATCGGCCCGACTAACTTCACGACATCCTCCTTCGGGCGACCCAGCATCCTGATCAGGTCACGGCCAAGTAAGTCCAACGACTCGGAATACTCTCGGAAATGCACCATGCGCCACTCGGGCGGAGTGTCTGTGCTGCTCGGAGTGCGCATGCGTGTCGAGTGGTCTAAGGACTCACGATCAGTGACCTCGCGACGGATCCGGACGCCGAAATAAAGGCAGCCGGCCATGCAAACAACTCCAAATGCAACGTAGCTGACGCGGTCTGCGCGTGTCATGTGGACAGTGCGCGGCTCGCCCACGGGCGTGCCCGTCCAGGTGTGACTCTGCGTCTGATAGCTCTCCCGCTGCGACAAGCCGAAACCGCCAATCGCACCGAGGAGAAAAAGGATGGCCATCAGCTTGTTCATAGTCAAAGACGCATCAATACCGCCTCACGACGCCTGCTCAGCGATCCGGTCCCACAAGATATCTGCTTCGAACCAACCCATCTGTCGCGAGAGGCACAGATCGTGGAAACTGCACTTGAGTCATCGCGGTTTAATGAGACTACCGCATTTGGTACGTTACACCACACGATCCTCCGTGCGTTCGTGGAAGATGTGTTCCGATCGAACAGGCTCGCGAAGCCTTCGCACGCGCTGAACGTGATGGAATGCGCGGTAAGATCGTTCTTCAAATTGCCCGGGGATGACCCAAGATAATCGCACGGTGAGAATTGTGTCCGGAGGCCAAACCGGGGTGGATCGCGCCGCCCTTGATTTTGCGATCGAGCGAGGCGTCGAACATGGCGGCTGGTGTCCTCGCGGGCGACTTGCAGAAGATGGAACTATCCCAGCCGGCTATGCTTTGAACGAAACGGCGGGCGCCGAATATCCTGAGCGGACCGAGCGCAACGTGCTGGATTCGGACGCGACACTTATTATAGTGCGGGAATTGCCGCTGACTGGCGGAACGCAGGCGACTCTTGAGTTTGTCCGGAAGCACGCCAAACCGGTGTTGCTGATTTGTGAACGCGATGGAGTAGACCAGGCCTCGTCGCGGCTTGCCCAATTCTTGGCACAAAATCGTGTGCGAATTCTCAATGTCGCCGGGCCGCGTGAATCCCAAGCACCCGGCCTGGGGACATTTGTTCGACGCGTTCTGGCTGCAGCCTGGATCGAAAAATAGACCGCGAGGCAACCGCTGTCAGGCGTATTCACGCACTGCCCCGAAGCCACCGCGACTTCGGTACGGATTCGACACGCTAACCGCGAGAATCCCCTCTCCCCTCAACGGGAGGGCAGGGTGAGGGGTGAGAATGGCCGAAAATGTTCGCGCCGGGAGCAGTGTCTAAATGCGCCCCTCCTCCTCCCGGATTACGCTTGGCGACTCGCGCATTTTCGGCTTTGATTGACCCAGGTACCCTCCGATGCCAGACGATCCGAGTTCCAGTTTCGAAAGTTTTGAAGAACGACAAGGGGCTGAGCACCGGTTCAACACGACGCATTGGAGTGTGGTGCTCGCCGCTGGAGACACAAGGTCGGCCACGGCGCTCGCGGCCCTTGAGGAGTTGTGCCGCACTTATTGGTTCCCGCTCTATGCCTACGTTCGGCGTCGAGGCAACTCCCCGGAGGAAGCGCAGGATTTGACCCAGGAGTTCTTCCTTCAACTTCTCGAAAAAGACTCAGTCCGACGGGCTGAACCGGCGCGCGGCAAATTTCGATCGTTCCTGCTCACGTCCTTGAAGCATTTTCTTTGCAATGACCGGGAACGCGGTCAAACCCAGAAACGCGGCGGGCAGGCGGTGATCCTTTCGTTGAACGATGACAGCGCCGAAGAGCGTTATCAACTCGAGCCGGCGACAACTCTCACTCCAGACAAACTTTATGACCGCCGCTGGGCCATCACAATTCTGGAACACGCCTTGCAGCGCATTCGCGAGGAAGAGGTGCGCGCCGGCAGGGAAGATCAATTCGACTTGCTGAAGCCTTTCCTCTCGAATGATTCCAGCGGCGACACCTATAAAACGGTTGCGCCGAAACTTGAGATGACGGCTAACGCGGTGGGGGTCGCGGTCCACCGGCTGCGTCAGCGTTATGGCGAGGAAATTCGCAACCAAATAGCTCAAACCGTCACGACGGCTGTCGAACTCGAACAAGAGATGCGCGAGTTGTTCGCCGCGCTGAGCGGATAAACGACCTTTTCGCCCGATTTGCGCGTAATAGAAGAGTCATTTTTCCTGTAGAAGTGGTGGGCCGGACCGCATTCATGTCCAACCCTCAACATTGTCCAGATTGTCAGAGCCCGCTTTCCAGCGCGGACCTCGGAGGCTTGTGTCCCCGGTGTCTGGCGCAAGCGGCTTTTGGCAATGTGGGTTTTCATCCAGAAGAACGCGAGCGTTCGGCAAGCGAAACATCGACCCAGACCGCGCCCGAGCGGTTTGGAGATTTCGATCTGTTGGCCGAGATCGGCCGAGGAGGAATGGGCGTAATCTACAAAGCGCGTCAGGCCGGCCTCAACCGGACGGTCGCGTTGAAGATGATCCTGGGAGGACACCTGGCGGCGCCCGACGAGATTAAGCGTTTCCGGGCCGAGGCCGAGACGGCCGCGGGCCTCAAACACCCGAACATCGTCGCCATTCACGAAGTCGGTGAGCATCAGGGTCAGCATTACTTTTCGATGGACTTCATTGCTGGCCGAAGCCTTGCGGCCGCGATGAGTGACGGGCCATGGCCGGTGGAGCCAGCGGCACGTTGCGTGCAAACCATCGCCAAGGCCGTGCATTTCGCGCATCAGCAGGGGCTGTTGCACCGCGATCTGAAGCCTTCAAACGTGTTGCTCGATCATGACGGTCAACCGCACATCACTGACTTTGGGCTGGCCCGGCGCATTGCCGGCACCTCGGAACTCACGCTCACCGGCCAGGTCCTTGGCACTCCCAGCTACATGTCGCCTGAACAAGCCTCGGCCAAGCCAAATGCTCTTGGCCCTGGCACCGACGTCTACTCTCTGGGCGCCATCCTCTACGAATTATTGACGGGACGTCCCCCTTTTGCGGCCGCCACGCCGCACGAGACCTTAAATCAGGTCCTCACGGCCGAACCCGTCGCGGTGCGGCTACTCAATCCAGCCGTGCCACGAGATCTCGAGACCATCTGCCTCAAGTGCCTCGACAAGGAACCAGCGCGTCGTTACGAAAGCGCGCTCGCGCTGGCGCAAGACATTGGCCGTTATCTGATTCACGAGGCCATTTGCGCTCTCCCGCCGAGCGCGGTGTATCGGGCGCGCAAGTTTGCCAGACGACATCGAATGGGCGTGGCTGTGTCAGCGGCCTTTGTTCTGCTGATGGGGCTGGCCACGGCCATTAGCATTCAATTCGGGATTCGTGCCAATCGGGAGAAAGCCACAGCATTCAAGGCCAAGGAAGCGGCCTCGAAGGCCGGTGTGGCCGCGCGGAAAAAAGCCGCGGAGGCCACCGCGGTGCTGGATTTCCTGCGGGATTATGTCCTGGCAGCGGCCCGGCCCGAAGGGCTGGAAGGCGGCCTGGGCTACGACGTGACGCTCCGCCAAGCCGTCCAAGCCGCCGAACCTCGCATCGCGCAGTTGTTCACCAATCAAGCTTTCGTTGAATTCGAGATCCGGCACGCCTTGGGGCTGACGTTCATGCACCTCGACGACTTTACCAACGCCAGCCGGCAGTTCCAAAGGACGACCGCCCTTGCTGAGGAAATGTTCGGGCCGACCAACGTCGTCGCACTGGCCGAACCTACTTTTCTGGCCGGTGCCCATCTTCGGGCAGACCATACGGCTGAAGCCGTCAGCCTGTTCGAGCAAAATCTTCGTTCGCGGCGCGCGGCCTCATTGACCAATGACGAGAGCTTGCTGAAAGCCACCGAAGGATTGGCCAGTGCCTACGCCCAGGCGGGCCGTTATAGCGAGGCGCTGCCGCTGTTTCTTCAGGTGGTGGACTGGGGAACGGCGAAATTCGGCCCGATTGATGAAGGCACAATCAAGTCGCTGGCCAATCTTGCCGGCCTTTATGGCGAGTTGGGCCAAACCGACAACAGCCTCAAGCGCTACCAGCAGGTGTTTGATTGGTACCGGACCAATCTGGCGCCGGCGCACCCCGAAACCATAAGGGCGATGCACAACCTCGCGAGTGCGTACGAGCGCTCCGGTCAATACCAACAAGCACTTTCCCTCTTCGAACCTGCGCTGGCCATGAGCAGGACAAAGCTGGGGCCGACGAATACGCTGACTTTGAATATGCTTAATTCACTGGGGTTGGCCTACAGACGGACCCGGCAATGGGATCAGGCCATCGCCTGTTTCAAGGAGGCATGGGAAGGACACGCAGCGCGATACGGGCCGAATCATCCGCACTCCATGACCATGCTGGACAATCTGGCGTCCGCATATCAGTACGCGAATCGCCTCGCCGAAGCCCTCCCGTTGCACGAACGAGGCCTGGCCTTGAGAAAGGCCAACTTGGGCGACAACCATCCCGCCACGCTCTTAGCGATGAACAATCTGGCCGAAACCTATCGGCTTCTGGGCCGTTTGAGCGATGCTCTCCCACTCTACGAATCGGCCCTCGACCGGATGCGAAAGCTCCCCATTGTGAACACGAACGAGTTCGCCGCGCTGCTGGAGAATCTCGTCTTGGTTTATGTCGCGACCAATCGGCTCGACGAGGCCGCAGTACTCTGTCAGGAGCTGCTCGACTTGCGCCCCCTGAGGTCTCCGGCGGACAATCTCATGACCGCCGGCGCGATTTTAAGGACCGGCTACGCGTGTTTCCTCCAACATAAATACGCCGAAGCCGAGCCCATGTTCCTGGGAGTTCTGGCCATTCGCCGCGAATACGAGCCGGGACGTTCTGCCGTTTTCACCGCTCAAGGTTATCTGGCCCGCTCGCTCCTGGGGCAGCGCCGGTACGAAGAGGCTGAATCCCAGTTCAAGGAAGCCTACGCGGGCTTAACGGCACGGGAAGCCGAAAGTCCTGAACCGTCACGGGCGCGATTCATTGACGACATTGCCCAGGGACTCGCGCAACTCTACCAAGCCTGGGGTAAACCCGAGCTGGCCGTGGAATGGCGGCACAAGGCGTCCTCCGCCAGATCTTCCTCGTCCCTTAAAAATTAATAGCTCTCCGTGACAGAATTCCCGTAATGCCCTTGGCGGAATTCCTGTAGCAAGCGCTTGGAATCGCCTCGTGCTGTATCGAGGACAACCAAGCAAATCAACAAAACACTAAGGGGAAATCATGAACACATCACTCAGAGCATCATCAAGCCGCGGCTTCGTGCCAACGCTCGCCCTCGTGGCGGCGCTCATTCTTGGACTGCTGCCGATTTCGGCGACCTCGCACGCTCAAGCATTGCCGTCCCAATCCAAGCCCTACGGCCAAAGCTATGCGCAATGGAGCGCCGCCTGGTGGCAGTGGCTGCTCGGCCGTCCCCTGGTGGGGCATCCCTCGATTGACAGCCCTGACTTCGATGTCACGGGTGGACAGTCCGGCACGGTCTGGTTCCTGGCTGCTCCGTTCGGAACCGTGGAACGCACCATCGCCATCCCTCATGGCAAAGCGCTCTTCATCGGGCTGATCGGAGTCGAGGCATCCAGTTTGGAAGAGCCTCCATTTTACGGCGCGACCGAGCCGGAGCAGCAGGCCATTGCCGCAGGCTTCGCTGATTTTATCGTGGATGTCTCCTGCAGCGTGGACGGAAACGATGTGCCAAACATCAATCAATATCGGTTTTTGTCTCCGCAGTACACGTTCACGGCGCCAACGCCGTGGCTTTTTGGAGCGACCGGCGGTACCGGCACGTCCGTGGCCGATGGATACTACGTGATGCTCGCGCCTCTGGCGACGGGATCGCATACCATTCATTTCAGCGGTGCCTTCAAGTTCTCGGACGCGCCCGAGGACTTCATTCCGCTCGATATGACTTATTACGTGACCGTGCAGTAGGCCTCAAACCCATTATCGTCAGCCGGTTGGTTTTCACGGATCAACCGGCTGTTTGTTTTGCAGTGTGGTCGTGGTGAACTGGAGCGTTTCACTTTGCCGGATCGACGGTTCACACTTTGCAAAGTGTGAACAGGGCCTCGATTTTGCGCCAATGGAGGCATTGAACCGCAGCGATACTGCTCCTTTGGGTTTCGCCTTGAGCGTTTGAATTAATGGTCGTAGGAGCGCAGAAAGCACAAGGTCTCTTTCTGATATCGCAGTAAGACGCTGGCCCTGCAAGATTCTCCACGATGCGAAATATCTTTTTGCTTTTCCTGGTGCTCTTGGCCGACCCGGCCCTATGCGCCGAGCATATCGTCGGGTCGGCCCAGAACACGAACACCGTCGCCTTTTACTTCGGCGCGCACCCGGATGATTGGCAGTTGTTCATGAATCCAAATGCCTATCAGGACGTGCAAGGGGCATCAAATAAGGTGGTGTTTGTTTACGTTACGGCCGGGGACGCAGGGGTCGGGTTGGGAAACGGCGGACGTTCGCAGCCGTACTACCTGGCGCGCGAGAACGGCGCCAAGCTGTCAGTCAAGTTCATGGCTGACGCCGCAAAAGCACCGGAGATCCCGGTGGATTCGGTGGCCGCGGTGGCCGGCCATCCGATCAAGCGGTGGCTTTATCGCAACACGGTCAGCTATTTCATGCGCTTGCCCGATGGCAGCCCGCCAGGCACCGGCTATGTCGCCACCGCGGAGCAATCGCTCAAACGGCTTCATGAGGGAGCGATCCGCACGGTGACATCCATCGACAACTCGACGACCTACCAGGGTTGGTCCGATCTGCGAACCACCCTGCGAAAGCTGATTGACCACGAGCGTGGCACGGCCACCAACGTCTGGGTGAATATTCCCGATACCAACATCGAGAAAAATCTCGGCGACCACACCGATCACCAACACATGGCTCAGGGCGTTTTGGAAGCGATCACCGATCTGTCGTGGATCAACAAGGCGCTTTATCTCGATTACGTCACGGCGAGTATGGAGGAGAATATGAGCAGCGCCGAACGCCAAATCGAGATCGGAACATTCGCGGCGCTGGCCATGGGATTGACCGCGCTGGACCATCCGAGCCCCTGGGATCGACTGCACCGTTCCTGGCTGGGCCGGCACTACTTTCGTATTGAACCCGGCGTGCAGCGTCCTTCACCGTAGAGGTGAAACCAAATATGACAACCGCCAGAATTTCCCGAGTTTCGAGCAACACGCCGGCGGGAGATTGGCCGTGGTCGATCCGCGCATTCACACTTTGCAAAGTGTGAAATCCGGCCTCGCTTCGCAGTCCTTTCTTTTTCTGGTCTCTGGACTTCACTGAGTGTACGGTAGTAATGAGTCATGAAATCACCGCGCCGTCTGCCGTTTTCAGCGCTTGCTGTTGTTCTGGTGGCGTGGACTTCACAGAAAGGTTTCCAGGCCGACGCGGAAGTACTCACCGCCCCGCTGATTCCACGAGGGGCCGTGTGGCGCTTTTTGGCCAACGGCTCGAACCAGGGCACAAACTGGGTTGGACTGGAATTCAACGACGCCACCTGGGTCAGTGGCACGGCGCGACTTGGCTATGGCGGTGATGGTGAAGTCACGACTGTCTCCTTTGGCCCCAATCCTGGCGCCAAGTACATTACGACGTATTTTCGGCGGACCTTCGAGGTTGCAGACCGCAGTGTATTTCGCGCCCTGAAACTCCGCGTGGTGCGTGACGACGGCGCGGTCGTTTATCTGAATGCCGTGGAAGTATTCCGGAGCAACATGCCGGCCGGAAGCATTGGTTTCACCACTAACGCGAGCAGCGCGTTATCTGGCGGTGACGAATTCATCGCCAGTGAAACGAACTTGTCACCTGCGCTGCTCCGCAATGGCCTCAATGTGCTGGCCGTGGAAGTGCATCAATCCGGTGGCGCGAGTTCAGACCTGGGATTTGATCTGGCCCTGGACGGCGAATATGCGGGGGGCCGCTCCCCGTCACTTGAGCTGAGAGCGATGCGCGCGCCGAACCAAGTTGTGGTCACTTGGCCGCAACTCTCCGTCGGCCATGTGCTTCAATCCTCGCCGCGTCTGCCCCAGACCAATCAATGGCGAACGGTCACCAACCCGGTCGCGGTTTCCGGCACGAACAACCGTGTCGCCGTTGCCGTGGCAGACGATCAGTTCTTCCGCTTGCGGAGCGCGCCCGTCGATGCGTCGACGCTCTCGAATAAACTGCTGTTCGGGTATCAAGCCTGGTTCGCTTGCACGAACGACAGTGCACCCCCAAATCGCTGGGTGCACTGGTTCCGCAACCAGACACCGGTTGCGACGAACGCCACGGTGGATTTCTGGCCCGACATCTCGGAACTGGAGGGTGACGAATTGTTTGCGACAGGAATGACTTTGCCGAATGGGACTCCGGCAAAGGTTTACGCCGCCTACAAACACAAAACCGTGCTCCGCCATTTTCGCTGGATGCACGACTACGGAGTCGATGGGGTATTTCTGCAACGCTTCACCAGTGAGTTAGGCGATCGTTCGTTCGCCGATTGGCGAAACCAAATCGCGTACAGCTGTCGCGCCGGAGCCGAAACATACGGCCGCGTCTTCGCGTTGATGTATGACATCTCCGGACAGAATTCGAACACCCTCGTGGCCACGCTCACGAATGACTGGAATTATATCTCGGGCACGATGCGCTTGACGAACAGCGCCCGTTACCTGCGGCACAACGGCAAACCTATCGTCGCGATTTGGGGACTGGGATTCACAGACCGTCCCGGAACGGCCGCCGACGCGCAAACCCTCATCACCTGGTTTAAAGCCGCGGGTTGCACTGTGATGGGTGGCGTGCCCACAAACTGGCGGACGCTGGGCGGCGATTCCAAGACCGATCCCGCGTGGACCCCTCTCTATCGCTCCTTTGACATCATCAGTCCGTGGTCAGTAGGACGTTACAGCAGCAGCACCGGCGCGGATAATTTCCGGCAGAACTACATCGTCCCCGACTTGGCCGAAGCGCGGCTCAATGGCCGCGACTATCTTCCTGTCATCTGGCCAGGTTTCTCGTGGCGCAATTTGAATAACGGTCCGCTAAATCAAATTCCGCGCAACGGCGGCCGGTTCTGGTGGCGACAACTCTACAATGCTCGGTTCGCGGGCTGCCACATGATCTATGGCGCGATGTTCGACGAGGTGGACGAAGGCACGGCCATGTTCAAACTGGCACCCACCGATGCCCAGCTGCCCGCACAAGGAAGCTTCGTCCCGCTGAATATCGATGGCGAAGCCTTGCCCAGCGATTGGTATCTGCGTTTGGCTGGCGAAGGCAGCAAAATGCTACGCGGCGAAATTCCGCTGACCTCCATGCGGCCCATCAATCCGTAAGTATTGCTGCAGCGCTGTAGCTGCGGTCTAAACAGGTACTCGGGCTGGTGGGAGGCTCGAGGACGAGGACGATACCAGTTTGTTAAGCTGGCCCATTGAGTCATGGCCATTCGTACTCCAAACCGCTGCTTCAGCTGATCAGAAGCAAAATCGCGATGCCGATGACAGTAGTGAGAATTGTGATGGGAATGCCAAAGCGGGCGTAGTCCCAGAAACCGACTTCGCAATGGGCGCGGGCCGATTCGACCACGATGATGTTGGCCACCGAACCCAGAATAGTCAGGTTGCCGGCAAACGTCGTGGCCAGCGCCAGCACTTTCCACATGAGCGGGGGATTGGCGAAGTTGGGAATCCATTTCCCGGCAATGAGGACAAAGGGAACGTTCGAGAACACGTTCGAGCCGGCTGCCGAAAACCAGGCGAGATTCCACGCTTGTCCCGCTTGCGTCAGGCCGAACATGGTGCGCAGGTGAGCGTAAGTCTGGTCCGGCAGCCCGGTCTTGTTCAATCCCTCCACCACCACAAACAGCGCGGCAAAGAACAGGAGCAGATGCCAGTCCACAAGCTTGAGCACTTCGTGCGTGTCGCGGCGCGCCAGAACCATCACCACCGCTCCACCGGCCAGCGCGGTCCACGCGAGGTTCAATCCAGCGACGAAACCGGCGAATACCAGCACCAACGCTCCCGCGGCAATCCTCATTAAGTTGCGATCGAGCGGGCGCGTCACAGTTTCGCTTCGTTCAATCCTGGCCGCGCCCAGCACTCTCCTGAATCCGAAACTCAGCACGGCGTATTCAATGGCCAGCCCGGCGACTGCGACCGGAAACAAGTAGGCAGAAAAACCCGCGAAGGTGAGATTTGAAAGATGCCCGATGAGCATGTTTTGCGGGTTGCCAACCAGCGTGGCCACGCTGCCGAGGTTGGCACTCATGGCCAACGCCAGCAGGTAAGGCGGCAGCGGCAGCCGTCCACGTACGATCACCGCGACAACCAACGGTGTGAGCATGAGACACACCGTGTCATTGACGAGCAGGGCAGAGAGCATGCCCGAGGCAATGATGAGATAAAGCAGCAGACGCTGGGGTGTCGCCGCCGCTCGCAAGATCCAATCCGCCGCCCAATCAAAGAATCCTGCCAATGCCAGATACGCGGAGATGAGCATCATGCCCAGCAACAGCACGAGCGTGTTGTAATCCACCGCGCGGTAAGCCTCTTCGGGCGTCATCACGCCGGCGACCACCATGAGCACCGTGCCAAGCAGCGCCGCAGCGGGCCGATTGAGCGGCAGAACCTTCAAGCGCCGCCCGCTGATGAGCGCGTAGGTGAAACCAAAGATGACGATCGCCAGAATTTCCCGAGTTTCGTTCACGGACCTGCTTCCAGCGTCACAATTCGATCCTCATTGCACAAGACCCTTGCCTGGCACCGCTTGGGCTTGGGCGCGTTCCGAGTCAAGGGCTGGACCGAACGACTGCATCCACGGGTCAGCTCTCTGTCCGGCTCGTCGGAACAAGAACTCGGTCTGCACTTTGACCGGCTTCCCATCTATTTCCATCACAGGATAAACGAGGAAGTTGATAGGGCCGGAAACCGGGGACGGTTCAACGGTCAAGTCACGGCCCTTGCTCAACTCGAAACGATTCGCTGGATGATGACCGAAGTAATAACGCGCCAGAGCGGAGTTTTTGTCGGCTTCGCTCACGTCCACGGGAATCCATTTGCCGTCCGCAAAGAACTCCGCCCAACAATGATAGCCGTCAATGCCGCCGTTGTTTCGCTCAGACGGAATGGCCGCGCCCACGGCAAAGCGCGCCGGAATCCCAGCTGCCCGCGCCAGCGCGATGAAGTACGCGTGAAAATCGGAACAGTTGCCGCTGTGCGCGTTGCAGGCGTAAACCGCGTCGCCGATTCCCCAGCCTGAACCATATCGGGCGTAGCGCAGCTTCTCGATCACATGCTCGTAGAGCGCGCGGGCGCGGGCCATGTCGGTGCTTTTGCCGCGCGTCACCTGCTCGGCGATGGCGCGGAAAGTTTCGTTGGTCGGCACGAGCTTTTCCGGGCGCAGATATTTTTGCGGCGTGGGTTCGCGAACCGCGTATTCCGATTTCTCGAAGCGCTTCACGTGATAGCGAATTTCAATGGTCTTGCGGCTAGCCGCCGGGCCTGCCTCGAGAAAAAGAACTTTGTCGCCGTGCGCATCGTCCTCCAATTCGCGCCAGGGCGCCGGGGCTTTAATCTCTTGCACTCGGACATGCTGGAAGGTGTCTGAAGTGGCGAGCGGAATCCAGAGCCGCGCCTCACCCGTGATTTCCGGCAGCTTCGCGCGGTAGGTGAATTCAAACTCATCGCTCCCATTAATGACGCCGAGCAACCGTCGCGGGGCGTGCTGGACGGGTGCTTTGCGCCACGTGCCGTTGCGCCGTTGTTCCCACAGGTAAAGCGGCTGGCCATTGATTTTGTGAACGCTCGTTTCCGTGACCGTCATGGCCCCGGGCGGGCCTGCCATGAAAAAGTCCACATCGTAAACCGGGCCATCCGCGCCGACGAGATCCACACACGCGAAATGCGTCCCGCCACCGAGGTCGGAGAGGTACTCCAAATGCACCCGAACGAGTTGAAGTTTCAATTCCTGCTGCTGGAAACGAATTTTGAAGTGGCCGCCATCGGTCTGTGATTGCTCGGAAATGTGCTTCTCGATCCCGGCCGCGATCTCATCAATCGTTGCGGATGGACCACTGGCCGACGGTTTGGACAAGGACGCACAAGAGCACGCCAGCATGGCGACGCCCGCGTGCGCCAGGAGAAAAACACATCGCGCAGTCGTCGTTTTCATCGATGAGAACGGTGACAAGCCAACCAACACACCTGCTGCATGGTCCGGCCACGCCGGACTGTTTAGGGATTTCGCGGAGGAGCGTTGGTCGCGGGATGCTCCTTTTGGGGATGTTCGCTGCTCGGGTGTTCGCCCGTGTGCTTGCAGGCCGAAAGCCCCAGCGCCAGGGCGCAGCCTATCGCCAAGAGGCAGGCCGCCTTCGTGACCATCGTTTGAGTCTTCATGTCGTTTCTTCGAGATGCGGCCGACCCTCTCCACCTCGCCGGCCTCATCAATCACGATCTTTTGTCTGATTATCCTTTAGTTTGCAAGCCAGCCGAGCATGTCATGCTGAGTTTCGAGTCCTTCGACTGGAGATTGGCCTGGAATTATCCTTGCAGACATGAGCCTCACTTCCCGCAAACGAAGACCTGACGAATACAGAAGGGTCAAAGCTGGGGCAGCTCCTCCGGTGGCACGAGCAATTGGATCGAGCGGGCCTTACCCGGCACGCGCGAGATCAATCGGCGGCGGGTGAGGGTTTGCATCATCGCGTTCATGAAGACTTTGCGCTCGACGGCACGTTCACACTTTGCAAAGTGTGAGCAGTGCCAAGGAAAAGAACCCTGCGTCCAAAAGGCTCTGGTCTGAGCTGCTACACCCTGCCATGGAAAATTCTAATTGTGGTCCTCCACGGCTTGGCTCTGACGAGCTACGCCGTGGCATTTTTTCGCCCGGAGCGCGCCTCATAGAGGGACGCGCGCCTGATAGAGGGACGGGCCCCCCAGTTCACGGTTGCGCGGCAATGTCCAACAGCCCGGTTGCGGCGTACGGAGCACCTTTGGCAGTGCGCGGAGGGTCGATTGCAGTGCGCAGAGGGCCTTGCATTTCTCCGAACCCTCAAAACAATTTTTTTTGAGCTCATGGCAATGTCCAACAGCCCGGTTGCAGTGTACGGAGCGCCTTTGGCAGTGCGCGGAGGGTCGATTGCAATGCGCAGAGGGCTGGTAGCATTTCTCCGGAGCCTTAAAACATTTTTTTGGAGCCCGATGTCATGTCCAACCGCCCCTTGGCAATGTGCCGAGGGGCTTTGGCAATGCACGGAACGCCGATCACACTTCTTCCAAGCCTGTTGACACTGTTTCGGAAGTGACACGAGCAACACTGGCACAAAGCCGATATTGGCAAACGCGCCATAGATGGCGATCGGAAGAATCGGAATGAATCCTAGCTGCTGAGGACGCGACCAGTAGCGGCGCCAAGCTGCTTGCACGGCATCAGACTCCCAACAAGACGTGAGGATGCGCTGCTGCTCCTCGTGTGGCAACGGCTCAAGCTCTGGAATCGTGAACTTGAGGAGGACTGTCGCGTTCTGCTGCATGACGTGTGAAGCGGCAACTAACGCTCCGCTCACCGACCCCGCGCCGATGGTGCCCGGAATCCAACCGAGACGCTTAGTGACGCCCGCCAAGGGTGCCCGATCTGGAACCTGGCGCAATCGGCGCGTTCACTGGAGCAGGTTAGGCCGCGTTGTCATGACGTGACTCTCTCCGAAAAACTCTCCGCAGTAAATCGACAAGCGCACCGACGACAAGCCACTGAAGCAAAGCTCCACCATACCAGAGCGACACTGGAATGGACTGTGTCGGATACACGCGCTCAAGAGCGAGCGCGCTCAACGGAAACAGATACCGCGACAACTCGACGCCTCCGTGGGGCTGGAATGTCAGCATCCAGATGATGACAGCCAGCACCCCAACGCCGAAGCCACAAAGAATCCCGATGTATGGTCGAATGCGCATGACGTGCAACGGCGCGTAATGTCCCCGCTCAGGCACGCCGGGCCAGCGGTGATCGATTTCAACCAAGTGCTCATCCGGCGTTGCCTGCAGCCGGCCGGCAATTGAACGTGAGAGGTCTCGAAAACTCATGGCCTCACTAACTCAGCAAAAGCGACACTGCCCAAGCCACGATGCCCCTCACGACGAGTGTGCCGAAAAGCAGACTGTGGCACAAATCTGCGGCGCCTCACTTGCCTGCGCGTCCCCATTTTTCTGCCAGTTATTTTTCTGCCCAGCCAAATCTCACACTTTGCAAAGTGTGAAGAGGCCTCGTCGCACGGAAGTTTGGAGCCGCAAAAATTTCCGCGTTGTTGTGGGGCTGGTGAGGGACTCGTATACATCACGCCCATGACGCCCGGGAACGGCTCTGACGGACAGAGCATCGCCTGATCCTCGTTGACCGTGACCGCATGATAGTAAGAGACGCGCAGCCGTGTTCCGTCTGCCAGCGACGTTTTGAGCACAGGTGGTTCGTGCCACACCTCGTAAGAGCCCGGCCAAACGTGCACACCCATTTTGGGTCCTTGATTGGCTCGAAGTCGATTCTTCAGGTTGAAAGTGGTGCCCTAGGGACAGTGAGGTTCCACTGGCTCTGGCGTCAGAGGCGACGCGACCCGGCCGGTTGGTGCCGGGCCCAAAATCATCGTTCATGTGTGCAACGATGTGGGCCAGTTCAGACCATCTTCCGCCAATCAGGCACGCCTTCTTGCATCACATGCGTTGCCCGGCGCGGATTGAATGCGTCCGGATTGAACGGACCGTTCCAGTCCAGCATGTGCTGGTGTTCCTCGTGACTTGGATCGGCCATCGCTTCGAGATAGTCTGCGTATCCGCCAATGCCGCCGACATCTTCGGGTGGGCAGGCGCGCTCTCCTTCCAGGCATTGTGGATATGAGACACCTGGTTGCGGTGGCGGGGAGCCTTCGAAGAGCACATCGTGCACCCAATCGTCGCCGAAGTCATAATGATACTCCAAGGAGAGCGGCGTGCCATCCGCTGGCAAAACCGCGCTCATCAGCGTCTGTGTGGAATCAAGGTCAAAGCCGTCATCGAGCAATTCAGGATCACCGCAGCGCTTTCCCTGAATGAAAAACGCGTGCAGGTGCGAGTTGGTCCATCCCATCGCCGCCTGAAAATGCTCGTGGAGTTTATCCAGAGTGTCGTCCAGGACCTGGATGCGGCGCCAGATCGGTGGTTCTATCCCGTGCAGGGTGATTTTGAACTGGAACAGGCGCCGCGAGCTCGAGGTGGAGTTCCGCTCCTGGACCGCCGCCGCGGCGCGGTCGGCCGGGACGTACGGAATCAATCCCTGCCTGAACGCGGCGCGCTGCAAGGCTACAGGCTGGTGGCGGATATCGATCAGGAAGCCATTCGAATCCTGCAGTGTCCAGATCATCGCTGTGCTCTCCCAACGGCTGGGGAGCATCCAGCGGTAATCGAATTGTCGGAGCTTCAGCCACCGACGGATCTCCTTGACCTTGCCTTGGGCGGTGCTCTGTCCAACGCCGAAAGCGCGATCGATCATCGGGAGTCTGAGGTGCGGCGACTGGGACCGGTCGGCGAGAAAGTTCACCCAACCGATCGTGCGAATAATGCCACAGGCCCAGGCTTCAAGCCTGCCGAGGAGCAAGGGCGAAGGCCGTTTGGCGGCCAGTTTCTCCGCCAGCTTCCGACACAGGGCGGCATACTCCTCGGTGAGGTGCTCCTTGCAGAAGGCATCCGTCATGCCGACGACCTGGGGCAGAAGCTGCCGAGCCGTTGGGAGCGGCCCTCGCAATCCTCGGTCAAGCTTGGGCTTGGGGGAAGTGCTGGGCGGCTTGGGTGTGGGAGCTGCGGGCAATGCAGGCAAAGAAGTGAGGAAGCGGTTGCTGGCCTTGGCCGCGCGGAGGTGTTCCTCAAAGCCGCGCCGGGCACCGGCGCCAAAGGTGACATTGAACCTGCTGATGATTCCATTGTAAATGATTTTGCCTTGAAACGGCAGCAGCACCGTCTCGATCATCGCCGGTAACCGCTGCTCGATCACCTCTTCCAACCGGTTGGCCAGCCCGGTGAGCCCGTAGGCGGTCGACGTCCCATCGCAGGAGAGAAGGATCATATGCTTCTCGAGCTGGCGCAGCGCAATAAAGCGTCCAAACACGAGATGCCGCCAGCTCGAGACGACCTCCAATTCCTCCGACGACAATCGCGTGGGGTTGGCGGCGATGAAGGCGTCGACCAAGTCCAGGCGCCCGAGAAAGGCCTGCACGATTGGGTAGCGTTTTTCGACGGGAAGCGTGGCGTACGAGAGCCCCGATGCCTCCCCATCAGAGAGTCCGACCTGTTCGATGACAAATTGCATCAAGGCGCAATGCAACTTGAAAGCCATTTCGACCTCGTGAGGGGAGAGCATCATACGCGCACGATTTCAGCTGATGCTCCCGGCCATTGTCAAATCGGATCCTGAAGGGGATCGCCCCCCAGTTCAATTTGCCCAATCTCACACTTTGCAAAGTGTGAACAGGATTGAAATTGAACGCGGCTGGCCGAGTTTCATCGACCAGCTGCGTTCGGCGCTGGCTTTGCGGCCAGTTGGTTTGCCCACTTGGTTGTGTCTGGCTCGCGTCCGTCAGCAGCGGATCGCCGAGTTCGAAGCACAGCTCAGGGAGCCTTCGTGGTCTCGCGGACAATTTCCACAAACCGTTCGAGGTCGGCGTATTTGTGTTGCCAGGTTGTGTACATGACGCCCATCACGCCCGGGAACGGCTTGGCCGCCGCGAGCCAATCGCGCACGTTCTCCGGCTTGGCGTCGTAGTAGCCTGCGATCACCTGGCGATGCCCCCGGTCGGCGAAGAACTTGAGCGATTGCGCCCGCTTCTCGAAATACCACGGCACGACGATCACCTCCTTGTCCAGCCCCTCCCAGGAGCCGGTCAGATCCCCGCGCACGAGGTAATAATCTTTGTGCGCGTTGTGATGCGGATCGAACATGTCGCTCCAGACATAGATGCGTCCGCTGGGATTCACCTCGCGCAGAATCTTGACGCAGGTCCGGGCGTTGTCCGCGAGCAACGCGCCGGCGTCCAAGCCGCGCCGCTGACAGGCGTCGCACCAATTGAGCACGCGGATCTCGTCATGCGACATCATGTAGCCTTTGGCGCCCCAGGCGGCGTGCATCCGTCGGGCCTGGTCGCGCAACAACTCCACCGTTCGCGGCTCTGACGGACAGAGCATCGCCTGATCCTCGTTGACCGTGACCGCATGATAGTAAGAGACGCGCAGCCGTGTTCCGTCCCCTAGCGCGGCCTTGAGCACAGGTGGTTCGTGCCACACCTCGTAGGAGCCCGGCCAAAGGTGCACACCCATTTTGGGGTCCTTGATTGGCTCGAAGTCTTTCCCCTCCGCGATCCGCTTGCCCTCCTCGGTCTTGACGACCAAGGGCGCGCCCTCGCGACGCACCAGATTGAGCAGGCCGACTTCCTCCAAGGTGGCGTCATCCCACCACAATGAACCCGTCGACCCGCCCCAACAGCCAAGATAAAGATTCGCCTGCGTATGATTCAGTGAATTGAAAACGACGTGGTGCGCAGTCCAATCCTGAGTTGGTTTGACTCCGAGATGGTTGTAGTCAAGCGCCTGGTTGCCGGCGAGCAGCTTCACCTCTGGTTGACCCCGAAAATTCTGCGTCTTCACCCGGACGGCCAGATGATATTGGCGGAAAGGGTGCAAGCTGAGCTTTTGCACGATGCGCGCATTGCCACCGTTGAGATCAGTCATCCGCGCGGCACCGTTCTCGCCGATGACGTTCTCATCCTTCCAGTCCCACTTCTTCAGGTCGCTGAAATCGCCGCCCTTCAGCACGACCGCTGGATCGGGTTGGAGCCGTGCCACGCCGCCCTGGACGACAAACAATGCGTCCTGAACGGGCAGCGCCTCGATGAGGTTGGGATCATGCCAAAGTAGATCGTTCGAGTAACCGACGGGAAAAACCGCCGGGACAATCTCCAGCTGCAACTCGGCGGCAAGCTTTTTGAGGCGCTCGATGTTGCGGAAGTACCGGGTGTCCATGTCGCCGAGTTTGGCGAACTTCGAATCGCTCAGGAGCACATGAGTATAACCTGCCTTGGCGGCGCGGCGCAGGAGCGTCTCCAGCGCGTCAACATTCTTGTCCACCCAAAGGTTTTGGGCGCAGTAGAGCCATGCTTCCAGCGCACGAGCGGGTGTGGCGCCAACGGTAAGAAGCAGGAAAAACAAGGACAAAACTCGCGCAATGATCATTGAGCAATGATGTTGATCCGGCCTAAAAAAAGCTCTTCTAAAACGCTCTACCCATGAACCGAGGGGGAAAAGCGAAAAGCGAAAAGCGGAAAGCGGAAACGATCGTTCTCGTCCTCCTAATCGAAAATCGTTCATGGCCCCAATGCGCGTCCGAAAAGTTGAAGGTGTTTTGCTACCATGCGGCCTTGGTCTTCGGCCGTGCGGCGGCTTGTCGGACGACTCACCGGCGGTCCGTTCGTGCTTTGGCCTCATTGCCCCCTGCAATCTGTGGTATGGTAGCGAACAACAGCGATGAGAAACCTGCATGTTCAGTCTCGCCGCCTGTGCGCAACCAAGTTCCGGCGGCAACTCGTCGTTGCCGCGTGCTTGGGTGTGGCCTTGAATCTTGCGGCCGATTGCACGCTGACGAATGTGGGTCTCACGGCCTTGCCGGATCTCGGCTGGAACACCTACAGCAACAACAACCGTTACTTTGTAGGTGGCCTGTATCCGAATGGCGCGAATCAACGGCCCGCTTCGCACGAGGCGGCCGGTCTGCGCATCGCCCGAGAAGAGATTCAACCGCTCGATAGCAATGGCGTTCCGTCCGCCAATGGCTCCATTGTGCTCCTCTCCAGCGGCATGTCGAACACTACGCAGGAGTGGGCCTCGAAGGGCACGAATCATTTCACCGGACAGGCCAACCGCGATCCTGGCACCAACCCACGCCTGACGATCGTGGACGGCGCGATTGGCGGTCAGGATGCCTCCGCGTGGACGAACCTTAATTCGCCGAACTGGAAGACGGTCCTCTCGCGCATCCGCAGCGCGGGCCGGAGCTCAAACCAGGTGCAGGTGCTCTGGATCAAGCAAGCCATCGCCGGCGAGAGCGGCGCACTGACGAACCATGCCGTCCGGTTACAGGGCTATCTGGAAATGATTCTGCACAACGCAAAGATACTCTTCCCTAACCTGAAAATCTGTTACCTTTCCAGCCGCACCCGCGCATACGTTTATGGCTCAGGTCTGAACCCGGAGCCTTTCTCCTACGAGACCGCTTTCGCGGTGAAGTGGCTCATCGAAGCGCAACTCAACGGGGCACGCCAGTTGAACTACGATTCGACCAAAGGCCCCGCCGTGGCGCCCTGGCTGTCGTGGGGACCCTACGTGTGGACCGACGGATTGCGGGGGCGGTCCGACCGATTGCTCAGTCTTTGCCCGGACGATTTAGAATCCGACTTCACTCATCCTTCGGCGAATGGTCACGTGGCAAAAGTCGGTAATCAACTGCTGGCTTTCTTCAAGACTGACCCGACCGCCACGCCGTGGTTCCTGCGCACAAATGGAGTAGGCCAACCGCCGACCTGCGCGCCGACGGCCGACCGGACCAACGGCGTCGTCCCATTCGCGGCCAACTTCAGCGCCAATGCGAGCAGCGGCAACGCGCCGATTCGCGATTATCAATGGACCTTCGAGGACGGCACATTCTCCACCAACGCCAACCCGCAGAAGAGTTTCCCGGCGCCGGGCACCTATCACGCGCGGCTTACCGTGACCGATACAAGCGGCAACACCGCTAAAGGTGTCGTCACCATCCACGCACAAGCCACGATTGATTTATGGCGGGCAGCGAAGTTTCTGCCGAGCGAACTGTCGAACACCAACATCAGTGGCGCGGCGTCAGACCCCGATCTGGACGGCCTGAACAATCGTCTCGAATACGCGCTCGGCCTTGACCCAAAAGTTCGCAATCACGCTACCAACGGACTCCCGCTCGCGACCATCAGTAACGGCGTGTTCACCCTCACCTTCACGCGCCTGAAAGTAGCGAGCGACTTGTCGCTGACTGTCGAGGCCAGTTCCGATTTGCAAACGTGGACTCCGGCCACGCCGTCGCGCGTGGTTGATGACGGTTTGATTGAGTCCATTACCATCGAGCAAGACATCCGTTCAGCAGGCAGTGGGTTCTTTAAGCTTCGGATCGAATAGGCGTTCTGACCAAGGCAGCGTTAAGCACTACGGATTTCACAACGTGCGACCCGGCGTGCCGCCGCGTGGGGGAGCCGTAGCCGGTTGCTGTGCCGCAGGCCAAACCGCATCCAATCCTTCGCCGAGCCCGGTCAGACCTGCCTTCAGGTTGGTCTGGTGAACCCCGAGAACCCTGGGACCGACCCGTTCCGCTTCGGACCTTCGCGAATCATCTGCAGACACTCGAGCGGCAATGTCCGTTCCCCGAGTAATCCCAGTTCCACCGCCGCAATCAGGTCGCATTGTTCCCAGCATGGCCCGATGGCGGGAACCCGGAGGCAGCCAGAGCCGTTCGAGCCGCGGCCACGATTCCGTCCGACCTGGCATCGTTCACAGACAAGGGGCGCCCCGGATGTCCTGCGCCAGACATTGCGAGAGCAATACCGGATGCACCCGCACATCATGCAAGCGGTGAATCATTTTTATCCTGATAAACATGGCCAAGGCATACTCCTTGCAGGGGGTGGCGAGAAAGAGCTCCACCATAAGAAGCAACATGGCCTGTTTATCAGAGGAGCGGACGAAAGACCTTTGTTAACCGGCGATCACCGGGTTCTCTGGCTGGACTCGACCAGCGATGAACGCGGTCAACCGGTCGCGGAAGGGGCAAAACGCGGGACCTCGCGCTGGAATCCCTTCGAGGTTGAACTGATCGACGAGTTTCTTCGCCGCGTTGATGAATCACTGACGTCCAGTTCTGGCACCAAACACTCGAAACTGGATGTTGGCGTGATCAGCTTCTATCTGGCTCAAACAAACGAATTGCGAGAACGTGTTGGCTCAAAAGGTCGAAGCCGCTGGCAACATCTCGATGTCCAGGTCAACACCGTTGACCAGTTTCAGGGAAGGGAATGTTCGGTGATTATTGTGTCGCTGGTTCGTTCAGGCGAGGTCAGCGGCGAATTTGTTAAGGACTACCGCCGCATAAACGTGGCGTTCTCTCGGGCCAAGAACTTGCTGGTGATAGTGGGGAGCCGCAACGCGTTTGAGGGTGCGGCTGTTCCGATCTCTCCAGTCGACGGCGGTGAAGCAAAGACCAAAAAGGTCTATCAAGAGATCGTGAACGCTGTGGCTCAACGTGGCGGTCTTCGCAATGTCACCCAAGTACGCAGCCCAACCCAAATCAGTGGAAATCACAGTCACAGTCGAGATCACCGCCGTTGAATTCAGGCGGCTGAACAGCTTTGAGTGGGCGGTGTTGAATATCCTCAACGCATTCCATGGAAATGCTCCTTCCATCGAGGAAGTTGCAGCCCAATTCTGTATCGGGAGTCCTGTGTTTCTCGCCGCGGCTCTGCAGAGTTTGCGTTCAGCCGGGGCGGTTAAGGAAAAGACCGATGAGTTGAGAGAGCCGGATCTAAAGGATTTTGAGCTCTCCGAAATCGGTGTGACTGCCATTCGTGAGGATGGGTGGGAATCCGGACCCGAGGAAACATTTTCCGATTCCATTAGACTTGATTGGCCGTCCCTTTGCTTTCGTTCCCACCGTGAGAGCGGAGATCGTGGCCAACTCAACCTATCGGCGCCAGCTCTTGAAGATGTTCACGCCAAAGTCACCCCCGAAAAACTGGAGGAGTGGCTGAAACAGAACAACAACCCGCGGTGCTGGCGAGTTAAAGCTTCTTGGTAACGAGCGTCGAAGGTTGACCAACAAGCCACCCGCCCGGCCGTCACCGGATTTCACGACCCGGGGTCCGAGGTGCCGCCGTGTGCGGGAACCTGAGCCGGTCGCTGTGCCGCAGGCCAAACCGCATCCAATCCTTCACCGAGCCCGGTTAGACCTGCTTTCACCGGGCTGGGCTCGCCTCCTTGATCCATTCCATCGACACCCACAGAGTACAAGGTGAAGGTGCCATCCGCTTTGACCCGGTATTTGAGCGGCTGTCCATCCATGCAATCGCGAGGCACGTTGCGAAGAAATCTTGGCGTCAGCGCCGCCAGGTCAGGCGGCCAATGCCCGTGATTCAGTTGGTAACGCCGCAACGCCACTGCCGTGATGGCCAGACGACGCTTCACCTCCACTTGGGCGCCGCGCGTGACCGCTTTCCCATACGCCGGAAGGCAGATCAAAGAGATCGGATACAGGATCCGAGTCACAGACTTCGCCTTGGTTTCGAGGGCAGCCTCCTGTTCGCCAAAAACAACAATGACTTCGTGATAAGGCCGGCCGGCCCGCAACTGACGGATCAGTTCAACCTCGCGTTGGAGATAGCGCAGTCCGTACAACGCGTCATTCGGCAAGGCCACGTTTCGATAGTAGGAGTGGAATCCCCGGTTGAACGGCCAGGTTGGTTTGGTGAACCCCGAGAACCCTGGGACCGACCCGTTACGCTTCGGGAGTTCGCAAATCATCTGCAGACACTCGAGCGGCAACGTCCGTTCCCCGAGTAATCCCAGTTCCACCGCCGCAATCAGATCGCATTGTTCCCAGCGTGCCTGCAACGCCGACAATTGTTCTTCTGACCAACCTTCGGCCTGCAACGCTTCCCAAGTGAGATCGAGCCCGACGTTTGCCACGGCAACTCGGGACATCTGCTGAACCAAAGCGCAATCTTGCCGATGCATGGTGGCCAATCCAGCGATTGCCCGAAGGCTGGCTAACGCGTCGTCTTTGCGGTCCTCGCGCAAGCCGACCAACGTATCGCAGGCCAGCCAACCGGCTGCCGACTTCATTTCCTGCCAAAGCGATCGGAAGTCAAAGTAGTTCGTCGGAGGTCCACTATTGAGCCCTGGTCGCCGAAGAATCTCCTGAAGCTGACGCAACGCTGGCCGGGCCGCCGCCAATTGCCGGCTCAACCCCAGCCAGGAAAGGTTGGTCTGATTCGCACCCGCGGAAGCCCAGGGCGGCTGCGATATACTCCACGTGACTCGGGCCAGATTCGGCTCAATAAATTCTGCCAACTGCAGCTTTTCGGGATTGGTTATTGGGGACGGCCCCAGCGCCGCTACCTGGTTAGTAAATTCCGTTACCCAGCCGGCTGGCGAAGCCGAATAACTCGCCGCGAGCTCGGGCCAGGTCAATCGTTCGCCGTGGCTGCGTAACTCGGTGACATACGCCTGGAGGGCAGAGTTGCTGCAAGAGCGAAGACCAACCAAGACCCCACCCAGGGTGAGCAATACCAAGGTTGCCCCAAAAAATCGCCGCCGCATCGTCACAAGTTTACTCATCTCTCGGGCCTGAATGCACAGCCGCGCTCAGCTGTTGGCATGCGGAGTTTTTCACGATCACTGACAAATTCGTGATCAATCATTTCATCGGCTGGCAGGGGGGCCATGGTAAGCGAAATCGCAAGGAACCCGGAGAAAGCGCTACCTCAGAGGACAGCAAAGATTACAGCGCAAACGCGGGAGGTGTGAAAGCAAGTCGTAAGTGCGTTTTGGGCAACATCACCAGGTTGCACTGCACGTAGCCGGGCAATTGATGCACGGTCATTCCCGTCCACTCGCTCCGGCGCATGGCCTGGCGAGCTTCGGCTGCGGTCCTGATGCGGGTCGTCTGGACGGGATCCAAGGACAAAGTCATTTCATCTAGCGTAGCAGCCGAGGCTTGCCCGCCGTAGCCCGTAGGGCGCAGGCGGGTAACGAGATACATCCTGAGCCTGTCGAAGGGCTCTGATCTCTTTCCCGACGAACGCGCCCGGATAGAGTGAGCCTCCTGACGTCGGCTGCTACCAGATGGAGATTCATGGCCGGGCCGGGGTAGTGAGCCGATAAAAACGGGCGTCAGGCGCCGCGTCTAGATCACTCACCGTTTCCACATGGTTGGTCAGCCGGGCGTTAACATTGACCAGGGTGGACCAAGGACCCCCCGCCAACGAATTTCGATACTGGACCGAATAGGTGCGATTGGACAAGGCAACGAACTTGAGCGTGGCGGAGCCGGCGGAGAAAAGGATCGAATCCACCCGCAGCACATCGAGCGGTTGGGTCGGGTCCGTGCCGGCGAGATACTCGTCGCGATTTGACAGGCCGTCGTTGTCCTGATCCATCGATCCGTCGGCGGCCGAGTCCGGGGCCAATCCGTAACGCAGTTCCCACTCGTCCGGCATGCCATCGCCGTCGGTATCGGCACGCGGGCCGTCCACGACAAAGGAAACTTCCGTCAACGCGCTCCACGTGGTCCCATCGAACACGCGGGCTTTGACGGTGGTATTGGTCAACAACAACTGCCAAACTTTGGTGGCTTGATAGGCGACCAATTCCGGCACGAACAAGAAGTCATCATTGCCGGCCGAGACATTGAGGGCCTGGATGGCAAGCAGGTTGGTACCCGGCACCAGCAGCGCCAGGCCATTGGTCAGGAGGAAGCTCTGAAACGTGATGGCCACGGAGTCAGCACGGTTGGTGGGAGCCGGGGAGTTCCAGAGCGGGATCGCCGGCGCGTTGGCCCGGGCAATTTCCCGACCATTCAGATAGGCCACGAACCCATCATCGAACTTGGCTCGGAGGATCAAGGCGTCCGCCGAAAGACCCTCTGCGATCACGAACGGAATCCGGCTGTAGATCGTGGCGTTGTGCTGAAACATGGCGGCTCCTACATCGGTCCGGAAAATCGTTTCGTAACCGGTTTGGGTCTCGAACCCGATCGCCGCCGCGCCTTCTGACCAAATTGAGTCATCGAAGTCTGGGCGAAACCAATTGGTGCCGAGCGTGGCGTCGGTGGGAACGAACCAGCGGCCGGGCGAGTCGGCTTGGACTAGGACCGTCGCGCTGGGAGAGGCGGAGGCGAGCGCCTGGGTTGAGATCAGGCCGCCTAGCAATCTCGGGTCGCTGCCGTCCAGCGTGTAATAGATTGTGCCGATCGTAGGTCCGAGCCGTAAGGCGAAGCCAGTTCCGACATGACCGCCCCAGTGATTGAACTCCGGCGCCGGCAACGGCGGGTAAAATCCATCGGCCGCAAACTGTGCCAAAGCGATGGGATGCCGGCGGGGAAAGTAGTAATTGGTCAGGTAACTCATGTGGGAAAGCCATTCGACGTTGCGCGTGTAAGGCGGGCGGCGGCGGTAATCTCCCCAACGAGCCGATTCGGCCACGATGGCGGTGTCAATCTGTGCGGTCAGGCCGCGGAACCGCGCGAGGTTATTGGAGACGGTCAAGGCGCCGTCGTTGAAGAGATGTTTGTGGAGTCGATCGGCCACTAGCAAACGGAACTCAGGATTGAGCTTCAACCGGTGCCACAACCGATGAGGCGTGCCATCCGAATTGCGTTCGGAAAAATCGCGGTTGATGTCATCAAGAATGACCTCCTGATCCCAGGGCAGAAAGATGAATCCCGCGCCCGGTTGGCGTCGACGCGCCGCGGTCCAATTCTTCGTATCCCAATCCTCGGCGCCGGCATAGAGATGAAGGATCATATAATCGGCCAGGTTCGTGACATTGATGTATTCGAGCATGCGCAGGTAATTGGTGTAAGTGGTGAGGTTAAGGGTATTGGCCAGGCTCATGGTGGTGTTCCAAACGGTGGCATCCCCATCGCGCACCAGGCCGTCATCGATCACATCCCAGTCCGTG
Organism: Verrucomicrobiia bacterium; assembly: GCA_035577805.1. Lineage (GTDB taxonomy): Bacteria > Verrucomicrobiota > Verrucomicrobiia > Limisphaerales > JADJPG01 > DATLUX01. Next base: position 30,606 of record DATLUX010000561.1, read on the forward strand.
TCAGTCCCGCCAAGGTAGGAGGAGACAAAATCCGCATTGTGCCGTTCGGTAATGTCGTAGATGCCCCAGTAGAGGCCATTAAGATAAAGCTGCGCGTAACGATTGTGGCCCGCCAGTTGGCCCATGGCCAGGAAGGTGCGCTTGACCCACAGCTCACGCGCGTATTGGGCGTTGGTGCGCAGAATGAGGCGGCTCGCGTCCTCATTCTGCAGCCAGGAATCGACCGAGAACGTCCGGATCTTCAAATGATCAAACTCGGTGACGGAGGAATCCCGGAACAGAGGGAAGGCCAGCTTGGTGGAACCGTATTCGCCGCGGAACCTCAGCCACAAGCTGTGCTTCGGCGTCGTATAATGCGAAACGGTGGTCGCGCCGGAAATGCGGGCACCGCAATCGATCTGGAATTGGCTGCCGTCAGCCGGATCGAAGAACTCAATCGAAGTCTCCCGTTCCCAAGGTTGTTCGGAGTTGGCGTAAAAACCGTTCTGCGCGCCAAACAAATCGGACATCGGCATGACCACCGACAGCACCGGCAACGACTTGAGGCCCGGCAGGATTGTCTCCCGGTAAAGCGGGTTATCCACCACGGTGGGGTCCATGGCGTAATCCGCGTGGAAACCGGCCCATTGCGCCGGGAACCCGGGCGGAGCAACCGGTTGGCGCACCACGTTGCTGGCGAAAATGTAGGTATAAGTGGCGACGGACGAGGGAATGAAATCAGCCGCCGAAGCAGCGGCACGCAGCGTGGTCGTGTTGGTAATCAGCAGCGGCGCGCTATAGATCAAACCGTTGGTCTCGCTCGGTTTGCTGCCATCAAGGGTGTAGCGGATGACGGCGCCGGGCGTGATGGTCGCGATGGGCACGCTGAAGTTCGTGTCATAGAAACCGCGCGGACGCGCAATGGTCGTATTGGCAACGAAGCCCCGATAAGGCACCGATGTGTTGACTACGCCGGGAGTCGGCGTGGCAAAATAACGAGGGTCAGAACGGTGCAGAGGCGCGGCTTCCAGGATGGGCGAGACCAGCAAATCGTCATCCTCCACCCGCGCATTGAGGACGTGGATGGCCAGCACATTGGCGCCATTGACCAGCAGATTGCGGTTAGAGGTAAGACTGATCGCCTCGGAGCGTAGGGCATCGGTGAGGCTGCGCTCAGCCAGGGCCGCGCTGTTCCAGGCAGGCGCAGCGGGCACATTACGGCGCGCGACTTCGACGCCGTTGAGATAGGCGATGAACCCGTCGTCGTACTTCAAGGTCAGCGTCAGCGAGTCGAAGCTGGCGGCGTCTGGCACCACAAAGGGCACCCGCACGAATACACCCGGGTTGATGCCAAGCAGGCTTCCGCGCAGATCGGTGGCTACCTCGAACGAAGAACTGCCGACGCGGTTGGTGCCGACCCGGTAATGTTGGAGCACTTCGGCCGCCGACAGGGCCCGCCCGTAGATTGCCACCTCATCCATCCGGCCATCGAGGGACTGTCCACCGCTGGAACGGTCGCCGATGAGGAGCGGCGTTCCGGAAGTGACGCCGGTCCCCTGGCGCGGCACACTGGCGGCTTCGCTGCCGTTGACGTAAAGCCGGACAGTATTGGCGGCCGGGTCTTGCACGCCCACGACATGGAACCAGCGCTGGCCGGTAATTGCGCTGACGTTCGTGGCCACGGCGTCGTTGGCCAATCCCTGCGTGATAAATCGGAAACGGCCGTCGGGATTTAACCCCAGCAAATAATCCAGTGCGGTGTTGTCACTTTCCTTGGCCACCAGCCACTGGAAGCGGCCGGTAATGTCGGGCTGCGCCCAGGCTTCCAGCGTGAGGGGCGCACCGGCAAAGCTGAGCGCCGGCCGGTGCGGGACCGTGGCGTGGCCGCCTCGAAAATCCGTGCAGCGATTGGTGTCTGCGCCCAAAGCGCCGAGGAAGCCGCGCACCACCGCGCCGCTAAACGTGCCTGGATATTGCCCGGTTTCATCCACCAGCGCGGTGCCGTTCGTTTCGGCCAAACGGTAGTAAGCTACCAGACCTGGATCCGCTCGCACGATCGTGGCGTAGCTGGCACCTGCCGCCGAATCCGGGCCAAAGAATCCGAGCGCGGTGACGCCATTGGACCAACCGCTGTCGTCAAAGGCTTCCATGGTCCAGGTGGTGCCCAGGCTGTCGTCGCCTGGCACAAACCAGCGAGCTGGCGCTCCATTGGAAAGCAGCAGGGTGAAGTCATAAGGCAGCCCGTAGGATGCATCTTCTTTCTGCGGCGGGAAGGCGGGCGCGTACGCGTGCGCGATGCTCAAGTCGGGTCGAACCAGCGCCAGGTACTCACCACCGGCCGAGAGCTTGAAGTTCGTGTGCAACTCCGCGCCGGGTGTAGCGCGGTTTTTATCGGACGCAAAGACGATCAGACATTGGTTGGGCGGCAGGTTGGTGGCGGGAAAGCGCCACTTGGTCAGGACACGGGCATCATCGGTGAGATACCAGCCCTCGAGATTGACGTTGTTCGCGCCGGCATTGAATAACTCGAGCCAGTCGGAGTGGTCCCCGTCGATGTCCCGCAGGCCAGTCGCGTTCGAGGCGACGAATTCGGAGATGAGAACATCGGGTGACTGCGCGTTACGGCCGAAGCAGAACGGAACCGCCAGAAGGAGCCCGGCCATGGCTGAACGCACGGTTATGCTCATGTTAGATCGATGCGGGATTGGAGAGAAATCACAAGCGGAGTCGGTAAAATCTGCTGCCTGCGCCCGGGGTGACCGTGAACGGCGAGACGGCATTGGGAACGCTGCTCCATGGGCCGGTGATGGCATTGGCTTGTTCGAGTTCGCCAGCACTCCAGCGTAACCTCAAGTTGGCGCCATTGCGTTCCGTGACCAGTCGGGCTTGGGTTCCGGCCACGTAATGCGCTTGAATGCGTTCGAGGCTCAAGACCGACTTGTAGAGTGCCACTTCATCGATGCGGCCATCCACGGTTTGGCCACCGCCGGATCGATCGCCAATGACCAAGGGATTCACTGCCGTGATGCCCGTGGCCGCGATCGGTTTGGTTGCCGCCAGGCTGCCATTGATATAAAGACTGACCTGATTCTTCGCCGCGTCCTGCACGCCGACCACATGGTACCAGTTTTGGCCATTAATAACGGGCACGGTCGGAGCAAAGATATCGTTGGCCAAACCCTGAGTGATGAATCGGAACTGGCCGTTTGGATTGCTTCCCAAGAGATAGTCGAGGGACGTATTGTCGTCATCTTTCGCGACCAACCAGCGGAAGTTCCCGGCCGCATCGGGTTGCACCCAGGCTTCCACCGTTAGATCCGTCCCGCCGATGTCGAACGCGGTGGGCTCTTCGATCGTGACTCGGCCGCCACTGAAGTCGGCTCCGCCATCGACGGCCCCTGGGATGCCTGCCGCCGCCCGGACGTTTCCGGAGTAAGCGCCGGCATGCGCTCCCTGGCCGCTATCGTGAGCGGGGCCCGGTTCGGTCTCGACCGGGGCGTCACCAAAGCGCCACCAGCCGAGCGGATGATCGGATGCCACCACCGCGGCGTAGTCTGGTCCTTGCGTACCGGCGGTGTAATGGGCATCGATTTGTGCTTGGGTCAGCGCGGCTCTATAGATGGCAACTTCATCAAGCCGGCCGTCGACGCGTTGATCGGCTGCGGCGCCCCGCGCGCCAATGCGCAGTTTGGCGGTCGAGAACACGCCATTGCCTGCGAGCGCCACGCTGGCGACCTCAACGGCGTTCACGTAGAGCTTGACCGTTCCGCCTGCTGGATCCTGGACACCCACGACATGATACCACGTCGTTCCGTCAGCGAAGACCGGGTCAGCGGCCAAGGCATCGTTGGCCAGGCCTTGCGTGATGAAACGGAAACGGCCGTCGGCATTGTGCCCGAGGAGATAATCGAGCGCCGTGTTGTTATTGTCCTTGCCCACCATCCAACCAAATCCGCCAAAAGCGTCCGGCTGGAACCACGCCTCGACGGTCAGGGCATTCGTGCCGCCAAAATCAAAGGCAGCTGGATCGTCAATGTCGATGAACCCGCCCGCAAAGTCGGCCGAACCATCCGCGGCGCCCGGGATGCCCGGTGCGGCGAGGATCTGGCCGGAGTATGGCCCGCCGCGTCCGCTGCTGCCGGAATCCGCCGCCAGGGCGGTCAAGGGCGCATCGCCCAATCGCCACCAGCCGAAAGGTTGATCGGCGGTGACCTCGCTTTCGTAGCTGCCCACGGCGCCAATGACCGTGAGGGTTGCGACCTCGCTGGTCACGCTGAGCCCGCCAGCCAGGCTGACGATGGCACTGAACCCCACGCCGTTATCGGGCATGGACACTCGAGCGATCGTGTAAACGTTACTGGTCGCGCCGGAGATGTTGGCGCCATTCCGCTGCCATTGATAGTTCAATGGCAGATCCGTGCCCTGCTTGGTGGCAACGACCGAGAACGTGGCTGACGAATCCACGGCCGCCAAAGCGCTGCTCGGCTGGCGCGTAATCGTAAGGCTGACTTGAGTGGTGAAGATTCCGGCTAAATAATGCGCGCGAATGCGCTCGGCGCTCAGCGCCGTTTTGTAGAGGGCCACTTCGTCGATCCGTCCATCGACGGTCTGGTTGCCTCCAAACCCACTGCGGTCGCCGATGACCAGTGGGTTGACCGCCAGCACACCCGTCGACGCAGATAATGGTTTGCTGGCCACCTCGCTGCCATCCACGTAGAGCCGGCCGCGACCGGCCGCCGGGTCAATGACGCCCACGACATGATGCCACGTGCGCCCGTCAATCACCGGTGACTCAGGCGCCTCAATATCGTTGCTTAACCCCTGCGCAATGAAACGAAACGTGCCGCCCGGATTGCTGCCCAGCAGATAGTCGAGAGACGTGTTGTCGTCATCCTTCGAAACCAGCCAACGAAACGAACCTGAGCCGTCCGGTTGAACCCAGGCTTCCACCGTCATTTCCGCCCCACCCAGGTCGAAGGCCGTTGGATTCGACATGGTGAGACGCCCGCCGGCAAAATCTGCGGCGCCGTCGGACGTGCCGGGAATGCCCTGGGCGGCCAGCACGTTCCCAGTGTAAACGCCGTTATTTCCTCCGCTGCCGGAGTCGGCTCCTTCAGTGCCGGCACCGGTCGGGGCGTCCCCGAGCCGCCACCAGCCATAGGGATGGTCGGCGGACACGACTGCAGCGTAATCGCTGCCCGTCACGCCCTCATTGTAGTGGGCCAGGATGCGTTCGTCGCTCAAGACCGTCTTGTAAATCGCCACTTCATCAATGCGCCCGTCGATCGCCTGGCTGGCATCGCTGCCGCGCGCCCCGATCCGCAACGCATAGGTCGCCTTCACGCCGGTAGCCGCCAGCGGGGCGTTGGCCACCTCCGCGCCATTCACGTATAAGCGCACGGTGTTGGCGACGGGATCCTGCACACCCACGACGTGATACCACGTGGTCCCGTCAAAATTTTGCGCTGGTCCGGCCGCTACGTTGCCCAGGCCTTGAGTGATAAAAACAAAGCTGTTGCCCGAGTTCATCCCCAACAGATAGTCCAGGCTCGTATTGTCATCGTCCTTGCCCACCAACCAACGAAATGCGCTGCCCGAATCCGGTTGCACCCAAGCTTCAACCGTGAGCGCCGTCCCGGCAGAATCGAAATCGGCAGGATTCGGGACGTCGATGTGACCGCCTGCGAAATCGCCGGCGCCGTCCGCCGCGGTCGGGATTCCGGGCGAAGCGATCACTGCCCCTGCGTAGACACCATCGTGCTTGCCAGTGCCGATGTCGGCGGCGGGGGACGGCCCCGGCGCATCCCCTAAGCGCCACCATCCGAATGGCGCATCTTGTGCCACCTCCACTGCGTAAGGGCGTACGGTTTGCTGGGCGACAAGATCGAGCGCACCGAAGCCTAGGAGGAGCGCAGCCGGCCACACGCAGAAGGAAGATCGATTTTTCATGGAGGTGAACACGGAAGGTCAGTTGGCGTTCAGGTGTGCGCCCCTTTTATCAGATGCCGTCGAGATTTGTCGCCCGAGATCGGGCAATCGCAGAACAAATTTCGGGCCACCACCCCGAAGGCGGGCAACGGCACTTCCCTGGGCTTCCTGGCAAGTTCTAACGAATCCTGCATGGAGAGTCGACGCATTCCCATCGAAGTTGACTCCAAACTCTTCACTGGTGATGCCCGCCAGCCTGCCCAAAGTTGACAAAAAATCAAGCACGCGTCCTGCAAGGGCGGTGTTCTAATTTGGATCGCGAACTGTAGCGGCGGTCTATGACCGCGTACCTGTTTAGCGCGCGAGGGAGCGCGGCGTTTACGCCGCTTCAATGTCCGGCGGGTCGGCCGCGGTGGGAGTTGCAAGCGCTTGCTCCGATTCCCAACTTGAAGCGGGCTGAAGCCCGCGCTCCGGGGACA
>DATLUX010000562.1:0-3553 GCA_035577805.1 Verrucomicrobiia bacterium
AGTTGTCGCCCAGCAATGGGGAAATTTCCGATCCGGTATCACCGAGCTAGACAACGAAGGTGGTGAATCCCGGGTGGAAGCGTTCGCCTGGGATCTTGAGACCAACGCCTACGATTCGAAGACGTTCACCGTGCGCCATGAGCGGTACACGCGGGAAGGGGCAACGAAGTTGACCGATCCCCGCGACATCTACGAGCACGTCGCCAACTTCGCGGCCCGAAGGAAACGCGCCTGTATGGAGGCAGTGATCCCGAGAGACGTCATTGACGCCGCAGTCGAGCAGTGCGACGCCACATTGAAGCAGGGGCACAGCGAGCCATTGGTTGACCGGGTGCGCAAGATGACCAGTGCCTTCGCCGAGTTCTCCGTGACGGTCGATATGCTCGAGCGCCGCCTTCAGCATAAGCTGGACGCCGTCAACGAGCAGGAAATGGTCATCCTGCGAAAGATCTACACGTCTCTGAAGGACGGCATGGGGCGCAGGGAAGATTTCTTCAATCTGACGGAGGGACCGAAACCGGCGAAGTTCGACAAGTCCGACGAAACGGTTGCCGATGCCAAAGCCGAAGCTGCCGCAGGGCTGGCCCCGGCGAATCGGGTGGACGCGCCAGCACCGAGTGCAGCGGCAGCGTCCGGTGCGTCCGCACAGGTGGCTCCTGCCGCCCCAGCGACTCCGCCAACTGCGTCCGGTGCGTCCGCGCCGCCGCAAACCGCCGCGGCGAAGGCACGCGCGGCCAGGAAAACCGCGATGACGGCCCCCGGCCAGGATCCAACGCCGACAATGACGGCTCCTGCGCCTGCACCGGCTGCGGCCCAGCCAGTTGCGCCACCGACCCCGGTGGCCCCGGCGCCCGCGCCCGCGCCAGTTCCATCGGCGGAACCAACGCCAGCGCCTGCACCGGTCGCACCGGCCGGGGATCTGTTCAACGGAGGAGCGGCCCCTGCATCCGCGCAGGAAAGCCAGGCGTTGGCCGCTCGAGCGTACGAAGCGATCGCCGCGAACAAGGTTACCGAAGAGGAAGTGCTTCAGTTCCTGAAGTCTCGGAAGATCTGCCCTGAGAACATCGAGCAGATCGTCCAGTTGGCCGATGACATCGTGGTGGATCTCATCGAGAACATCGCCCCGGTAGCCGCCCAGGTGCGGATCAACCGGAAGTTCACGGGGAAGAAGTAACGTATGCCATTCGGCCCGTTGTGGGCCTCAAGCACGGCCGAGCTTGTATCGGGCCGGGGACAAACAAGCGCTGGCCGACGTCACTGGCCACGGCGAGTGGGCCGTATCCCACCTGCGGTTGGTGGTCCGCAGACACAAAACCACCTTTTGTAACTTTCCAGGCCAAGTTTGACATGACCCAACAAGAAATCGAAGCCATCGTCCTCGCCGAGTACCGCTACTGGCGTGATGCGGAAGGCCCAAACCCCGATGCAGATCTCATGGCGATGGGCGCAATGGGCGCGGCAGCGAACATCTACGGAGCGCTCAAAGGCCATCGTGCGCCGTGGCATCCGCAGCCACCACCGGGTCTTAGCAGATGTCCACGCTGCCTTGGTGCAAAAACTGTAATGCTTTTTGATGCCGATTCGACAGAGAGAGTGCTCTTTTCCGCTCCTTGCCCTGAATGCCAAACCCAACCCCCAGCGCCGCCTACCAATGAGCCAATTCTACCTTGAGCTGGTCGAGGAACTTCACCTTTACATGCGCGATGGGAAACCCCTGTTCGGCGGGACGCCGGATCTGAAGCGCATCTACACGAAGTCGGGGATAACCATCCTAATCGATTTCAAGTTCGGCCGCGGCTTTGTGCCCGAGGCGGATTCGAACATGCAACTTCGGGGGTACCTGACCATGACACCGGCTGTGGAGCTGGATCTGCCGGTCAACTTCGGTTACTCAGGCGAATTCCGCCCGAGCAGCCTCCTGCGGTTCAAGAACTGTCCCGGCGCACTGGCCTTGGAGCGCAGCTTGGCCCACCTGCGGCTTTCTGACGGCTGGAGCAACGAAGACGCGGCGGAGGGGTCGAGGCTCCATAAAGCGATTGCAGCGCCTTTGGCGCCCCGCGACGATTTGGAACCCGAACAGCTCGAGACCGTGGAGAAAGCGGAGGACATGGCCGAGCAGTTCATCCAGTTCGTTTTGGGCAGCAACGACCCTTTCCCTTTCTACGGTGCAATCATCCAACCACGCGTCTCAAACTCTGCCAATGCAGCGGTTTATACCCACGACGACATCGCCAGGGCGAAACAGGAGGTTGACGAGATTTGGGATCGGGCCAATGCCCCCAATCAACCGCGAGTTGCTGGTGTTGACACTTGCAAGTTTTGCCCATGCAAGAGTTTGTGTCCTGAATACCGCGCTTTCATGATGCCGTCTGTGGCTGAGCGCAATTTGCCGGTCTCCGGCTGGTCGGACGAGATGATGGAGATGTTCGAGGGTAAAAGGACCGAGTTGACCAAGTGGATCGAGAAGGTTCACGCGCAGATCAAGCGCATCAAGGAGGCCAACCCCGAACGGTTGCCGAACTGGAATCTCGTCCCAGGCAACAAGGTTCGGATCGTCACAGATCTCCCGGCCGCGTGGCAGGCATTGCAGGAATTCGTGTCTGCCAAGCAGTTCTCCGACGAATGCACGCTGAGCATTGGCGGGATTGAGAAGGCGATTTGGGAAAACCGGAAGAACACGCCCGATAAACTCACGCAGAAGGAGGCCCAGGCGCTTGTGAACGTGCGCCTTGGCGAGATCATCACCCACCGGCAGAACGCGCCGAGCTTGGAGAGGAAAGAGGGACCATGAAACCGATGATTATCATTCCGCCGAACACCATGTCAGACGCGGACATTCAGGAGCTTAGGAAAAACGACGTCTGTGTGGTTGTCGCCACAGACCCAGCGAAGGTGAAGTTCGTTGATCCGATTCCGGCTGTGTCCTCACGCACGAAGATCGAGCAGGCCGCGATACAGCTTTCAAGAAAGCTGCTTCATCGCCAATGGACTCACATCACCGCTGATAATTCGATCGGAATAAGCACGATCTCAAGGCTGTATATCGAATGCCTGATTGCCGGGACGCCTTTGGACGAGCGCGGTTCGATTGAGGAGCGAGAGGAGAATTACTTCAACGATCAAAAGCTATTGGAGATCCAACGTCTCGCCAGAGAGGAAGCCAGAGCTGAACGCGCGGCGAAGAGGGCGGCAGCTAAACCCCAGGTAAAATCATGAGCTACAAATACGAGGAAATCAAACCGCGAATCTTCACGGAGGAAGGCCAGCGCATATTCCTTTCCATCCGCGACAAGGCCAACCAGTTGCTCAAAGTGGCTGGTGCGGTTCGAATGCAGGAACTGATTCAGGGCCACAGCGGAAGCAACTGGGACATGATCGCTTGCGTGGATCGCCTCGTTGAACTGGGCGAGATCCGAGAGATTACCGTGGCCGGGAGGGTGGCTGGCCAACATCGGGTGTTCGTGAGCCTGCGGGAATGATCCCCTTCAAACAGTGGCGATTTGAGGAGGCGAAACGGTTGGGAATAACCGTTGCAGGTTTGGGCTGGCGACTC
>DATLUX010000563.1:0-7785 GCA_035577805.1 Verrucomicrobiia bacterium
TTGGGTCGGGGATCAAGTTACGCAAGAAAGCATGGTCATTATGCTGACGTCGTGACACCGGAATTGGCTAGCTTGCCAGCGGGTTGGGCGCGTCGCCTAAAGCCCCTGCGCGTTGGGCGAATTACCGCACTCTGCCTCGAAATGCATGATTTGGTGGTTACCAAACTTGCCGCCGGGAGACTCAAGGACTTGGAATTCGTCGGCGCCCTGGTTCAAAGAGCTTTAGTAGATCTCAAAACCATTCGTAGCCGCATCCGCCAATTTCCCATCGAACGAGATCGGCCGTTCCTGCGCGCACGTTTGCAAACGGTCTTGGATGATCTAAACAAAGCTACTCGACGTTGAGGCAGTGGCCCGACCTCTAATCGTCATCTAATCCGATAGGAACGTAACGGCCGCGGAAGAAGACGTGATCGCCGAGGGCAGACTCGAGAATCGGCAAGACCGCCTGGCCATCGACCAACTGGCCCCCCGTCGCAGGTTGCCACGTCCGCAGGTCCGCCGAGAGTTCAATGCTGAACTCCAGATTATCTGACCCACGGACGTGGAGTTGCATTTCGTTGAGCAGGCGACGCTCCAGGGTCAGCACGAGCTGCTCCGGCGCCTCAAGATCGAAGCTGGTTTGAGTGGCGCCGAATCGGTTCGCGCCGGTCACCGCGTAAACGCCGTAGCTACCATGAGGCCAGCCAACACGGTGCCAATAAGATTGAAAATCGGCATCGCTTAACCGTATAGTCCACGAACATGGCAGCATCAATGGCAATATCCGGTTCGTCATAAGCGGCGTCTCGAGCCACCCGCATACAATCCTGTCCTGCAGGCCGCCAACGTTGCTGCTGGGTTCCGCGCGTCACGTTTCGCGCGAAAGAGTCACAAAGCGTTTTACTAAAGGCCATCAAATCGAAACATACGCGCGATTTACTTGGCGGTGGTTTCATGCGTAAAAACACTCAACCCCCAACGAACCATGAAAAACTTCATCTCATTTCCGATTATAGCCTTGGCGTTTGTCGCAGGCTACTTGCTTCAGATGTCGTCCGCCAACGCGGGCGTCAATTTCCTCGGGGTCGCTGCCGGTGATGCGACAACCGATGATGTGATCCTCTGGACTCGCGCCAAGGACGAATCCAATCCGCAACCAACCGCCATCAATGTGCAAATCAGCACAGACCCGATATTTACCGAGGGAGCAACCACGACGCTTTTGGCTGGAACTGCTACCGGAGCGACCGATTACACCGTAAAGGCCAACGTTGGCGGCCTGCAGGCAGGAACCGTTTACTATTACCGATTCCAGACCCTCGATACCGTTGACACAAGCAACGCCGGGAAATTCAAAACCGCACCCGACCCCAAGGCGTCTGTGTCGGTGCATTTTGCGTTCAGCGGCGATTGCGACGGTCTGATTCGTCCTTACGCGCTGGCGGGGCAAGTGCCGGCGCAAAATCTCGACTTTTTCGTCTTCGATGGAGACACGGAATACGAAACCTCCGCGAGCATTGGATCGCCGGCCGTCCATAGCACCGGGAACATTCCGAATCCTGCGGTGACGACGGCGACAGCAACGCAGTCGCAGTTGTTTGAGGACTTCTCGCGCAAATATCGCGAGCAGTTCTTGCCGGTGAACGCTGGAGGCCAGAACTGTCTTCAATCCTTTTTCGCCGGCCAGGGCAACTACACGGCCTATGACAATCACGAACTGGGCAACAAACAATACATCAACGGCGGCGCGCCGGCGGGCGGGCCGGTCGGCAGCACCACCGGCAGCGCGCCCTTCGATTTCCCCACCGGCGCAGGTGTGGATGCGCGAGTAAGCTCGAATGACGTCACGCCCAACGACGGCAGCGTCGCGCTTATGAACAAGAGCGGCGGCTTCCAAACGTTGCAGCAGGTTTTTGAGAACTACCAGCCTTTGCAAGAACGCGGTCTGATCAATGTACCGGCGGACCCCCGCACGCACGGGACGCGTCAACTCTACTTCGCTCAACAGTGGGGCAGGAATGCAATTCTCATCAATACCGATTGTCGCAGCTATCGCGACATCCGCATGAAGACTGCCGGAAATGCCGACGACACCGGCGCGCGGGCCGACAACCCTAACCGCACGATGCTGGGCGCGACGCAACTTGCGTGGCTGGAGCAAACGCTTCTCACAGCCCAACGAGGAGCCCCCACGTGGAAGTTCATCAACATTTCCGATCCGATCGATCAAATCGGACCGATCGGCGGCAACCTGACACTGAACGACGCACCGACTACGGCTGAATACGGCACGCTGGGCAGCATTACTTCGATCACAACGACGGCTGATTCGAGTGGCAAGACGGTGACCGTGAGCAGCACGGTCGGCCTCGTTGTTGGCCAACCGGTTTCCGGCGCCAACGTTCCCGCCGGCACCACGATCGCTGGCATCAATACCGATGGCACCACGTTCACCATCAATAACAGTCCCACACCGTCGCCGATTCCGAGTGGCACGACGCTCACGTTGAGCGGCGCGGCGAGCGCCTACGTGCCGGTGACCAACGACGGTGGCAAGTCCTGGATGGGCGGCTATCGCGCGGAACGCAACGCGCTGCTCAAATTCATCGCCGAGCACCGGATTATCAACGTCGTATTCCTCGCTACCGACGATCACCAAAACCGCATCAACGAACTCACCTACTCGCCTGGCGGCCAGACGGCCGTTCAAGCAAGCTACATAAAAGTGCCCTATTGCTTCGAGATCGTCTGCGGACCGCTGGGTGCTACCGGTCCTGATCTGATTTCGGCCCACAGCTTTTCGCTGGCAAAGAAGCTTGCCGACAGCATTGCCAACGCGCAAATTGCCGAAGGAGTTGAGCCCATCGGTCTTGCCGGTTATCCGGGTCTGCACCGCGTCAGGCGCCTGGGCGATCCAGCGGCGGACACGCTCCGCCAGCCGGCTGACTTCTACAGCCCGGACACGTTCAACTACAATGTGCTGGACGTAAGTGCTGATGGGAAAACCCTTACCGTCACGAGTTACGGCATTAATTCGACGGTGCAGAACGGGTTCATCGAATACGACCCGGTCGGTAATCCGCAGCAGGCATTGTTCAGCTTCCAGATCCGCAGGGGCCCCACAGATAGTACCGACGAGGACCAGAATTGAGAGCATTGCCTCGCCAAGCACGGCCAACCGTTTGGATCCTGGGTTGGCAATGGACAACAGTTTTATCGCGCTCAAGCGCCGTGAAGCAACGCCGTCGAGCGTCGCAACCAGCACTGCCCGAGGAGAGAGTTTCGGTGAGAAATGATGGTCCCATCAACAAAGGTGCATGCAGCAGCACAAAGGTGCACCCAAATTAACAAAGGTGCCTCCAGGACCACAAAGGTGCTCCAATAGCTTCATAGGAGCCAACGATTCCATTTAAGCGCACGAACCGAGCACGATTGCAGCGGATCGATGACTTTTAGAGCCACGCAGTGCACCATTGAGATGTTGTTGTCCCGTAACAAATGTCGGTGGCACCAAAGAACAGCGACCAGTCTTCATTGTCGAGTGGGCGTCACCTTAATGGTAAACATAGTTTGTTGGAGCCAAACTGAACGCCTTAGAGCCTATCTGCGCATCATAGAGGCGGACGGATGCATCAAAGACCTTGATCCGCACCAAAGAAGCCTTGCTGTGCACCATTGTGGCTTTTAACGCGTCGCTAAAAACCTGCGCTATCTAGGCAGTCCGCTTGCTGTTCTCCCGGTCGCAAACAGCACCATGTTCGCTGTGCCGCATTCGTACTCAGGCAAGCCGGTGTGGAATACCTCAGCAGATTGGCGGCGCATCCGGCTTCAACCACGTATTTGAATGGCGTTCGTGCCAGCGACATCTTGGGTGTCCGCCATTCGAGTGTCCACCGCTCCAGTAGTGACAGCTTGGGGCCCCGATTGATCCGGCTGGCCAGGAAAAAGGCGCGGCATCCGTGCCCATGGCGCGGAAAGCCCGAGCTATCGACGCGCGCTCATGGGGAGAATTCTTAACGCTGCAAACGTACTCCCGAAACAACTCCTGCACCGTCTTGCCCTGATACGTGTAGACTTTCGGTTTCGGCCAACACAGCGCGACCGTCACGGCGAGCGCCACCAGTGACGTCGTGATGATGAGCTTGCGTGCGCGGGAGGTCATACCGTGGGGACTCGCCTCTTTCGGATAAGGTGGACGCGACAAGGGGCGCTTGGGTGGCGGCGGTGGCGGAATCTCCAAACTATGAACATCGCAGGAAACCTCCTTCCTCATGAGTGCCTTGAAATAGGCCCGCGCTCGTTCGACACGCGTCAACGGTAGAGTCGGGCAGCACAGCGCCGTAACCCTTCGCGCCCCTTTTCGCGGCATCGGCAGTCGCAGGACTTGGAATTCGCCTGGTGGCAAGGAGACGCGATGCGCCCTAGTTACGTCAAGGGGAGCACTCCCATGGGCTCCAATTCTAACCGTCAGGCCACGCGCACCGGCGTTAGCGATCAGGATGTTCACCGTCAGTCTGCCCCGCTCATTACTTCCGTAGCCCTGAAACGTGAGTGCCATTGCCGTCGGCCGCCGCAATAAAACCGCGACAACGATCGTGACGGCCAGGGTGACTAGTGCCGCCGCGATACCGAGCTTGCGCTTGAGCGTCATGGAATATCGAAGTGCTGCGTGTAGACATTGGTTCTCCTGTCACAGTGGAGAAGATGACGATCCATCCAGAACTGGAACCTTTCCACTACAGTGGACTTAGTGGGGGGGAGGTCGAACGCTACGTACTTCATGCTGATCCGTCCGGGACCCCGCATTTCAAAAACGTCGCTTGTCTCGCGTGGGCCCAAGTAAATGGATTGCGGCAATGCTGGATGCGTAAAATGAAAGCTTGCACGAGACCGCGGCAATCCAGGCCCCGAGACGATAACCCTTCTCGGCGTAGCATTACTTAGAGCCACCAATGCAACCAGTGTTTCTGGGCCATACAAATTTGTCAGGTAACGATCCACAACGAGAGTCATAACTGGTGGCTTTGGTGGCTTACGCAGCATCGCAAGCATAGCTGCAGCGCACACAAGCGCGACCCCCGTAACAATCACGCGCTTTCGGGTTCGGTTCATGGCGCGCCAATGCTGGCAGGTCGAGGAGGACAGGCAAGGCGGGCGTTATCGGCCGGAGGGGGAATTAAGGCAAGGGCGGATTTTGGCGCCCTCCAAGTGCGTCACGGCTGGTCATTGTTAAGCCCGGAATCCTCATGCCGAGGCTTGCACGCCCAAAGGAAAAAGGAACGGGGCAGGTTTACTTACCAGCCTGGTAAATAATGGAATTTCCGTGGTGACGGCCCACCGGGAAGAAGCAACCATTTCTTTGCTTAGGTGATCCGCGGGTCTCGCCGATGAAGACTTGGCAGGATCGCGGGACTGCGGGCAGAACTCTTGAACGCGTGATGACAATGAAGGCTGAAAATGGCCTCATTCCTGTAGCCGCCGGGTTGCCGCCCGCGCGCCAGCGTGTGTTCGTCGCCTGCCCAAAGTTTCGGTGTCGCGGTTACATCGATGAGAATGGTGTCTGGCGCCACGATTCCGACGACAAAGCGATCGAGAACGTAATCGCGTGGGCTGAATTCCCTGTTATCCCTGCGCGGCCTTGTGCCGATTAGGAACCTAGCCGGCCCGGCCCGGTGTGCCTGCCTACTGCGGCCGCGTGTTGCTCACGCCGCCTCGATCGGCGAGTCCGTGTCACGCCTCAAAAACGCCGCAAACAAATCCCGCCGCCAGAACGACCACCAGCACCGCGGCCAGACCGATCTTGCGTTTGAGGGTCATTCGGGGGTTTGCAGGGTGTGGATGGTATTCTCTCTCCGGTCAATGATACGGAGCGCCCGATCTCCCAGGTTTTGAAGAACTTAGTACCTACCCCACAGGGCCGCGACCTCAGGTGGAGTCGCCTGGGGTACGAAATTACTGCCCGTGTGCGGCGGCAAAAAGCCTTGCTTTTACACCTCCCGCAACTGCCTCAGACGAGCCAGAAGACGCTTCAGAGTGGGAATGTCCACCAATGAGCAAAGCAACCGGAACGAAGTCCGCCACGAAAGCGGGGAGCGTGTCGAAAGGCCCGAAACGGCAAGGGGAGCCGGTGAACCTGACGACGCCGGATTTTCTCGCAGAGCAGGTGGAGCAGTTTCGCGCACTCATGCCGCACGTCTTCACCGAAGAGAAGGTGGACGTGGAAAAGTTGCGTGCGGCCTTGGGCGGTTCCGTGGACGAACGCTCGGAGGCAGATGAAATCATCTTCACTTCAGGGCCAATTCTCCTATACTGGCCCTGGATGGGCGGAGTCGAGTGGCCCAACCTGGAAGCAGGGGATGAAGCGCAACCATTTGAATCTGTCGATTGCAGCATTGCTGCTGGGACTGCTGGCCGGCTGCGCCACCACCACCACAACGGTTCCTGGCGCCAGCTCTGAGTTGCTGAAGTTCCTCAACATTGGGCACACGACCCGCGAAGAAGTTTTGCTGAAGCTGGGGAAACCTTCCGCAGCGTTTGAAATGGAAAAGATCCTGACTTACCGGATCGGCGAGGATCCCGCGCGAGGTTTCCATCTCGTTTCGCCGAACGTAAACCAGCCGTGGAAGTCGGTGCGCTACAGCCTGGTGCTCGTGTTTGACGCCACCGGAGTGTTGCAGCGGCAAAACCTGGTCCGGGTGCGCTGATGATATCGTCCCACCGCCATGCGGGCTGGCGTTTCCTGGCTCTCGGGCTGGCGGGGCTCGCGGTGGTGTGGCTGGCGGGCTGCCTGGTGATCCCGGTGAACCATTACCAAACCGGATCGCGGCATAAGGTGAACGCGAAGAGCTTGCAGCCTGGAGTCACCACCAAGGAGGAACTGGTGCTTATGCTGGGCGAACCGGATTTCTATTCGGAAGACGAGCAGAGATTCGGATATGCGTGGACGAAGGTGAAGGCCGTCTGGGTGGTGCAAGGTATGGGCAGGGGCGAATCGGAACGCAGCTACGTGCTGGAAGCGTCGTTCGATGCAAGCAATCGCCTGTCCCAAGTGCGTTTGCTCAAGAATTGGGGAGACCCAGTCAACCCGACCCGCGAGTTGAAGTCCACGCCGTGAGCCAGGACGGTTCGCGATACATGGGGTCGGCAAAGCAACCTCTCGAAGAACATTGTTGGTCCTCGTTGCTGGCGACCCTAACGGGAATCCAACCCGCTTCCGCGCGCGTGCGACCATTCGCAACAAGCAGACGGACGGAACGAGGACCTGGACCGCTGAGTGAGTTTTCGAATGGCCGGTTCGATTCCGGCCTCAGCCACCATCTTCAGATTAAATCAATAAACCGGGACTCCTTTCACATTCCTTCCTTGGAACCTCGAAAGTAAGACAAGAAGTAAGAAATGGAGATCGGACAAGGGCTGAGACCGTTTGCAGACGTTCGGCGAAGTTCGCTGAACACCTTCGGGCATACTCAGACACCTAACGATGCTGCTCAGTGACGCGCCGCAAGTGTGCCAGAAATTGGAACCAGGATGCAATCGGCGCGTTCACTGGAGCAGCCGGGTTGGGCCGCCTAATGCGTCTTGTCATACTCGGCTTCCCATTGCTGACGTGCGCGCTGACACTCAGCGCACTCATAGATCCTCACCTGACGTGGTGCCGTCAACGACGACGGACCACAACCGTCATAGTACCGTGTCAGTGCGTGAGGGAATTCGTTCATACTCGCGACGTCGCGGGCACGCTCGCGCTCCGGTGGATGAAACAAGCCAAACTCAATCGGTAACGTCACCTTCGACATGCGACTA
>DATLUX010000564.1:0-14791 GCA_035577805.1 Verrucomicrobiia bacterium
CAACCCGGTCGCGATTCCGCTGAGCAATGGGGTGCCTTTCTGCGTGACCATTGGTACGAACGAAACCGTTTACTTCCGCGTCGATGCGCCCATCACCGCCAGTTCGGCCACCAATTTCATCACGGCCAGCGATGACATCGATTTTCTCTTTAATCAGGCCGGTGAACCGGTCGGTTTCTCGCCGCCGGACACGTTTTTCCTGCAACGGGAACCGGGCGGGACCGGCGTCATCGGAATTGACGGGTGGAGCAGCTACGATGCGCAGGGGGCATTGTATGATGGCGGGGCCACGCCCACACTCCAACCCGGCAAACGTTATTACCTCGCTGTGCGCAATCGCGCTCCAGTCGACAACAGCATCTGCGTCACGGCCACCTTCGATGAAACGTCTCCCAATCTCATCGGAGTCGTGCCGTTGACCGACTGCTACAACTACGCCAGTGCAGCAGCAACCAACGCCGGCGCGATCAACTACTATTCATTTGACGTCTCGAGCAACGCCTTGGGTGTCCGTTTCTGGGTCACCAACATCTCGAATCCCGACGTGGACCTGGTCATTCGCCGGGGCCTGCCGTTGCCGACGGTGGCCTCCCATTCCTACATCAGTTCCAATGCGCCGCCGCTCGGGGAGTTCATCGAGTTGGACGATTTCTTCGCCACGAACCTGCCCGGCCGCTGGTATCTGGGGGCAGTCAATCGGCAGGGCGACCCCATCGCTTACACGATCTGCGCAGAGGAACGTCCGGGCAGGATTACCTCCATCCTCACCAACCAGTTCTACCAGGCCTTCAGCATCACCAATAGCGTGCAGTACTTTAAGGTGGACATCTCGACCAACGCGTTCCTGGCCGACTTCATCGTGACCAACCGCGGCGGCGGACCGCAGCCCATCGTGGACCTGTATTTGTCGACGAATACGATGACGCCGTTGTTTGCAACGCCCACTAACTCGCTTTACGCCGGCACCACGCCGGGAGCGGCGGCCGAAGCCATTCGAGTCTCAGCCTTGTCGCTCACGAATCCACTCACGCCAGGCGTTTGGTTCCTGGCAGTGGTGAGCCGTGACACCAACCTGATCGCCACGCCCTACGACCTGATCGTCAGCGAGATCACCACCAACCTGCCTTACATCACGCTGACCAATGGCATTGCCTACGCGGATTTCGTTGAACCCAACGACCCGGTCGGGCTTTATCGTTTTACGGTGGCGCCCAATGCGCTGCAGGTGGTGTTCGAAGTTTACGACATGGACGATGACGTGGATCTTTACGTGCGCTTCGCTCAACCGTTGCCGCCGCCAAGCAGCAATTCCTTCACCTTCGCCAGCACGCACCTCCTGGTGACGAACGAATTTATCGTGTTGCTCCGCAGTAATGTGTTCCTGCTCCGGCCCGGCACTTATTATATGAGTGTGCGCGCGAAGGATGGCGCGATCGGTAGTAACTTCAAGATCCGCGCCACGCAGATCCGGGCCAGCGACGTCGTGGCCCTTCAGAATGGTGTGGAAGTCTGCCGCACGGTGCCGCCGATCGATCCGGACGAACTTTACACCGGCGTGCACTTCTTCGCCCTTGATGTGCCTCGCGCTCCCATCCAGGCCACGTTCGAATTGGTGCCGCTCAATACCAATGTCGACATGTACATTCAAAAAGGGCTGCCTTTGACCAATTTCTCCAGCTACGTCAGCGGCGGAGAACCTTATCCCTATCCGCATGAACTGCTGGGCACCAGCAACGAATTCCGTTGTCTGAGTACGAACAGCGGCCCGGTCGGGTTAAGCCAGGGCACCTGGTACATCTCGGTGGTGAATCGCGCCGCTACCAACGCAGACTACTGTTTCCGCGGGTCGTGGCTCGCCCCCGCCAATGTGACCCGGCTGCGCAACGGCCGCATCGAGTCCAGTCTGCTCGATCCGTCCGATGGCGGGCCGATCGTCGGCATCGACTATTATATGTTTAACGTGGCCAGCAACGCCGTCCAGGCCACCTTCGAAACCTTCGCTGCCGATGGCAATGTGGATCTGTATTTGAGCCGCACGCTCTGTCTCACCAACTTCGTCAATTGGAATTCGGCTTTGGCGCTTTACCCGTATGCCAGCACCAATCTGAGCACCAACAACGAGTTCATTTGTGTGGCCAGCAATTCGGCGCCCGTGCCGCTGGCTGCCGGTGACTGGTATCTGGCCGTGGTGAACCGGGAGGTGACCAATTCGGTGATCTATTCCGTGCGCGCCACCCAATACTCGGTTCCGACCATCGTGTGTGTGACCAACGATCAAGCCGTCTGCAAACTCTTGCAGGCGGCCAACGCGACGCCCGGGTCGGGCATCGATTATTATCAGGTGACGAACTCGCCGGGAGTCGTTCTGGCACTGTTTGAAACGTTCGGCAGTTCCGGAAACGTCGATCTGTATGTCAGCAAAGATTCGAGTCTGACCAATTTCCCGGCGTTGTTGCCGTTGCCGCCGGATTATCCGTATGCCAGCACCAACCTGGGCACCACGCCGGAATGCGTCACGCTCGGCACCAACAGTGTGCCGGTGCCGTTGACCAACGGCGTTTGGTATGTGGCGGTGGTGAATCGGGATCCGGTGCCGGTCAATTACTGTTTCAAGGCCACGGCGTATACGCAGTTGCCTTATGTGCCTTTGACCAACGCCTGCGGCTACACCGTGGCGCCCACCAACTCCACCGGCGGCATCGGTGTGAACTATTATTCCTACACGGTTTCGAGCAACTCCTTGCAATTGCGGCTTGAGCTGTTCGGGTCCGGGTCTGGGAATGTGGATATTTATTTGCAAAAAGGCTTCTGCTTCGCCAACCGCGACACTTTCCCAACCAACGCGGTCAATGCCGTTTATTCCAGCGTCAGTCCTAACGCCGCTGAACTGATCTGCGTCAATCGCGATTCCCAGCCGGTTCCGCTAAGCCCGGGCGAATGGTTCCTGGCTGTCGTCAACCGCGAGGCGCATAATGTTGATTATTGTCTGGTCGCCACCCAGGTGCTCGACACTATCCAGTCGCTGACCAATCGGGTGCCGTACACGCCGCCCGCCGTGCCTGCCCTGGGGGTCAACCGTTTCCGTTATCACGCCTCGCCTCAGGCTGTGCAAGTGAACTTCGAAATCCTGCAGCCCAACGGCAATGTCGATCTTTACGTCGACGCCGGATTCTGTGCCGAGGACCCGAGCGAGATCTCCTACGTGAGCGCCAACGGCGGCACCACCAATGAGTTGATTCGCGTGTCGACCAACTCGGTGCCGCGTCCATTGCACGGCGGTGATTGGGTGCTTTGGGTGGTGAACCAGGACTTGGCCGCGGTGAGTTATACCGTCCGGGTCACGGAGATTGTTGCATCCCAGATCATTCGCCTGACCAACGGGGTGCCTTACACCAACACGGTGGTTGAGATCGGTTCGGTGAGCGACTTCCCAGTGCAATACTACGTCTACGCGGTCAGCCCCACTGCGGCGCGAGCCCAGTTCGAGATCCTCGCCACGACCGGCGACGTGAATCTGTTGGCCCGTTATGGGGCCTTGCCGGGTGATGCGCGGGACAGCTTGTCCAGCGCCAACCAGGGGACCAGCAGCGAATTGATCTCGGTGCTCGACATCTCCGCGCCGGTGCCGCTGGCCCCGGGCGATTGGTTCCTCGCCGTGGAAAATAACACCAGCACCCCGGCCACTTACGCCGTGCAGGCCCGGGAATTCTCCAAGAACGGCACCGATCTGGACATCGGCCGCGCTTTCCTGGTCGGCAGCCAGCTTTGCATCACCTGGACCAACACCTTGCCTGGCGTGAATTATTATGTAGTGGCCAAAGCCAATTTCATCGCGGAAGCCTGGCTGCCCGTGTCGGGCACCCTCCAAACCCTGACCAACTATCTGACTTGGTGCATCCAGTTGCCGACGCCATTCGGCTTCTTTGACTTGCGCGAAGGCTTGTCGCCGCTGTCGCTGCAGAATTCGGTGACCTTCACCAACCAGGTGTTCGCCACCAACGCTTTCACTCTCTGTTGGGGCGCGCCCACCAACTATGTCTTCGGCGTATATTACTCCGATAGCCTCTCCCCGCTGATCTGGAAACCGTATCCGGACAGGATCACATCCACCAACGGAACCTTCAAGTTCATCGATGACGGCTCGCAGACCGGTGGGGTGAACGTGAACCGCTTCTATCGCGTGATCCAGTTGTCACCGTAAACCGATCGCGGTAGCGGCGGTTGCGACATCTGCGACCGCCGCTGAAAGGATCGGGAACTTAACCCAAAAAGTGCTCCGCGGTGGCAGGATTCTCCTAACCGATCAATCCACACGGCATCACATCCTAGTACTAGGACTAGGGGTAGTATCCGAATGCGCCCTCCGGAGCATTCCTGGCTTATTTCCGCTTGCCAGTCCGGCCCGCGGACGAAATAAAGGGGCGTTCCAATTCTCCGGTGCTCCTGGGCGTGCCTATAAACCAGAAACATGGAACTGAATTGCCATGATGAACCATCACCGCCTGTTGACCCGCCGTCATTTTCTTAAATCATCCGCCTTGGCGACCGGCGCACTGACGTTATCGGCGGCCTCCTACGCTTCGGTGCTGGGGGCCAATGATCGCGTCCGTTTCGCGGTCATCGGTTGTGGCGGCATGGGCACCGGGCATTTGGGCAGCCTGGTGAAACGCAGCGAAGCCGACAACATCAGCGTCGTGGCCGTTTCGGATGTATATCAGCGGCGGCTGACGCGAGCGATGGGCATTTGCAAAGGGCCGGGAACATTGGATTACCGGCGGGTATTGGAGCGGGCGGATATCGACGCGGTGTTAATCGCGACGCCGGATCATTGGCATGCCAAGATCTCCATCGAAGCGTTGGAATCGGGCAAACATGTCTATGTGGAGAAGCCGATGACCCACACGGTGGAGCAGGCGCTGGCGTTGCGGGAAGCGGTCAAACGCACCGGCCGGATCCTGCAAGTAGGCCCGAACGGGACGGCCAACGACTCCTATTGGGTGGCGCACGAGGCCATCCGCGCCGGGCGCATCGGCAAAGTCACCTGGGTGCAGGGCAGTTACAATCGCAACGAGCGCATCTGCCTCTTTAACGAGCATCAGAAAATCGATCCCACCGCCGGACCGCATAAGAGCGGCGAGGATTATGTCGACTGGGATATGTGGTTGGGTTGGAAATGGGGCTTGGCCCCCAAGATCCCGTGGAATCCCGAACACTTCTTCCGCTTCCGCAAATATTGGCCGTATAATGGCGGCGTTGCCACCGATCTCCTCTATCATAAGCTGGCCCCGTTGCTGATCGCCGTGTCCGGCGCCAACGGCGAATATCCGCGGCGCGTCAATGCCGCCGGCGGGTTGTACGTGGAAAAAGACGGCCGCGATATCCCCGATACGTTTCTGCTGACCGCCGATTATCCCAGTGAATGGGCTTTGTTCCTGGTCAGCACTCTGACCAACGACACCGGCCTGCCGGATCGCATTTACGGCAAACACGGCACCCTCGATGTGGGCGGTGAACCCTTCTTGAAGGTGAATGGCCCCTTCGCCGAGGAATTCAAAGCCCGCAATGATGGCAAGGAGGAAGTGCGCCTGCCCATCCAACCGCGCCGCGACCTGGAAGGTAACTTCATCGATGTGCTGCGCGGACGCGACCGCCTGGCCTGCAACGTCGATCTGGGTTGCTCCACCATGGTCGCCATCAAAATGGCCGTCGAATCCTACCGCCAACAACGCACCCTGCTCTGGGACGCCGCCAAGGAGAAGGTGAGGAAAGCATAAGAAGAAAAGCGGAAAGCGGAAAGCGGAAAGCGGAATCTGGAAAACGGGATCTGGAACGAGAAATGTGAAACGCGAAAATGACAAGGCGCAAAGCGGCCTGCCCGGCGTAGCCCGCAGGGCGAAGGCGGGAAAGCGGAAACGGGGCCCGACTCCCTCTCCCCTTAACGGGGAGAGGGCCGGGGTGAGGGGTGAGAACGCCACCTGGCGCGCGTTCGCAAGAGGTCGATCTTCGCATGCGACAGTGCTGCTGCTGCTGCTATTCCTCTGCCGCGGCGCCCTGCTTGCCGCCGACAACGAATTGACGGAGTTGGAGCACAAACAAGGTTGGCTCCTGCTCTTTGACGGGCAGACCACCAACGGCTGGATGACCAGCGATCGGAAGCCATGCCGCACACCGGTGGAACAGGGGAGCCTCAACCCGCACAAAAGCGGCCATTACATGCTGGTGCATACGCAGCAGTGGACGCAATTCCTGCTCGCGCTCGATTTCAAGATCAGCCCCAACTGCAATAGCGGCGTGTTTGTGCGCACGGCTTCGCTCACGCCGCGTCCGGGCAAGGACGTCGGGTTTAACGGTATTGAGATCGCCATCGACGACACCAAAACCGCCGGCTACCACGATACCGGGGCCATTTACGATCTGGTCAAGCCTTCGCGCAATGCCATGAAGCCGGTGGGGGAATGGAATCATCTGGAAGTGTCCTGCCTCGGCAACCGCATTGAGGTGGTGCTGAACGGAGATGCAGTGACCCGCGCGGATCTGGATCTGTTCGTTGAACCCTATAAACGTCCGGACGGTTCCGCCCATAAATTTGACATTGCTTACAAAGATCACCCGCTGACGGGCTATATCGGGCTGCAGGACCACGGGGCTCCTTGTTGGTTCAAGAACATCAAACTCAAACCGATCACGCCCTAGTGATGTGTCCCCTAAATAAACCGCCGCTGTGCGCGAAACGGACGGGAAGCCGGTGAGACGCGCTAAACACGCACGGCGGTCATAGATCGCCGTTACAGTCGAGCGTCGGATCGCGGAACTTATGAGTGACAAAAAACTGAATGGAAAAACGGCCGTGATTACCGGCGCGAGCAAAGGTTTAGGCAAGGCCATGGCTCTGGCCCTGGCCAACGCCGGGGCGCGCCTAGCGTTGCTCTCCAGAAATCGAGAGCAACTGCAGACGGTCGCCAAGGAAATCAAGCAGCTGGGCGCTGAGACCGAAGTGTTCGTCGTTGATGTCACGGACGAAGCGCAGGTCCATCGCGTGGAGGGCGAAGTCACGAGCCGCTTCGGTCCCGTCCAGATCCTGATCAACAATGCCGGAATCAACATCCGCAAAGCCGTGACGGACTTTACCCTGGCGGAATGGCGGACCGTGCTCGACACCAATCTGACCAGCGTATTTCTCATGTGCCGCGCCTTTGTGCCGCGGCTGAAGGGACAGGGTTATGGGCGCATCATTAATCTGACGTCGATCATGAGCCATGTGGCCCTGCCCCAACGCAGCGCCTACTGCGCCAGCAAAAGTGGCTTGCTCGGCTTCACCCGCGCTTTGGCCATGGAGTTGGCCGGCGAAAAAATCACCGTCAACGGCATCAGTCCCGGGCCTTTCGCAACCGAGATGAATACTCCCATCCTGCAAAACCCTGAAGCCAACGCACAGTTTGTCTCCAGAATTCCCCTCGGCCGCTGGGGGGATGTCCGCGAGGTCGGCCAATTGGCCGTTTATCTGTGTTCCGAAGAGGCCGGGTTCATCACCGGTGCCGACATTCTAATCGATGGCGGCTGGACCGCGCAGTGAGCCTGCCAGGAATGCCCGCCGCCGCCGATCTGAAGATATGAGTCCCGCGCTCGCCGAATGCATCGGGACCGCTCTGCTTGTCCTCTTGGGCGACGGAGTGGTTGCCAACGTTGTGCTGAACAAATCCAAAGCCCAGAACGCCGGCTGGATGGTGGTGGCCACCGGATGGGGCTTGGCTGTAACGCTGGCGGTTTATTGCGTGGGCCGCATCAGCGGCGGTCACCTCAACCCGGCTGTCACCATCGCCATGGCGGTGATTGGCCAATTTGATCCCGGTCAGGTGCCGATTTATGTCGGAGCGCAAATGGCGGGGGCGATGTTGGGAGCCGCGCTGGTGTGGTTGGCCTACTGGCCGCATTGGCGTGAGACGGCTGATCCCGCCGCCAAACGCGGCGTGTTTTGCACCGCGCCGGCCTTGCGGCAGCTGGGCGCAAATCTGGTCACTGAGATCATCGGGACCTTCGTGTTGGTCTTGGGCGTGTTGGCCATTCTTTCTCCGAAGAACCTTAAACCGGAGCATGGCTTCGACACGGGCCTCGGGCCGGTTTTGGTCGGCCTGCTGGTTTTGGGCATCGGCGTGTCGCTGGGAGGGCCGACCGGTTATGCCATCAATCCGGCCCGCGATTTGGGTCCGCGGATCGCTCATGCGTTGCTGCCGATTCCCGGCAAAGGCGACAGCGACTGGAGTTACGCCTGGGTGCCGGTCGTCGGGCCCGTGCTCGGAGGAATTCTGGGCGCGCTTTTTTATCGAGCCTTGTGGCCCTGAACGCCGCTCATGCGCGAACGAATTCTCATCACCGGCCCCGGCGGCCGGGTCGGCCGCGAAATCGTGCCGCTGCTGCGCAAGCATTACGCGCTGCGCTTGTTGGATTTGGCGCCGGCCCCTTTTCGCCTCGAACGCGATGACGAGTTTTGTCAGGCCGACATCCGCGACACCGAGGCCCTGCGCCGGGCCTGCGACGGCGTTCGCGCGATGGTGCATCTGGCCGCGATCCCGGACGAAGACGATTTCCGGACACGGCTCTTACCGATGAACGTGGACGGCGTTTACAGCGCCTTCGAAGCCGCCCGGCAGGCGGCGCTCCGAAAAATGATCTTCGTGAGCACCTGCCAGACGATTTTGAATTATGCCAAGGGCGAATGGGTCACACCCGACCTGCCGCCGCGGCCCTCGTCGGTCTACGCCTGCACAAAATTGTTCGGGGAAGCATTGGCCCGTCATTATTCGGAGAAGCACGGCCTGCCGGTCGTTGTCATTCGCCTGGGCTTCTTCCAGGCCTATCATAGCCCGCTGCTGCGCGAGCCGGGCGATATCCAACGCGAATGGTGCAGCCCGCGTGATCTCACTCAGCTCCTGGTCAAATCGCTGCGCGCGCCGCTGTCCTTCGCCATCTTCTTTGGCGTCTCCAACAATACCGGCCGGTTCTGGGACATCAGCAACGCCCGGAAATTGGTGGGATACAAGCCCGTCGACAATGCCGCCAAAATAAAAGCGGCGAAGGAAAAGCGGCGAAGGAAAAGCGGAAAGCGGAAAGTGGAAAGCGGAAAGCGGCCTGCCACGCCGCCTGCCACGCCGTAGCCAAAGGCGAAGGCGGGTAGCCAAAGGCGAAGGCGGGAAAGCGGAAACGGGGAGAACGGGCAGAAAAACGGCGGGCAGAACGATGAAAAGACAAGGGCAGAAAAATGGAGGGCAGAAAAATAAGGCCAGGGAGATGGGGGCAAACCGGAAGGCGGAAAGCGGAAACCAGTGACCAAAACCAGCAACCAGCAACGACAGCGACCAGAACCCGCTTGCCAGCATTGGTGGCAGTCGTTACTCAATCCGAAGCATGGCAACCTACGTTTACGAGACGATCCCCAAGGATCCCAAACAGAAGCCACGCCGGTTCGAAGTGCAACAAAAGATGAGCGACGCGCCGCTGACCGTCGATCCGGAAACGGGTGAGCCAGTGCGCCGCGTGATTATCGGCGGCAGCGGCTGGGTTACCCACGGAGCCAGCATCTTGTCGATGAAAGTGCCCCGCCGGAAGAAATAGTTGCTGGTTCTTCGTTGCTGATTGCTGGTTGTTGGTTGAGACAGGGCAGGAAAATGGCCGGCAGAAAAATCACGCCTTGCAGGGACTGATCCCTCAGCCGCTCGCCACCCTATGCTTGCTATGAGCGGGCATCTTCCTGCCCTTATCTTTCCGCTTTTCCTTTTCCGCTTTTCCTTTTCCGCTTTTCCCCCAAGTGTTTCCCATTGTGAAGGCGAGTTGCGTTTGGTATAGTGGGGCTTCTCATGAAGCCAATTGCCGTTCTGTGCGTACTCTTTGGTTCTGTCCTGGCCGGCTCGTTGTCTGCGCAGCCGACCGAAGTGCAGCTGAATCGGGCGGGGTTGGACCCGGCGCGCCTCACGGTGCTGGGCGAACCCGGCTATGATTATCGCTTGGAATCCGCGCCGAATTTGGGCGCACCGGAGGGGTGGGAGTTCCTGGCCACGTTCTCCTTGAATGGCGCGCCGGAAAGCTGGCTGGACGCCCGATCGTTATCTGAGCCGCAACGTTTTTATCGTTCGATTAAGCTGCCCGTGCCGGACTCGGAGATCGCGCAGGATTTTCGGCTCATTGATCAAACTGGCCGTTCGCGTTGGTTGTTCTATTACTTCGGATTGCCAAGTGTGCGCGCGGTGACACTGCTGTTCACAGGGGCGGGTTGTGGCAAGCTGGCGGAGATGACCCCGACTCTCAAAGCGTTGACCAACCGCTTCGGTTCCCAGGGCGTGCTCTTCTGGTTGATCGACTCGAATACGGGCGACAATCGCTCGAACATTCTGGCGGAAGCCACCGCGTTGGGCATGAGCAATGGCCCACCCATCTTGCATGACTCCGCTCAGGTGGTGGCGCGCAGTTATCGGGCGTCGGGCATCCCTGAAGCGGTTTTGATCAATATGGCCAACTTTCAGGTGACGTATCGGGGAGCGATTGACGATCGCCTTGGCAGCAACGCCGGGCCCACCACGCAGCATTATTTGTCCAATGCCTTGGTCCGCGTGCTGGCCGGCGACACGGTTAATCCCAAGCAAACACGCCTGGACGGCTGTAGTCTGAATCTGAAGCCGACCTATCCGAACCTCGCGTACGCCACCGACATCGCGCCCATTCTCCAGGACAAATGTGTGAGATGCCATAGTCCGGGCAATATCGGTTCGTTTGTGATGAGCAATTATAACGTGGTTCAAAGCATCGCCGGCACCATCCGCGAGCAAGTGATCACCGGCCACATGCCCCCCTGGCATGCCGACCCGTTCTATAGCCAGTTCAGCAATGACGCCTCCTTGAGCCCGGACCAACTGGCCAAGTTGATCCAATGGATTGATGACGGGGCGCCGCGAGGTTTGGGTTCTGATCCGCTGGCGAATCCGTTGCCCACCACCAATTTTCCGGCGGCGTGGCCCGCGAGTTTGGGGCAGCCTGACGCCATCCTGCGCATCCCGGTGCAGTCGGTTCCAGCCAGCGGAACGATTGCGTATCGATACATCACGGTCGTCAACGATGCGTTCGGAAGTGATGTCTGGCTGCGCGCGGCTGTCTGCCGTCCGGGGGATGCGCGCGTGGTGCATCATTGTTTGGTTTTTGAAGGCGACTCGAGTTCGTCGTTGGGAGGTCTGGCTGGTTTCTATGCCGGTTATGTTCCCGGTCAGGATCCCGCTCCCTTCCCGGCGGGCACCGGCAAACTCCTCAAGCGCGGTCAATCGCTGACTTTCCAGATGCATTACACTGCCATCGGAGAAGCGAGCACCGATCAAACGGAGCTGGGACTGTACCTCGCGGCGGCTCCCCCGACCTATCCCCTGCAGACCAAGGCCGCTTACAGCATCACTTTTAATGTCCCTGCCAACGCCGCCGATTATCAAGCCACGGCTCAGTATCCGAGCGGTGGGAATCTCAGTACGAACATCCTTATCTACGAGATGAGCCCGCACATGCATCTGCGCGGCTCTCGGTTCCGCTACGAAGTCATTTATCCAAGCGGCGCGCGCGAAACCATCTTGAACGTCCCCAACTACATCTTCCACTGGCAATCGCTCTATCGGTTCGCTCAGCCCAAATATCTTCCACGCGGCTCGCGCATCATCTGCACCGCCGGATGGGATAACAGCACGCAGAACCACGAACTCCACGCGGCTTACGACGGCAGCGATAACGCGCTCTATCTGCCCGACCGGAACGTCGGCTTTGGTGAACAATCCTGGGATGAAATGTTCATCGGTTACATGAATTACGCCGAAGTTCCAGGCCCGCAGTAGTTGCGTCGCGGGCTCTCCTCTGGCGACAAAGACTGACGACAAGAGGACCGACCGAAAGGAGGCTGGACTCTTTACCAGCGCTTTACCTAAACCCGCTCGCCCTCCCGGCCCGGGGCAATAGGGTTGAGACCGTGAAAAGAGTCATTCAAATCCTCACGGTCGCCTTCGGGCTCAGCATGCTCACGGCGTATGTCGTCTATTCCCAACTGCAACAGAATCCGCGGCCGGCGGTGCGCACCGGAGAGATTCGCGTAACTGGGCCTGGCGTCAAGGCGAGCCAAGCTGAACGCGGGGCGCCGGCCATGATCGCGCCGGGGTCCAAATCGGCACCCGTTATTGCTTCACGCGCCGTCCCGGCCATGGTGGCGCCTGGCTCCAAGTCCGCAGCGGTCCTCACCCCGCCGACGGTGCCTGCCATGATTGCGCCCGGATCGAAATCGAAACTGATCCTCCATCCAGAAAGCGCTCCTTTTCAGCTTGGGCCCGAGCGGGAACCGCAGACTCCGGTC
Organism: Verrucomicrobiia bacterium; assembly: GCA_035577805.1. Classification (GTDB taxonomy): domain Bacteria; phylum Verrucomicrobiota; class Verrucomicrobiia; order Limisphaerales; family JADJPG01; genus DATLUX01. Next base: position 12,368 of record DATLUX010000564.1, read on the forward strand.
GGACGAGTCATCCCCCCAACCGCTCAGGTTCTCCCCGAATCGACCAAGCCGGCGCCACGCGCGGGGGCGGTCAAATCGCTGGCCGACCCATCTGTGCAACAGCAGCAGAGTAACCCGCCCCGTGCGAGCTCGAGGTGAGCGGATTTCTTTGAGTTGAATCGAGGTTGGTTTGTCTTATGAAAATTTACCTCTTGTTCTGGAGTGCGGGGCTGAGCCTGGTTTTTTTGGCGGTGTTGTTCTGGCCATTGGAACGGTTGTTTCCGGCGGCGAAAGGTCAATCCATATTTCGTCCACATTGGGGCACGGATCTGGCCTTCTTTCTTGGCCAATACTTGCTTTGGGGCGGTTGTGTGCTGGCGATCCTCCAGGGGCTTCGCCATTGGCTCGATGGGGTTGTGCCGGCGGGATTTCGCGCGGCGGTGGCGGCGCAGCCCTGGTGGTTGCAAGCCATCGAAGTGTTGTGGTTGAGTGATCTGCTGGTCTATTGGGGCCATCGGTTGCAGCATCGGATTGGGTTCCTTTGGCGGTTCCATTCCATTCATCACAGCGCGGAGCATCTGGACTGGCTGGCGGCGCATCGGGAGCACCCCCTCGACACGGTCTATACGATGGGGCTGATCAACCTGCCGGCGTTTGTCATGGGGTTTCCCTTGGAAACCATCGCCGGGCTGCTCGCTTTCCGTGGGCTTTGGGCCATTTACATCCACTCCAACGTGCGCCTGCCGATTGGGCCGCTGCGGATGCTGATCGGCGCTCCGGAGCTGCATCATTGGCATCATGCCCGGGAACGTGCGGCGGGCAATTACGCCAATATCTCGCCGTTGATGGATCTGTTGTTCGGCACCTACCGTTGTCCTCCACAGGAGCCAGGGGAATTGGGCGTGAACGAACCGATGCCGAAAGGCTACTGGGGCCAGTTGTGGTATCCGTTCCGGAAGTGATTTGAGCGTTGACGCCGTCCGTCCGGCGTTCAATAAGGGAGAGGAACAACATCAAATTTCATCCTCAAAACAACCGTAACGCGATCATGAACTTCCTTTCCAAATGGGTTTTGGCCCTGGCTGCTGGCCTGGGGTTAAGCACGGCGGCAGGCACGGCGGCGGAGGCGCTAAAAGCGGGCGACCCAGCCCCGGATTTCAGCCTGGCCGGCAGCGACGGCAAAACGCACAAACTGTCCGATTACAAAGGCAAACAGGCGGTCGTGATCGCCTGGTTCCCCAAGGCGTTCACTGGGGGTTGCACCGCCGAATGCAAATCGATGCGGGCCAGCGGCGCCGAGATCCGGAAGTTTGACGTGGCCTACTTCACCGCCAGCTGCGACGACGCTGAAACCAACAAGAAATTCGCTGAATCGCTCGGGCTCGACTTCCCGATTCTAAGCGACCCGACGCGGGCCACGGCCCAGGCTTACGGCGTGGTGACCGGCGACGCCAAAAACGCCAAACGCTGGACGTTTTACGTCGGCAAGGACGGCAAGATCCTGTATGTCGATCAGGCAGTGAAAACGGCCGCGCACGGCACTGATATCGCCGCCAAACTGAAGGAACTGGGCGTCGCAACGAAGTAACGAACCGCTGGCCCTTCGTCTCCTTGATGAACTCGCCTCGACCAAGTTCGGCCAGTTGTCCGGGCATTACCCGTCGTTCTTTTCTGGTGGACACGGGGATGGGTTTCACTGGCCTGGCATTGGGAGCCATGCTGTTCCAGGACCGCGCCAACGCAACGTCGGATAACCCCGGTGTCTGGCGACCGCCGGACGGGCGTGCGCATTTTGCGCCCCGCGCGAGGTCTGTGATCTGGATCTTCCTGTGCGGCGGCGTGAGTCACGTGGAAAGTTTCGATGTCAAACCGGAGTTAAACCGTTACGCCGGCAAGAGCATCGCTGATACCCCTTACGCGAAGGTATTGGAGTCCGAGGGGAAAAATATCGTGGGCGGCAATCCTGCTCACGGGAATCGGAAGCTGATCATGCCGCTGCAAACCGGGTATCGGGCCTATGGACAATCCGGATTGGTGGCAGGGGATTGGTTCAGCCACATTGGCGCCTGTGCGGATGATCTGGCGGTGGTCCGTTCGCTTTGGACCATCCATAACGATCACGGCGCGCAGTTGACTTGGCACACCGGACGTCACCCCCGGGAGCTTGAACATCCCACCCTGGGTTCCTGGGTGTGCTACGGGCTCGGTTCGCTCAACGAGAATCTGCCTGAATTCGTGGTCTTGGGCGTGCCTACCGGCGATTGTTGTGGCGGCGCCTTCACTCATGGGGCCGCCTACCTGGGTCCCCAATATGGCGGCGTCCGTCTGGGCACCGATCCAAAGAAACCGTTGCCCTTCATTCAGCCGCCGCCCAACACCATCACTCCGGAGGAACAACTGGAGAATCTAACGCTGCTGGGCCGGCTCAATCATCTGGCGGGAATC
>DATLUX010000565.1:0-10076 GCA_035577805.1 Verrucomicrobiia bacterium
GGCAGGAAGCTGCCGGTCCCCGCGAGCGGCTGCTGTTGAGCATTTTTCTGCCCCCATCTTCCTGCCCCCATCTTTCTGCCCTCATTTTTGTGCCCCGATCTTTCTGCTTCCCCTTTACGCCCTTCGTCCTGCGGCCATCCGGCTTCGCCCTGCGGGCTATCCGACTTCGCCCTGCGGGCTACGCCGTGACAGGCGCCCCGACAGGCGACGTGTTTTCGCCCGTTTCCGCTTTCCGCTTTCCGCTTTCCGCTTTTCCCCAAGCTCATCGGGTGTCTTCCCATTTCGTGCGGTTTACCTTCAGGCGCGGATGCGACACCAGCAGATGCCAGACGACAGCCTGGAACGCCTCGGCGTGCGGGGTCACATGCTCGGGATTCACTGTGGGCACAATCACGCAAGCCGTCGCTTCCTTGGCCGTGTAACCGCCGTCCCGGCCGACAATCCCCAGAACCGACGCACCGGTTTGTTTGGCGCATTGAATGGCCGCCACCAGGTTCGCGCTCACGTTCTTCTCCAGGTTCCCACCCCCGACCGACAACACCAACAACGCATCGCGAGCTTGCAGCCGGCTGCCTTTCAGCCACTCCGAGAAAACTGTCGCCCAACCTTCATCGTTGGTGCGGGCAGTTAGTTCCGAAACGTTGTCGCTCGGCGCATACGCTTCGAAACCGCAGATCTTCCGGAAATCATTGACGGCATGAGAGGCGTTGGCCGCGCTGCCGCCCACGCCCAGGATAAACAGGCGGCCGCCCCGTTCGCGCACCGCTACCAATTGCTCCACCAGCTTGGCAATGGCCTGACGGTCAAGCTGAGCCGCCACTTGCTGGCTTTCGGCAAGATATTGTTCAACAAACTGCATACGGCGTGCAGTAGCAAAGCGGAAAAAGCGGAAAGCGGAAAGCGGAAAGCGGAAACGGGAAAACACGCCGTCTGTCGAAGCGTAGCCCGCAGGGCGAAGCCGGATAGCCGCAGGACGAAGGGCGTAAAGGGGAAGCAGAAAGATCGGGGCACAAAAATGAGGGCAGAAAGATGGGGGCAGAAAAATGCTCAACAGCAGCCGCTCGCGGGGACCGGCAGCTTCCTGCCTGGTTTCATTTTCCTGCCAGTCATTTTTCTGCCTTTTTTGGGGCATCAGTCGGGCGCTGGCTCTGACGACGTCTGCGCATAGCGCGAACGCACCGGCGCAGGCAACGATCGCAGCCGCGCAGGCAACGATCGCGCTTGCGATGGCAACGATCGCGCTTGCGATGGCAACGATCGCCGGTGCGACGCGCCGATTCGCGCCTGCGCCTGCGTGGATCGCAGCTGCGGACGTGCAGTCAGCCGAGCTTTAACTCCCGGCGGACCTGTTGAACGCCTGCGACCATGTTCTTTAGCTTCTCTTTAGCCGCCCAGCGTGCGGTTTGGCTCAACCCGCAGTCTGGCGCGAAAGAGAGTCGCTCGGCCGGCGCCTGCTTCAGGCAAAGCCGTACCCGGCGCGCCACTTCTTCCGGCGTTTCGATGTAATAACTCTTCACATCGATGATCCCGACCGCGGCATCGACCCGGGCGGTGATGGCGCCGAGCAGTTCGAGTTCAGCGAACTCCCGGCTGGCCATCTCCAGGTGGATTTCGTCCACGTGCAGCTCGAGGAAAGCCGGGAACATCGGCGCATAACGGCGCGGCCCGACGGCCCGGCCTTTGTAATTGCCAAAGCACAAATGCGTGGATAGACGGCTGCGGCCGACGATCGGTTGCACGGTTCGGTTAAAAATGTCCACGAAACGCCGGGGATCTTCCCGGTGTGCGTAACAACTCATGGACGGTTCATCGACGGTGACCTCGCGGCAACCGGCCTTGACCAGTGCTTCGAGTTCCGCGCGCACAATGGGAAGCAACGCTTCGGTCAACGCGTAGCGATCAGGATACTGTTGGTTGGGAAGAAGGCGTCCGCTCAGCGTATAGGGTCCCGGCACACTGGCTTTGAGGACAACCCGGGAGCCGGCGGGCGCCAGGCGCTTCAGCCGCTCAAAATCTTCCACCGTTCCCAGCCCGCGCGGAGCGCGCAATTCTTCAATCACCTTGTGTTTCCCGCGCTGATCGTGCGCAGGTGGTCCAAAACGCCGCGGCGAAGCCCCTTCCAATTCGAGGCCTTCGAGAAAACCGTAGAACGAAAGATTGAAATCGAGCCGGGTCTGTTCGCCGTCGGTGACCACGTCCAACCCGGCCTGGATCTGGTCACGCAAGGCGATGCCAACGGCGTCGTCGATCAGTTCGGCGCGGTCGGCTGAGCCGAACTGGTCCAGATGTTGGCAGGCGAACTCCAACCAGGCCGGGAAGGGGTAACTCCCGATCACTGTGGTGCGCAGCGGGTGATCCTTCATGGTTGAATCTTCAGCTCATTCGAACTTTGAACGTTGAACGTTTTTTGCGTGCGGTCCATGGAGAGCTCGATGGGAGAGGGTGGCCCCGCGACTGCGGGGCCGGGTGAGGGGCAGGCCATTCACGTGTTTTCGCTTTTCGCTTTCCGCTTTCCGCTTTTCCCCCGAGGATGTTCGTATAACCTGGCCATGCGCCGGGCATGCTCGTCATAAGCCGCCTCGAACAGGGCGCTTGCTCGTTCGGCTCCGACCAGCGCTGCGGCCGTGAGCACCTGCGGAGGATGTCCGGCCCGGGTTAATCGTTGGGCCAACTCCGCTTTGATACTGTTCACCAGCAAACAACCGCCCACAGTCGAACCCGGGGCGACCGGGCTGTCCAGGCCGTCCACCCGGACCATGGCGTCGCCCACCGGCGCGCCCGTATCCAGGACGAGGTCGGCGAAATCCTGGAGTTTCTTGCCACTCGGATGTTGGCTGCGGCTGGCCTCAGAATGCCGGCGGCTGATGATCACCACGACCCGCAAACCGCGCTGACGAAATCCGGCGGCCATTTCGATCGGGACGATGTTGCATCCGCTGGAAGAGATGACCAAAGCCGAATCCTCCCTGGACAACGCGAAGTTCCGCAAGATGCGCTCGGCTAATCCGGCCACGTTCTCCAGGAACATGGCTTGGCGTTGGCCATTGGCGCCCACCACCAGATTATGGAAGCTGAGCGACAATTCCACGATCGGATTAAATCCGGGAAACGAGCCGTAACGCGGCCACATTTCTTCAACCAGAATCCGGCTGTGTCCGGACCCGAACAGATGCACCATCCGCCCAGCCAGGATGGTCTCTGCAAACCAATCCGCCGCCCGTTGCATCGCCGGTTGCTGGCCTTCGACGACCGCGAGGATTTCCCGACATTGATGCAAGTAGTCCGCGCTGGGAGCCATGTGCGCCGGACGTTATAAGAAGGAACAATTGGAGGGAAGCGCGGAGTGCGGAGGGCGGAGGGCGGAGGGCGGAATGCGGAATGTGCCATGCGCAGACGCAATCAGTGCCAACGCCGTCGCGGCGCCCGACTGATACCTGAAAAGGGCAAAAAATGGGTGGCAGGAAATGGTGGCAGAGAGATGAGGGCAGAAAGATGGAGGGCAGAAAGATGGAGGGCAGAAAGATGGAGGGCAGAAAAATGGGTGGCAGAAAAATGAAACCATGCAAGAACTGCCAGTCCCCGCGTGCGCCGTGGCAAGCCGCTGTCCCCCTCGGCGTTTCCGCTTTCCGCTTTCCGCTTTCCGCTTTTCCGCCTAAACTGCTGGCATGTCGCGGGATGATCTCTTCTCCCTGCCGGGGCTCAACCCGGCGGCGGCCGAACCGGTCGCTCCGACACACACCCCTACCTCTGCCGGCTCAGGAGCGGGGGCAGGCGCGCCGTCACCGGCCCCCTTAGCCACGCGGATGCGTCCCCGGAACCTCGACGAATACATCGGCCAGGGACACATTCTGGGAACCGGACAACTGCTACGCCGCGCCATCGAGGCGGACCGCATCCAGTCGCTGATCTTTTACGGGCCGCCCGGCACTGGCAAGACGTCCTTGGCGCAGATCATCGCCTTGCACACGCGCAATCGGTTTGAGCGTTTGAGCGGCGTGGAGTCCAATGTGGCTGATATGCGTCGGGTGTTGGCGGGGGCGGCCAACCGTCTGGCCAACACCGGCCAGCCGACGATCCTGTTCATCGACGAGATTCATCGGTTTAACAAAGCCCAGCAGGACGTGCTCTTGCCGGACGTGGAGGCGGGCACGGTGCGATTGATTGGGGCGACGACGCACAACCCGTTTTTTTTCGTCAATTCACCGTTGGTGTCGCGCTCGCAGATCTTCGAACTCCGCCCCTTGTCGGAGGAGGACTTGGTCCTGCTGCTGCGCCGCGCCTTGTCGGATCCCGAGCGAGGGTTGGGCCATCTGCGCATCCAAGCGGAGGAAGCAGCTTTGCGACATTTGGCCAGGGTGGGAGACGGCGATGCGCGCAAGACGCTCAACGCGCTGGAGATCGCTGCGCTGACCACGACCCCAGACGCGGACGGGATGATTTACATCGACGTGGCCGCCGCCGAACAAAGCATTCAGAAAAAGGCGGTGGTTTACGACGGCGACGGCGACGCCCATTACGATACCATCTCGGCGTTCATCAAATCGATGCGCGGCAGCGATGTGGATGCGGCGCTTTATTGGCTGGCGAAAATGATTCATGCCGGCGAAGACCCGCGGTTTATTAGCCGGCGCATCCTGATCTGCGCAGCCGAAGACGTGGGGCTGGCCGATCCCATGGCCTTGGTGCTGGCCAACGCCGCTCATCATGCGGCGGAATTCGTCGGATGGCCGGAAGCACAAATTCCCATCGCCGAGGCCACCATTTACATCGCCACAGCGCCCAAGAGTAACAGCGCCTGCGCTGCCATCGCAGCCGCCCTGGAAGACGTGCGTTCAGGGCGCACGCACGCCGTGCCGAACGCGTTGCGAGACGCCCATTATCGCGGAGCGGAACGCTTGGGCCATGGCGTCGGCTACGAATACGCCCATGATCATCCCGGCCACTTTGTGGCGCAGGATTATTTGGGGGTGGACCGCAAGTTTTACGAGCCGACCGAGCAGGGCAGTGAAAAGAAAATCAAGGAACGAGTGGATCAATGGCGCGCGTTGCTCGCCCAAGCGCGGCGGCCGCCTCCGGCCTGATGAGTAATCCGGTTGAGGATCCCAAAGGGCTGGTTCGCCGCGAGCTGCGTCGGGCCGTTTCGGCCATCACGCCCGAGGAACGGGCTGGGTTCTCGGCCCAACTTTGCGAGCGTCTTCGCCTGCTGACGCCCTGGCGGCAGGCGGCCTGGGTCCTGGTTTTTTGCCCGCTGCCGGACGAGCCGGACGTGAAACCCGTGATTACTGAGGCATTTGCGACTGGACGCCTGCTCAGTTTTCCCCGGTTTGATGGAGAGACCGGGGCTTATGAATTGTGCCAGACACGGGCCTGGGACGAATTGGTGCCGGGCCGGTTCGGGGTGCTGGAACCGGCTGCGTATTGTCCCCGATTGATGGCGAACCAACTGGACTTTGCCCTGGTTCCTGGGATAGGTTTCTCCCTCGACGGTGACCGATTGGGTCGTGGCAAGGGTTATTACGATCGGTTACTGGCCCGTATCCCTGGATTCAAGTGCGGTGTGGCTTTTGATTGTCAGTTGGTCACTCGCCTTCCAGCGGAGCGACACGATATTCGGCTAAATGGCATCTTGACGCCGACGCGCTGGCAGTTGATCGGAAGTTAAGCGGAAACGACATAGCTGCGGATGCGAAGACTTGCGATGCGGTCTGTCTGCTATCTGATCTGCTTCCGGCCTCGGTTTTGAAATGAGTTGGTTGGAAAATCCCGCCGTCCTCGGGGCCCTTGGCTTCGTGGCCGGTTCGGCTGTGGGCTACTGGTTGTGGCGCTGGAAAGGGCGTAACGTCCAGGCCGCCCTTGCCCTCCGGGAACGGTCTGTGCTCGAAGCAGCGCGCGGCCGCGCTGAAGCCATTGTTCGGGAAGCGCACCTGCACGGCGATGAACACGCCCTGCAAATCAAAACGCAGACCGAAGAAGGCTTCGCCTCCAGACGTCACGAGCTTCAGCAGGAAGAACATCAACTCATCGAACGCGAATCCCTCATCAACCGCCAGCTCCTGAGCGTCGTCGAGGAGGAGAAACGCCTGCGCCAACAGCAGGAGGCCTGTGAACACAAGGCCGCCGAACTGGAAGCTCATCGCCAGCATCTTCTCGAGCTGGAACGGCGCCGGCGCTTCGAACTCCAGGCTCTCAGCAAACTAACCGAGTCCGAAGCCCGCCATCAGTTCCTCAAGCTAATCGAGATGGAAACACTCCAGGACGCCAGCCAGCTTACCCGGCGCATCCTCGATGAAGCCAAATCGCATGCCGAACAAAAAGCCCGTCACCTCATCTGCCTGGCCATCCAGCGTTATGCGGGCGAACACACTTACGAGATCTCCAGCGCGACCGTCGCCTTGCCCGGTGAAGACCTGAAGGGACGCATCATCGGCCGCGAAGGCCGGAATATCCGCGCCTTTGAAGCGGCCACCGGTGTCACTGTTCTCATCGACGACACGCCCAATGCGGTTGTGATCTCCGGCTTTGACCCCGTCCGCCGCGAGATCGCCCGCGAATCGATGCAGCGGCTCATCCTCGACGGCCGGATCCATCCCACGCGTATCGAGGAAGTCGTCGCGAAAGTGGGGCAGGAAATGGACGAGACCATCGTGCGTTTGGGCGAGGATGCGGTGTTGCGGGTGGGTCTATCGCCCCTGCATCCGGAGGTGGTCAAGCTGCTTGGACGCCTGCGGTTCCGGCATAGCTTCTCGCAGAACGTCCTGGATCACTCCGTCGAAGTGGCGCATCTGGCCGGTTTATTGGCGGCAGAATTGGGATTGGATGCGGCTCTGGCCAAACGTTCCGGGTTGCTCCATGACATCGGCAAGGCGGTGAACCACGAGATCGAAGGCGCCCATGCGTTGGTCGGGGCGGATCTATTACGCCGTTATGGTGAACCGGATGAAGTGGTTTGCGCGGTGGCTTCTCATCACGATGAGGCCCCCCATAATGGGCCCTTCGGGATCCTGGTGAGCGCGGCGGATGCCATCAGCGCTTCCCGCCCTGGGGCTCGTTCCGAGACCATGACCACTTACATCAAGCGCGTGGAAGACCTGGAGCGCATCGGCCTGTCCTTCCAGGGAGTGGAAAAGTGTTTTGCCGTCCAAGCCGGGCGTGAATTGCGCGTCATCGTGCGTCCGGAACAGATTAACGACGAGCAATCGTTCATCCTGGCCCGGAGTATCTCACGCAAGATCGAATCGGAGCTGAATTATCCGGGCCAGATTCGGGTGACCGTTCTGCGCGAAACCCGCTGCATCGAATTCGCCAAATAAACCGCGCGGAAGCGCGATTTAGCGGCGTTCGTAATTATTGAAGCCGGGCAGGCCGGTTTCCCATTGCCGGGGCGCATTCCAGGGGCGGGATGCCTCGTTTTCGGATGCCTCAGGTGATTTGCATCCGGCCAGGACACTGGCGAGCAGGAGCGCAGCCAGGGCGAGAATCGAACCGAGCTTTCCGCTCTCCCGCCTTCGCCGTGCGGCTACGGCGTGGCAGGCCGCTTTCCACTTTCCGCTTTTGGGCACCGTGCTCATGCGCACTAATTCCTCAGGAGATTTTTAATAAGTTTCTTTCAATAAGCCATGACCAAGTCACCTTCCATGACGTCCTTGATCTTCCAACCGGGCATGATGTTGGCGATGCTGCGCTGCTCCTGGACATCCATGACGCGGACCTTGGCGATTAATTCCCCGTTGCGGCTGACGATCAGAATGCCTTTCTGCACGACCTGATTGTTCGAACCCACGTCCAGGACGAGGAAATCCCATTTCGGATCCACCACCAGCACTTTGCCCCGAACCGTGTGCGGAAGCTGCACGTCGACATCTTTACCCACCAGTTCGGCGATCCGTTTGTTGGCCACATCCAATTTCTTGGCGAACACCTTCACTTCGGCTTGAAGCGCTTCGTTCTTGCTCTTGAGATCCTTATTCTCGCCCAGGAGCGCCGGGATTTCGGTCACCTTCACACCGGAGTTGGTCCAGGCTGCCAAATCGTCCTGCGCCGCCTTGAGACTGGCGCTGAGACGGTTCTTATCTTCCTGCAGGCCATTGGCGCGTTTCTGTTCGTTTTCGAATTTGGCGGTGGTGGCGGCCAACGCGCCCTTGGTATCTTCCAACGTCGACTTGGTCTTGGCCAGGTCTTCGCTGGTTTCTTTCAACGTCTTCTTCGTCTTGTTCAGTTCCGTCGTGGTCTTATCCCAGCCTTGCTTGTTCTTGTCCCGGGTATCGCGGATTTCTTCTATTTGAGGTCGGAGAACGAACTGGCCCACCCCGATGACGGCGAGTCCGGCCAAAATGGCTAGAATTACACTGATGCGCAGTAACATGGTTCCGTAAAGTCGGGTTAAGTCCGGGAGAGCGTAGAGGGCGTTCCCGGAGGTGTCAACGGTTCGGTTGCAGGAATTTAAAAGGAATTAGAGGGCGACTGGACGATGGGACTAGGCAATAAGCAGGCGCATATATCATCCGCGTACCTCCCAGACTTTGCGGCTGCGAAGTGCGGCAAAATGCAGTTTCTCAAAGTGCCGTTGCGCCAGCCCTGCGGGCTGCGTTCGTTGTGGGTTGAACGTTGAACGATGAAGTTGAACGTTGAAAGTTCTGGCCAAGCATTGGAAATGTTCAACGCTCAACGTTCAACCGCCACTACACCCTGCGTTACGCCAGCGCCCTGGCGTAAGCCGTCAACAGTTGTTCAACCGACCGTTCCCAATTGAGCTGGGTGCGGATGCGTTCCTGGCCGATGCGGCCCATGTGTTCGCGGGCGGTGGGATTATCCAAAAGCTCCACAATCGCGTCTCCGAGCTTGGCGGCGGAGTTTTCGCTTACGTACCGGGCGGCTTCACCGGCGGAGGCACGGCCTTCGCGCGTGTTAAAGAGGACCTGCGGTTTCCCGAACGCCATGTATTCGAGGGTCTTGTTCATCGTGCACTGGTCGTTGTAGGGATTGATGGGGTCGCAGGCCACGCCCACATCGATGGTGCTCAACGCGCTGTAAAGGGAATCGTTGGTCACCCGGCCCGGCATATCGATATAATCCTGCAACCCAAGCCGATCCCGTTGTGCCAACAGATGAGCGTATTCCGGTCCCGTGCCCATAACTAGAAACTGCACATCCCGTCGTCCGAGCACGCGCACCACGTGGTCAGCGGCGTCCACCAGATAATGCACGCCATCGGCGTTGCCCATTACCCCGATGTAGCCCACCAGGAATTTGCGCCCCTTCTTCAGGCTGGAACTGGGGACTTGCCGGGCATCGGGAATCTTGGGAGCGGTGCGGACGACAAAAACCTCGTTGTTTTCTTTGCCGCCCCGGTCGAAAGCGGTTTGGCGGACGGATTGGTTGGTGGCCATGACGATGTCCGCGATGGCATAGGTGATGCGTTCGGCCAGGCGCACAGCCCAATAAATGAAGCCGCGCCGTCCGAACTTGGCTTCGAACATTTCGGGGCAGACATCATGCACGTCGTAGATGATGCGCGTGCCGAAGAGCAGCTTGAACGGCAGAGCCACGAGGAAAAGCAGGTCCGGCGGATTACAAAGATGAATCAGGCTGAAGCGATGACGCCACCAGGCTTTCCAGGCCAGCCGCATCTCGCCCAGCAAGGCGGAAGCGTATTCGCCAATGAACTCGTAAACGCCGCCGGCTTCTTCGCTGATCCAATGACGATAGATCTGGATGCCATCGAGGCGTTCCTCTGAGAGAGTGAATCCACGCATCTTGGGGCAGACCACGACAACTTCGTAGCCGGCATCGCGCAGCGCACAGGCTTCCTGCCAGACCCGGCGGTCCAGCGGGACGGGGAGGTTTTCGACCAGGATGAGGATGGTGGGCTTGGCGGACACGTGCGCTACCAGCAGAAGCCCTCGTATTGAGCGGGCAGTTCTCGAAGTTCCGGCCAGCCGTTCACATCGAGCACGCGATGCTTGGAAGTGATGAGCGGCTTGAGTTCCTGGAGGGAAGCGCAGGGTTGAGCGGCGACGATCAGTCCCTGTTGGCCCACCGCGCTGGCCAAATCGGGGCTAAGCAGCGAAGCCAAATGC
>DATLUX010000566.1:0-7514 GCA_035577805.1 Verrucomicrobiia bacterium
TCTAGGAACGACCTCTGGTTTCAAGGGAAACATCCTGGCTTTGACCTCCATCACGGTGACTACTGGCGCAACAGTGGAAGGCAGACTCTTGGCAAGGAATGGCGCGGTTACCCTGGACGCCAATACCATCACAATTCCAACCGCAACATCGTCCGTCGTATTGCAATCAGCTGCAGCAGTCACCGGTACGTACACAGACGCCCCCGGGCAGGTAGCTAATCTTGCGACGAAGACCATAACGGTTCCGCGGTCAGGTAGCATGCAGTTCTATCGCATCCGGTCAGACAGAGCGCTGACCATTAAGAGCATCCTCATCTATGCTGGCGACGTGGTAATAACCTACAATTGACCAATGCTCGCAGCCTAATCGGCGTGGGTCCAACAATCGTAGAAATGTCCTGCTCGAATGAGCGGATGGCGGGTTTTGGTGACAAGCTGTGTGTGCACCAAAACCCGTCTTTGGTTCCTTCCGGAAGCGGTTCACGGAAGGGAAACGGCCTTTCTGCGGCAGTGCATTCGCTACGATGACACCGAGCCGAAGACGCTGCCGCGGCGGCGGCCAATGACGCGTTGAACGCAGCCGGCAGGGTGGGGGGCGAAAGCGGTTGAGACGGTTCGCAACGCGGTAAACCAAGCCCATCCACGGCGTCAAGGTCGTTCTGACAGAACCCCAACTGGCCGTGTCCGCGAAATAAACTCCAGAGCGCCGGTTCAGGCCACGCTTTCGGTCGTGCTCGCGACCCTCGGGCGCAGGCCGTAGCGCAAGAGTTTTTCCCGCATGGTCGGGCGCGAAACGCCGAGCCATTTCGCGGCTTTGGATTGGTCGCCCTGCGACAGCTGAATGGCTTGAGTGTAGAGCTCGCGCTCGACAGCCGCAGTCGCTCGGGCGTGAGCATCTTCCAGCTCGCCGCGCGTGGTCTTCGCCAGAAGCTCAGACACATAAGCCGCCATCGGCTGATCCCTGGCTGGAGCCGCCGCCGCGGCCTCAGCCAGACTATCTTGAGCGATCGCCTCCTGGACGTCACTCAGGTTGATGATCCGATGCGAAGAAACCAGCACCCGGCGAACCACGTTCTCCAATTCGCGAACGTTACCAGGCCACGACATCCCCTGAAGACATTCGAGCGCGTCCGGGTGGATCTGGGGTTGCGGGTTGGTCGGCGACTCGGCGGCGTATCGGTGCATGAAATGCTCAACCAGGCTGGGGATGTCCTCCCGTCGCTCCCGCAGAGGGGGCGAATAAATCACGGCGACATTCAGCCGATAATACAGATCTTCTCGGAATTCTTTTTCTAATATGGCCAGCTTGAGATCACGATGCGTCGCAGCGATGACGCGAACATCCACCGTGATCGTTTCTTTTCCGCCGACGCGTTGGAACGTTTTCTGTTGTAAAACCCGCAGCAATTTGGCCTGAAGACCGGTGCTCATGTCACCAATCTCATCCAAAAAGATCGTGCCGAGGTGCGCCAGCTCAAAGCGCCCGATCCGTCGTGCCTTGGCGTCAGTGAACGCGCCCGCCTCGTGTCCAAAAAGCTCGCTTTCCAGCAGTTGCTCGGAAATCGCCGCGCAATTGACGATGATGAAGGGTTGGGTCTGGCGCGCGCTGTGGCGATAAAGTGCGGTCGCGACCAACTCCTTCCCGGTCCCAGTTTCGCCCCGTATGAGCACGGCGACCGATTTTGCAGCCAGACGCCCGATCTGTTTATACATGGCATGCATCACGGCGCTGTTTCCGATGATCTCATCAGGCTGGGCGAGCGGCACGGGCACCTTGGGACGCTCAAGCCGAAACCGAGTATCCTCGACGGCTTGATGAATCACCGTGGTGAACGCGTTCCAATCGATCTGGCCTTTGATGATCGAATCATAGGCGCCCAGTTTCATCCCCTCGATGGTCGTCTGCGTGGTCGGTTTTGCAGTCATCAAGATCACAGCTAAGAAAGGTTTGTCGGTTTGCAATTCGCTGATGATGCCAAGCCCTTCTTTGCGATCTTCGTCGGCGCCAGACAAATGAAGTCCGGTCAGGACCACGTCAAAGTTTCCCTGCCTGGCACGTGCCAGTCCGGCCGCGGCAGTCGCGGCGGTCTCGACCTTGTACCCCTCTGACCTAAGCACACGCTCAAACTCCTCGGCGTCAGATTTCTTATCGTCGATGATTAGGATGTTGCCCGGTGTATTCATGATCACCGCAGCCAGTATCGGTGGTCGTTTCAGACTGTCGATGGGGTAAGTCCCCGAGCATCATGAGAGCGGTTCCATTATCCACCGTTGGGGACATCCCCCGCTGGTAGGAGCCGGCCCAGGGAGCACACTCAGCGAGGCAACCGAGTCCACCTGGGACGGTGTGAAGGCGGGCTGCAGGAAGGCCTATGACGCATGGTCGCCACCACGATAATTCAACCGATCGCGGCCCAGGATGACGCGAGGGTCGCAGCGGCGCCGAGTGCAGATGTGCTCGCCAGTCAACCGCCACCCGCGGAACCCATCGCCGCATCCGTGGCCAAAACGACGCCCGTGCAGATTGTCTTGGGCGCGCTCGGCGCGATGGCGTTCCTTTACTTTGCCCGTCCCGTGGTCTTGCCGGTCTTTCTGGCTTGTGTGGCGGGCATGACTCTGAAGCCGCTCATCCGTTGGTCGTCCTGCTGCCACATTCCGCCGCCGCTCGCCGCCGCCGTCGTGCTTTGCCTCCTGGTGACCGCCGTCGGGATTGGTTTCTTTCAACTGGGCCGCCCGGCGTTGGCGTGGCTGAACGAAGCACCGCAACACATGACCGAGTTGAGACAACGGGTTCAGAAACTCTTCCCGCGCGCCGCCCGGATCAGTCAGGCGGCGGCGGCGGTGAACAACCTGGGTGCAACGGAGGAGGAAAAGAGAGAGGAGCAAAAGAAGGCGCCCACGGTGGAGGTCAAAAACAGTCGTGGCACCAGCTCAATCCTTAACTGGACCGGGACGTTCCTGGCGGGCATCGGTGAAACCCTGGTTTTGCTCTACCTAATGCTCGCGTCAGGAGACTTGTTCCTGCAGAAGTTGGTGCACGTAATGCCTACGTTGCGCGACAAGAAGCGCGCGGTGGAAATCAGTCACGAGATTCAGCAGAACATCTCCAACTATCTGTTCTCCGTCTCGCTGATCAACATCGGCCTGGGTCTGATCGTGAGTGGGGGTCTTTACTTCATGGGCGTGCCCAATGCCGTGATGTGGGGAATGTTGGTGGCGGTACTGAACTTTGTTCCTTATTTTGGCCCCGTCGCCGGAGTCATCGTGCTGGCAACGATCGGTCTGCTTGCTTTCGACTCAGTGTGGAAGGGACTTCTGCCGGCTGCCTGGTATCTGCTACTCCATTTGTTGGAAGCGAACCTGGTCACGCCGGCGTTGCTCGGGCGCCGATTTGCTCTCAATCCCGTGGTCATTTTTGTTTCGCTGATCTTCTGGACGTGGCTCTGGGGTGTTCCGGGAGCTTTGTTGTCGGTGCCGATCCTGGTCTCGATCAACGTTGTTTGCGATCGCGTCCCCGCTCTGTCGCACGTCAGTGCACTTCTTTCCCGATGAGCCGGCAACATCCTAGCCGTGGGTCCACATGAATCATTCTGCCGGAAAACTCCTGAACCGAGCGAGCGCGTGGAGCCGGTTCTCCCTGCAAATACTGGCGAGTGTGGGCAGCTTCGCACGCGCGCAGTGTGAGGAGGTGCGGCACACGGCGGCGGTGATTGGGACTGTGCTTCTTACGGCTCTTCGACCGCGCTGTTGGGCAGGCGCGGTGCGGACAGCGTTGGCCCGCCAGGTTCTGGCCATCGGCGTCGAACCGATCTGGTTTGTCTGTGCGGTGGCGGCTTTCGTCGGGATTTCCGTGGTGGTGCAACTCACCTTCTGGACCGGCGCAGCAGGGCAGTCACAGCTGCTGGGGCCGCTGTTGGTGGCCATCGTGGCGCGTGAACTTGGCCCGATCCTCATCAACCTGGTGGTGCTCGTCCGCAGCGGCAGCGCGATGACAACCGAACTGGGTGTCCTCAAAATCAACGGGGACGTCCCCGCGTTTGAAACGCAGGGGAACGATCCGTTCCTGCACCTCGTCCTGCCGCGGGTGCTGGCCATGGCGGCGTCCACGTTTTGCCTCACGATCGTTTTCATTCTCGTTGCCTTTGCGAGCGGCTTTCTCTTCGCGGCATGGACGGGCAAGGGCACTCGTGACTTGCTGCTATTTGCGAACACGGTGTCGAGTGCGTTTCAGCCCAAAGACGTTCTAAACATCCTGGCCAAGAGCATCCTGCCCGCCCTGTTTGCCAGCGCGTCCTGTTGCATCGGCGGGCTGGGTGTCGGCGGATCCGTCACGGAAATCCCGCAGGCCACCCAACGGGCGCTCACCCGTTCCGTCGCCGGGCTTTTTGCCATCTCTGCCGTGGTATCGCTGCTGACTTATCTGTGACCATGAACGAAACCGCACATCCTGACCTCCTACACCGCGATGGACGCGGCACGACGGACAAGCTGACGGCAGATCGCTTCAAATTTCGGCGCGTCAATGAAATCACCGGCACGTTCGTGCTCGTCGTGGTGGCCGCGCTGATCGCCGCCGTCGTGTGGACGGGCCGGAGCCAGCGCTGGTTTAAAGGCAATGTCGCGCTGCGCATCGCTTTGCCCGAGGCCGGCGCGGCAGGAATCAGGCAGGGATCGGAGGTGTACTTTCTGGGCACGCTTGTGGGATCGGTTTCCGATGTCATTGTGGACGCGGCCGGCCGCATGGAAGCCCGGGCGAACATCCGCCACGACTTCTTTCTTTTCGTGCGCGCGGATTCATCGGCCGTGGTGAAAAGGAAATTCGGAGTGGCGGGCGATTCGTTTTTTGAGATCACGCGCGGCACGGGCCAGCCATTGCCGGAGAAGAACGCTTCCATCGTTTGCAACGAGCAGTTTCAAAGCGCTCTGGAGGCAGCCGTCGAGGAAATCCGCCACGAGGCCATGCTGGTGTTGAAGAAAGTCAACGGTGGCCTCGATACCTGGACCAAATTGGGCGCGGACCTGGGCGAAACCCGGCAGCACCTGGATGAACTCACCGTCCGGTTGGGGAACATGGCTGCCGGGGTCGAGGCGGGCAAAGGCACAGTCGGCATGTTGGTCACCGACACCGCGTTGGCGGAGGAGGCGCGAAAACTTCTGGCGCGGGCCAACGAGGCAATGAGCGAACTGCGAGGAGTGGTGACGAACCTGAATGTCGCGGTGAAGAATGTCCAGGACGGCACGGCGCGCCTGCCGGAAATCACCGGCGCCGTGGCCAACGAGTCGAAGGACCTTCCGGGTCTGGTCCAGCAAACGCAGACCTCGATGCGCGAACTGGAGCGGTTGATTGAAGCGATGCAACGCCATTGGCTCGTGCGCAAATACGTGAACCAGACCAACCCGCCGCCCCTGCGGGCCCTGCCCGCCAGCGAGGAGCTGTCAAGGAAGCCGGTGAAGGCGCTCCATCCGCCGAGAGGTTCAACGAGATGAAGCCCGCTTCTCACAACTCACTTGCGGTTCATCCACATCGGACATTATTTCCAAAAGGTGTGAGGCGCGAACAACCCGCAGGCTTGGTCAGTTTTCCAGAACCGCCACCCCGTCAGACACCCTGGGGGATACCCCCACCTCGATGACGGTCAGTGCTTCCCGTAGCCTATTCCGCGTTAAGACTAAAAAACGCAGAACAAGAGAGAACAAGCATGATGAAGAGAACCTATCCGCTCGCGCTCCTGGTTGCAACGGGCGCCCTATTAGTTGCCAGCACGTCGCTGCAAGCTTCCGAGGCCGACGACCGCATCGAATCATCGGCAGGCAAGTCTCATGTGTTCAAAACCTACCTCACGGACGATGCCATTACAGTTCATTCCAAGGGTGGCAACGTCACCTTGAAGGGGACGGTGGCCGAAAGCTCCCATAAATCCCTGGCTCAGGACACCGTGGAAGGCCTGCCCGGCGTCAAAAGCGTGGACAACCAACTGAAAGTCAAAGGGGAACAATACGCCGAACACTCGGACGGCTGGCTTGGCACGAAGGTGAAAACCGCGCTCTTATTCCATCGTAACGTGCGGGCCACCAAGACCGACGTGGATGTGAAGGACGGAGTCGTCACCTTGCGCGGCGAAGCCACCAGCCTGGCCCAAAGGGAACTCACCTCCGAATACGCCCGGGACGTCGAAGGCGTCAAAGACGTCAAGAACGAGATGACGGTGGCCAAGACACCGCCGCAAGCGACCGAACCCATCGGCGAGAAGATTGATGACGCCTCCATCACGGCTCAGGTCAAGTCGTCCTTGCTGTCGCACCGTTCGACCAGCGCGCTCAGGACGAAGGTCGAGACGACGGATGGCGTAGTGACGCTGCAGGGCACGGCCAAAAATGCGGCCGAGAAGTCACTGGTGACCAAGCTCGTCAGCGACATCAACGGTGTGGAAAAAGTGATCAATAACATGACGGTCGCGCCGGCGGTGTCGGACATCAAACCCCGGCCTCTCCCCCCCCAGAACCTGAGGGTAGTCATCCAGTGAAAGCAAACTGGTGCACCGTTGCCGTCGGTTGCGGATGCGCACCGGCGGCAGCGGTCCCAAACAAACTGAAAGGCAGATTCTATGTTGTACACGATTGCGGTTGTGCTGATCGTTCTGTGGCTGCTGGGGCTCGTAAGCAGCTACACCATGGGCGGGGTGATCCATGTCCTGTTGGTGATTGCCATTATCATGGTGCTGGCCAGCTTCATCTCCGGGCGCAGGAGCGCGTGAGGTGGGATGAGAAACACGGGTCAGACCTGGCGCAAAATCAACAAGATCATTGAAAGCTCGTTATGAATAGAATCCTCTCTCTGGCTCTGCTCGTCGGTGGAGTGGTGTTGATCATCATCGGCATCAACGCCACGAACTCCTTCAGTTCCGACCTGTCCCGGTTCTTTACCGGTTCGCCAACTGACAAGGCCATCTGGATGCTCATTGGAGGCATCGTTGCCGCCGCCATTGGTCTGGCATCAACGCTCCGGGCCTGGAAGCAAACTTGACCAGCCACTGGCGCCGGCCGCGGTCAACCCACCCGGCGCATCAACATTAAACATCCATCAGCCGTCGCCGCCGGAACCCTTAACGCGCGACCCGGCCCTTCTCCTGCACGGGTGAAGACGCACCCTTCCTTATGACTAGAACATCAGTAAGAGGACGTGAGGCAACGGTAGCGTCCTTGGCAATTGCAAGGCCGGTGCGGGATGCACGCTTCAATGACGCGGGTTCGGTTGAACAAGACGATTTGGCCAGATTTGAGGGGGAAGGCGGCCTGGAAGCGTCGCGCTCAGATTGGGTTGATGTTCCGCTGGACAACGCCGTCTGGCGAAGACCGCGCTGGGCGGCTTTGCAACAGCCTGCTAGGCAATTTTGACTCGGACACTGCTCTCGATGAGGCCTTCAGCGATGGCGCAGCGGGTGAGACCTGCGACGTCATGAATGTTGAGCTTGCCCATGAGATGCTGCCGATGTTTGTCCACCGTTTTGAAGCTC
>DATLUX010000567.1:0-21499 GCA_035577805.1 Verrucomicrobiia bacterium
CATCATCAGCAGGAGCAAGGCATATAGGGGATGGAATCTAAGCTTTAGCAGTTGGCTCATAATGGATCTCAGTTAAGGAAATGCTTTGAATTCACTTCGTCTCCGCGTCACACATCCGTCCTACCGGACGGGACCTTTGGCGTCAACAAGCGAACTCTTGAGACTCTTGAGATACACGCTAAGTGGCTTGCTATTTAGCCTCCACCAAACAGGCATTTCAGGGCCCATACCCTCATTCCTTTGCGTCCAAAGCGGACAAATACGCGATCATCGCGCAACGCTTTTATCGGGTCATCGCGCTTCCCTGATTGTGGCGACTAGTGCGAAAGACCAAGAAACGAAAGAGCGGCCAAGCGTGCGTCACTACGCCTGGCCGCCTAATGAAAGCACCGGTTTGTCCCCATAGTCCCGTCAACCGGCAGGGATACCGTCGTCGAAGTTGTTTACGTTGGAAATCGGGACTTACCCCGGACGCGGCCTAGGGAAAAGCACGTCTAACGAGGCAGAGGTCAGACCAGGAAGGCGAGGACGATTCTTTGCAAGATTGGGCACCGTGGAGTGCCTTGCCGCTCTGAGGCCCCGCCTGGTTAGAGGGTTTGGCTTCGCCAAACCAAGATCGAGCTTTTCACAGCGATGAACGCGGCAAGAAATTGCGCTTAGGATGTATGGCAGTGGAACCGATGATCCTTATTGGAGTGCATGAGGCGCGCTGCGATGGTTCGGGCGCCCCATGGGATGACCAAACGCACACCTGCTGCAATGCTCATAGGAAAAATGGATCGAAGCGCGCGTCAATATTTCGTTGGCTTCTTCTGGCCAATTCACCTTTTTGTTTTGGTTCTCTCGACCCAGGCGCAAGAGGCCGCCCTGGGAGCGCAAGGCCAGGTCCACCTCGAAGTCTGGGGAGACGGAAGCGTCCTGGAAGTTTTAGCGGGCGGCGCGCTCGCTCCATTCGTAGAGGGCCAATTACGGGACCTGGGGCAGACCTGCACCCTCAGAGCCATCCCTGCCCCTGGCATCGTCTTTGCCGGCTGGAGCGGGGATCTGCAAAGCGCTCAAGAAACACTCATCTTCACCATCCAGGCAGATGTGGTCTTGCGGGCCACATTCATGCCTAATCCATTCGTTGCCGCCAGGGGATCTTATAACGGTCTGTTCTACGAAGCGGACGCTCTTCGGCACGAGAGTTCCGGCATGGCCACCCTTTCGGTCACCGATCGGGGCTCCTTCACGGCCAAGCTCCAAGTGGGCGACGGGCGTTATTCTTTTGTCGGACAGTTTGCCCTGGACGGACGGGCTACGAACATCGTCCCACGCGGCCTTGATGCCTTGACGGTTGTGCTGGCTTTGGACGTGACCAACCAAACGGGCCCAATCTCCGGCACCGTGAGCGATGGCAGCTGGGTTTCAGACCTCCAGGCGCATCACTTCATTTTCAACGCCGCAACCAACCCGGCTCCCTTCGCGGGCAAGTATACCGTCGTTTTGTCCGGTGACGCGGACTCGGCCAGTCCGGCTGGGGACAGCTACGCCGCCGTGAGCATTGCTTCTTCCGGATATCTGACCCTCAAAGGAATGCTGGCCGAGCGCACTGTTCTGACTCAGCGAGTGCCATTGTCTGGTGACGGTTATTGGCCATTGCACTGTCCTCTCTACTCGCGGCGGGGATCAATCCTGGGTTGGGTTAAGTTCGGCGATGACTTGACGAACGACGTGGCCGGGCAGTTGCAGTGGATCAAGCCGGCGGTGCCGACCGCCCGCTATTATCCGGGTGGATTCACTAATATCACGACGCTGTTCGGATCCCGTTACGTGGCGCCGATCGGGGCAACCAACCGAGTACTCGCCATCACAAACGCCTTTGCCACGCTCAGCGAAGGCGATCTCTCCGATCCAATCATCAGCCAGGTGATACTGGCCGACAACAACCGAGTGGCCAACGCCAGCACCAACGCGCTCGTTCTGACCATTGCGAAGTCTACCGGATTGTTTAGCGGCCGAGTCGATGATCGCGCCGGCGGTCGACGCCTCAAGTTCAGCGGCGCACTCCTTCAGAACCAGCACGGCGGTCGGGGTTTCTTTCTCGGGACCAACCAAAGTGGCCGGGTTTACTTCGGGCCGTAGCATTCCGGTGCGGAGTGCGGAATGCGGAGTGCGGAATGTTGCGTAGGTTCATGGCCTCAACTCATTGTCCGATTTTTGGAGGTGTCGGCTGTAGCTCGAGTCGCTCCCATGGCGTGCTTGAACATTCATGCCATGAGCCTCCCCATCTCGTAGCAGCCGACGTCAGGAGGCTCACTCTACCCCAACGCGTTCTCCGGGAAAAAGATCAGAGCCTCGTTAGCCGCCTGCGCCCTATGGGCTACGGCGGGCAAGCCTCGGCTGCTACTTAGATTGGGTTGGGTTCATGGCCCCAATGTGCGACTGCGCGAGCTCGGTGTCCCTGCCGGCGAAATCCGGCTTGAATCGGTGAGTCGCGACTGCTTTGATGGGGGACCATGAGGAAAAAGGAACTGCGCAGGCGTTCGCCCTATTCACCGACACTAATTACACCAATTATTGCTGTGGCCTGCCTCTCTTCAGACTGAAAGTCGTTCCGTAGCGTGCGCGGGCGCATTGCCACACCCGCGGGGAGCAAAGCCCTTATGTCAGAATACGCGCGGGGCCATGAACGCGACCGATGCGCAGCCTGAACGGAGAGAACGACCGGTCCGCAAATGGATTTGGATTTGGGTGTTGGGGCTCATTCTAGTCGGAGTCATCGCGTGGTTTTGGGGCTGTGACATCGCCATCTTT
The DNA here is from genome assembly GCA_035577805.1 of Verrucomicrobiia bacterium. Classification (GTDB taxonomy): domain Bacteria; phylum Verrucomicrobiota; class Verrucomicrobiia; order Limisphaerales; family JADJPG01; genus DATLUX01. Next base: position 2,797 of record DATLUX010000567.1, read on the forward strand.
CCGTACCAACACACGGCGACGGTCCTGGTCATGGAAGACTCCGACGTCGACTTCAGAACCCCACCCTTTGAGGATATTGTGACCGCGTTTGGTCCGAATGCAAAATCCGCGCGGCTGGTGACTAACCTCAATCTCTGTCAAACAGTCGGAGGTGGGCGGGCTTTGTCGGTGTCTCCGGACGGGCGCTTTTTTGTGGTGTGCGAGATGGTGGGGAAACACCTGATTGGCTATGAGCTGCCGGGTGGGAAGCGGCTTTGGGGTATTGACGGTGAGTTCACTGCGGCCACGGTGGCGTCGAACGGGACAGTCTACGCGGTCATCAGCAGCGGCACTATCTACGGAGATCAAACGGTGCTGATCGAGGGCGGTCGCATCAGCAAGTCCGTCAGTAAGGCCGGGTTCGACCTGGCGTTGGATGCGGAGCATGAGGCCCTTTGGCTGGTCGGAAATAATATCAAGAAGTGTGATTTGGCGCTCAACGTCCTGCAGGAGTTCAACCCGATTGGTTGGTGCGGCGTATCGGTGGATGTCACCCCGGATGGCTCGATTTGGGTGGCCGAACGATCTCATCCCAACGTGACGTCGAGCACCAACCGGCTTCTTCAAGTCTCCGCCAACGGCCAGCTGATCCGGAGATCAATTTACTTGGAGTGGGAGCCATTGTGCGTCCGGGTTGACCCTTCCGATGGCGCGGTCTGGGTGACCGGCATCGGCGTCAGCCAATCCGTCAGCAGCGACCTTCTCCATGCGCTGGAGCGGCTAACGGGGAAATGGCCGCTGGGCAAAGGGCTGCGGAACTTCCTCGAATCGCCACGGGTGTGGACCAGAACTCACAAATACGATGCGGACGGCAGACTTCTTTGCGAATTGAAGCAAGGGGGGACGTCCCTGGGTTTCCAATCCTCCGACGGTTCGGTATGGGTGGCGGGGAAGGACAAGATCTATCACTATTCACGCGCGGGGACCAGACTCGGCCGGCTTACGAAAGTGTCCTCGGAACAGAAATACGTCGTGGTTGTTCCAGAAGCAAAGGAGAAGGTTTCTCCACAGGCCCAGTGACAAACGAGGCAGGCTTCGCATTGAATTTCGAGTGGCACAGCTTTTTTGCCCACCTCAACCCGCGAACATTGACTTGGCAGGCGGCCTCGGACGAATAAAGTATCCAAACAAATGTGCCAGGTGCCATTCCCGTCGCCATGCGCCCAATAACATTCATGCCATGAACAGACTCATTGTCATACTCTCAGCCGCGGTTCTTGGCACCAACCTCCTCATCGCTGAGGATGTTCCTCAATGGCGCGGGCCGCATCGCGACGGCATCTTTCCCGGCACTGGCCTGCTGGCGCAATGGCCGGCGGATGGCCCGAAGTTGGCCAAAAAGACCGACAAACTTGGCACAGGCATGGCCAGTGTCTCCGTGGCCGGCGGAAAGATCTTCACCATGGGCGGACGCCGGGGCGGCCAGTACCTTGTCGCGCTCGATGCCAGCACTCAGGCCGAGTTGTGGGCCGCAAAGATCTCCAGCCAAGGCGGTGAACCGCGCTGCACGCCCACCATTGATGGCGATCTCGCCTTCGCCATCAGCGCCAACGGCGATCTCGCCGCTGTCCAAACCAGCGATGGTCGCGTTGTCTGGACGAAAAACTTTGCGGCAGACTTCGGGGGAGCGCCTACTCCCACCTGGAATTTCAGTGAATCGCCGTTGGTCGATGGACCAAACTTGATTGTTGTTCCGGGCAGCAAGAGCGCGCTGATGGCCGCCCTCGACAAAAAGACCGGCGCGACGGTGTGGCAATGCGCGTATGATTTGCGGGGCAAAGGACACGGCGGCGCCGGTTACACCGGTGCCGTGCTCAGCCAGGGGGGAGGGATTCGCCAATATGTCACGCTCGTCGGTAAGGGTGCGATTGGGGTCGACGCCAAAAGCGGCCAACTGCTGTGGCACTACAATCGCGTGGCCAACGGCACAGCGGTCATTCCCACTCCACTGGTGTGGGATGACTACGTGTTCGTGAGCAGCGGCTATGGCACCGGGGCCGCCTTGCTGCGGTTGGCCCCCGCCACCCCCAGCACGCCTGCCGCTGCAGCCGATGCGCCCAACGTTGACGCTGAAAAAGTAGCCGCCCTGACCAAGACCGTTGCCAAACTGAACACCGACCTCGCGGAACGGCGCGCCGCCCGCGGCCAGCTGACGCGAGGCACCGCTGAATTCGACACCGCCAACCGACAGGTGCAGTCGATCAAAACCGAGTTGGCCAAGGCCGAGACTGATTTAGCGCAGGCCAAGGGTAAATCAACTGGGGCTGATGCAGGCGGGCAAATTCCTGGTTCGCCCGTCCGTGTGCACGAGGAATATTGGCTCAACGCCGGCGTGTTCCAGAATCATCACGGCGGGATGGTGCGCATCGGGGATTACATCTATGCGGGCAAAGGTCACAACAATGGTTTCCCGATCTGCCTGGAATGGAAAACCGGCAAAATAATGTGGGAAAAGGAGCGCGGCCCCGGCAAAGAGAGCGCCGCGGTCATCGCCGCCGATGGTCATTTGTACTTCCGTTACCAGGACGGCATCATGGCGCTCATCGATGCATCACCCAAAGGTTATGTCGAGCGAGGGACCTTCAAACTCGCCAGCGTCAACGGCCCGAGTTGGCCACATCCCACCATTTACGATGGCAAATTGTACCTCCGCGATCAGGACGTACTGATGTGTTACGAACTGAAGTAAGGTGCTCCGGCTCGCCGCCGATGAGAAGGGCTGCGCGACGCTTACGCGACGTCGCGAAACCGAAAAACGAATAAAACGAATACGAAAAACAAGAGACGGCCAAGCGTGCGTCACTACGCCTGGCCGCCTAATGAAAGCACCGGTTTGTCCCCATAGTCCCGTAAACCGGCAGGGATACCATCGCCGAAGTTGTTTAAGTTGGAAATCGGAACTTACCCTGGAGGCGGCCTAGGGAAAAGCACGTCTAAGGAGGCAGGGCCTCAGACCTGCAAGGCAAGGACGGTTCTTTGCAAGATCGAACGGCTTGAAGTGCCTTGCCGCTCTGAGGCCCTGCCTCCTTAAGCCTAATCTTCGACGGCTTTCTGACCGATATCCTTATGGCGGCCGGAGACACACAATGGTCCGGATCGCTTGAATTCCTTGCCCCGGATATGTCTGACGTTCTAAAAAAACTCTTCAGCCGGCCAAGTTCGCCGGCGGCGGCTCACTACGTGGTGGTCGGGGTTGGCGCCGAAACGTTTGGAGTGCCGACCGGCCAGATCCAGGAAATCGTTTGTTTGGGTGATTTGGAGACGCCGCCCAAGCTGCCCAAACGCTTCACGGGGCCGGCCCGAATCATCGGCAAACTCCTCTCGCTGGTAAAGTTGCCTGCTCCTTTCGTCAGGCCGCAAGGAGAGTATGAGGTGAATGCTCGCACCTGCATCCTGATCCTCAAAGAGCACTCGGCGATCAGCTCGAAAATTCCCAAGGGCGTCGTAGTCGATCGAGTCGAAAGCCTGCTCGAACTCGGCGAGGGGGACATCGAGACGGTGCCGGCTCGGCGCAAGGGATTGTGGGCCGCCTACACTTTGGGCTTCGCCAAGCGCCATCTGCCGGTCGTGCTGATCGATCTGCAACAGTTGCTTATGCCCGACTCCCCGCGCAGCCGGGTCTCGCTGCAGATCTAAGGTTTCTGCGGTTAGAAGCGCCTGCACATCACTAGCCGCAGCGGCTGCGGAGGGCTTCCACGCCCTGGAATACCTCTGCCTGTCCTACACCGTTGGACACGCTGCGGCTGGTCCCGCGTGGCGGGACACAGCCACGGTCCATTCATGCTCGGGTGTAAATAATCTCCATCGTTTTTTCACCTCGGTTGCCATCGAACATCTCGAATGTATGTGTGTCCGGGCTGAGCACGCGGAGCACAACTTTCATCGGGATGTCGGTGCGGTCGGTGCCCGGGCAGGAGGCGGTGCCTTCGAGGGTGATGATTTGGTTGCCGTGCTCGCCTTTGCCTTCGGTAATGAACATGGAGGTCTGCATATCACTGAACCACACGCTGTTGAAGGTCTGCTTGGTGTTGTCATACCCCAGCAAGGTGCGTCCGTGAAACGGTTTGCCCATCATCTCGCCTTGAAAATCTTCCTGGAGGAATCGGCCATTCATGATCCAGCTTCCTTTGGCGGTGGCGTGGCTTGTGTGAGGCGGGCCGTCCGGTTCATACCAACACTTCACTTCTGCCTTCCAACTGCCCACGAAATGTTCGAGTGCCTTGTGTCCTGACCCCGGTCTTCCGGCGGTTTCGGCTTTCTTCAGCATTTCTTCCTTATCCATGGTCATTTGGGCGCCCTTGGGAGGATTCATCGTGGCCGTGGTTCCTGCATCTTCATGGTTCCGTTTCATATTATGCCTTTGGTTTGTATTCCCTCGATCCGTCGTCGGGACGGAAGACGGTGCCGGGAATGTTCAATTGCGCTCTTCGCTCTCGCTTCAGAATTAAGAGCCTGGAGCCTGCCACTTTGCTCTGCGGAAAAAGCCGCGCTTTTCGGCCCTTCACGCACCGCGGCCGCCGCGGGAAGACTGCATAATGCAGCGATCAAGACATGGCTTTCGCAAAATGCCAAGGGGACCGGTCCAATGCGGGGTGCGGAATGCGGAGTGCGGAATGCGGAGTGCGGAGTGCGGAATGCGGAGTGCGGAGTGCGGAGTGCGGAATGAACTGAGCGTTCGGCCTTACGGGGTCTTGAGACGGTAGAAGCGGTTGGGGGCAGGGGCGGGGTCAATGACGGTCTCAGTCCGGTTCGTGGGCGCGGCGGGGACATCGGCCAGGCGTTGCCAACCGGAGGGGAGAGCATCGGTGAATTGCACGGTATAGGTGTGGTTGGACACAGCCGAGAACTCGATGATGACGACGTCTGATCGGGGGTTGATGCGGTTCACTTTCAAATAGCTGGAGCCGTCCAGGGGGTTGGTGCCGGCGATCAGCTCCTGGACGTTGCTCATGCCGTCGCCATCGCTATCGGCAGCGGGGTCAAGCACCGTCAACGAGAACGTGGCAGTCACCCCGTTGGGCGCTGCCCCGTTGCGCACGGTGACCGAATAGCTGCCGCTGTGGCCGGGCTGCGCATTGGGAAGGCTGAAGGTATCGTCGCGGCGCGAAACCGTTCGGCTGGTGAGAAGAGCGAAGTTGCGTTTCCAGTCGAAGGTGAAGGGCAACGGATTGCCGGTGGCGGCGACTTCCCAGGTCAGGTTGGTGCCCGCCAGCACCGTTTGGTTGTTCGGCACACGAGTGAAGATCGGCGTGAGCAAGACGGTAAGAACAGCGCTCGAACTCAAGGTGGAGCCCACGGCATCGGTGACGATGACATCGTAAGAACCTTCGTCGGCCAGAGTGACGTTGCTGAGGGTGAGCGAAGCGCCGGTGGCGCCGGGGATCTCGGCCGTATTCAATCGCCATTGGTAGGTGACGGGGGCGAGGCCGGTGGCGAGCACCGTGAACGTGACGTTGCTGCCCGTCTGCCCGTAGGTAAGGACGTTGGTGGACCCGCGCACGCCGAGACTGCGCGGTTGGCTGACGATGACGGGCGGCGAAACCACGGTGAGGATGGCATTGGAACTGATGGCGGATCCCGCATCGTTGTAGATCACGACCGAGTACGCACCCGCGTCGGACGCTTGGGCGGCGGCGAGCAGGAGGTTGGTGGCGCCCGCCCCGGGAATGGGCACGCCGTTAAAACGCCATTGATAAAACAACGGCTCGGTTCCGCTCGCGTGCACCGTGAATTCCACAGATTGCCCCAGGGTAACGCGGCGATTTTCGGGTTGGCTCAGAACGACGGGGACATGGCCGGCCGGCAAATCGCCGCCGGGGGTTGGGGGCGCAGCCGTCCAGTTGGCCGGGTCATCGGCAAAGGCGGTCAAGTCACGTCGCTGGAGCGAGAAACCGCCGCCGTCAGCCGCCGGAGGCCAGGGCAGATGATCGTTGTAACGGACGGCATCAACGGTCACGTAATAGGCATTGGTGCCGAGCGTGTAGAGGCGTTGCAATTCGAGACGCTCGCCGCTGTCCTGCAAGAGGCCGCCATACGGCCCGAGGATCAAAACGTTCTCCGGCACGTTGTATTTGGCCCGGAAAACAACCGGGTTGGTGGCAATCAGCAGCAGCGATTGCCCGGGCTCCAGCGTCACCATCGATGGAAACGTGTAATTCAATCCAGCCAGCCGCCAGGTGTTATTCGGCAGATTCACATCGAACAAGCCGACGCGTTCGGCCGTGATGTTGCGCAGCTCAACAAATTCATCGCTGCCGGCATCAGGATGGTAATGGATCTCGCTCAGAACGATCGGGCCCACGCGCGGGCTGGCGTTCGCTGCCCCCAACGTGTTTTCGCGCTGCGCCACGAATTGTTCTTCGCCGGTGCTGGTGCGAACGCGTCCCAAGGTGACATTCGCTTCCGCTCCTCCGAAGCTGAAGCCATGGCTGTAGCCCGTGAGGTTGGTGGCGCTGTCGCCGCTAAACAGATAGACTTCATCTCCCATCGAGCTGAGCGCGAAATTGCCCTCCGCGGCGGGCACGGCGTTGAATTGCGTCTCGTTGAACACCAGGAAACCGCCCGGATCGATCGTCGTCCCTCCTGGGATACGAAACTTCCTTGGGGTCGCCGAGTCGTCGCTGAGGAACCAGCCGCTCAAGTCGACGGTCGCGTCGGTGGGATTAAACAGTTCGATGGCGTCGAGGGCGGGGGCCACCGAAGCGGTCAACGCTTCATTGACGAGCACGGGCGGGATGTGGCCGGGCGGGTCATCGGCGCCGGGCGACCCGCCTGGGTTGGTGCTGGCGCGCCAGTGGAGAGGGGCGCTTGGATCATCGGAGCTGCCGGAAGTCGTGGCATCGCGCGGCACGAGGGAATAGCCATAACCGTCCGCCGGCACGGGCCAGGGCGCCACATCGTCGTAGGTTAACGACCACAAGGTCGTGCCGTCGGGGTAACTGAGGCGCAGTTGTTCGCCGCCGTTATCGAGTTTGCCGCCGGCGAACGCGCCATTTACCACCAAGCCCGGATATTTGGCCCGCAACATCGCCGGGTTACGTCCCAGGACGAAGAACGCGCCGGGCTCCAGCATGGTACCGATCGGAAAGGAGAACGAGATGCCGTTCGTGAACGTTAGTCCGCTCAAATCCAGCGCGGTTGGGCCTGTGTTCTTGAATTCGAGGAAATCGAATTCGTCTCCGCTCACCAGCGACCCGCCGACGACGAAGTCAGGCGCGTGATACATCACCTCGGTCAGGTCCAGGTGGCTCAGGTCTTGAGGGGTGAAATACGTAGCCCGGGTGATCCCGCTCCAATTAAAGCCCGTGCGCGTGCGCGCGATCAGGGTGGTGGGGCGATTGAGCGTGAGCGGCAGCACGAACGCCTGGGCGGTCGCGGACACACTGCCGCCGGGCGCGCGCGGGTCAGTGCCGTCGGTGGTGAAGTAGATCGTTCCGGCGCTGAGCATGACCAGTTGCAGCCCGTTTGGAACATCCCCGCCCGGGACGCTGAAGACGGGTGGGGCTGGGAACTGGGCGTCGATGGCGTTGGCGCGGGTGATCAACCAGTTGCGCATGGCGCCGACGTTGGCGGCCCAGGTGGCGGCCGGCAGGCCATGACGCGCCGCGACCGTGAAGGTGATCTCGTTGGTTTGCCGATCGACGATGGCCAACAGGTTGGAATTGGCGAAGACGCCGCGCCGCAGGTCCTGCCATTTGTCGATGTAAGCCTGGTTGAAATTCACATCGGCAAAGAGCCGCGTGTAAAAGAGACGGTCCGACGCCCATTTCAGTTGACCCAATGGATCGGGATTGGCCGGGTTCCGGTCATACGACCGGTCCAGGTCCCAGATGGGCCCGTAGCGCAGTTTGGCCGTGGCACTGGGCCGAAGCAGGAAAGCGCTCAAGATCGTGGCGTCCTGGTTCTTTGGGAAACTGTGCAGGATGAAATGATGCACAAAATTGTCGACGTCGATGAACGCGGCGTATCCGTTGGTGGGATTGGTGAAGTTCGGCCCGTAGAGGGCGGCGTCGAAGGCGCGGACGAAGCTTTGAATGCGATTGCGCTGGGTCGCGGTAATATCCCAGCCGTTGGGCGATTCGAAGTTAAAGAAAGCAAAATAAAAATCGGGCAAATCATCGCGCGGCGGTGGAACGCCATTCACGCCGCCGGGCCCCTGATATCCGAACGGATTATCATCTTCGGTTTGCAGGATGCGATCTGGACCGGCCGTATGGAAATGGTGCGCGGTCAGGCTGCCGGGCGCCGAGCCCGGCGGCAAGGGGTCCATGCGATCCACATTCAGCATCCAGCCGCCCTGGCTGCCGTCCGCCGACATCGGCTCGAAATCGACGCGATTCTTTCCCCGTTTCACCTTTTCCGTGAGCAGAAAGAGGCCGGCGTAATGTTCGGTGCCGAGGCTGGCTCCAGTGGTGTTGAGGAAGACCTCCACGAAACGGGTGCGCGCCGCGTAATAACCCGATTGGTTGGAGAGCTCGTAGATGAAGGAATTGTGGATCAGCGAGGAGTCGTATTGCGTGAAGTCCGGACTGTAGAGCACCCAATCGGACTCCGCAGGCATCCCCAGCAGACTCACGTTCTGCTCGACATCATACCCTTCCTTCCATGTTTCGAGCGCATACGATTTCTTAATGAAATCGAAGGAACTGGACCCGCGCAATTTCAGGCCGGCGCGTGTGGCGGTGACGGGGACGCTGGTCAGACTGGCCGAACCGTTGGTGCGATCAAAGATCAGCAGCGATTGCGCCTGCATGAGGACCTCGATCACGCCACTGCCGTCGCGATTGGGGCCGCGGCTGTTCACGCCCGGCACCGGGCCGGCGCCAAAATTCTCCAGGACCACGATGGGCAGTGGGGACCGAAATTGTTGCGCGCTGGCCGACAAGCGCAGATACGTTTCGCTCGCGCTGGGGCCGGGCGGTTCATTCGGGAAAAACAGCGCGGCGCGCAGCCGCGTCGTATTCGTCAGGGCCACGGGGTCAGTGTAAAGAAGCGACTGTATTCCCGGCGACGATCCGTCCGTGGTAAACCGAATCTCGGCACCAGGGAGGGGCGACGTGAGGGCGACGGTGATCGACGTGGTGAAGGCACGGCTCCCCAACGAGAATAGCGGCGTCAGGTTAACATTAGTCACGCCACCGAAGTTGGCGGCGCCCGGCGTGGGCGTGGTGAAGTACTTCGCGGACGCCGACGAAGGATCTCCGGCCACCAGCCCATACGAGATGTCGTCGGCTTGAATGGGATAGGAATTGGTTGGGCTGCCAAACTCCGTTGCGATAGCCCCGTTGGGCTTGACCAAGGCGAGATATCCGCCCTGGGCGTTGAGTCGGAAACTTGTGTGCAGCGGGGCCCCGCTAATCCGGCGGTCGTGTCCCGAGGCAAACACGACCAGGTATCCGCCGGCGACGAGATTGGTCGATGGGAATTGCCATTTCTTCAGGTCGCCGGAATCGTCGGTGAGGAACCAACCCGAGAGATTGGCGCCAGTTTGGTCCGGGTTATGGATTTCAATCCAATCGGAGAACTGGCCCTCCTCGTCGGCGAGCGTGGTCTTATTGGCCGCCATAAATTCGGTGAGAAGAAACTCACCTCGCGCCGCGGCTGCTCCGAACCAGGCCAAGCCCAGGCCCAGACCAAGAGCCAGGAGCAGCCGCGGGATGGGCAGTCGCGATTCAAGTTTCATAGGGTGGCACGGCACTGCGGCGGTGGACTGGCATTCGCTCAGAGCGTTGGGATGACGTCATTCGGGAGCCTGCGCACATGATCGGGGACAAGCGTGAGTAGGTCAAGGACACTGTGCGGGGGCGCGTGTATTTAGGCACTGCCCCCGAACAATGCAGTTTGGTGCGCGGCGTTTACGCCGTTTCATCGTGCTTCGCTCCAGGGCGGGAAACTACTCAGCTTGAAGCGGCCTAAAAGGCGCCTAAAAAGGCCGCGATCCGGGGGCACCAGGGTGCATTTGGACACTGCCCGCAGCGAACATTTCTGGTCTTCCTTTGTCGTTGGCTTTCAGGCAACGTTCCCAAGTCGAATTATGAAACCAAACCACGCTTTCGACGCTTTTTCCCCTTCATGCTGGTGCATGGTCCTGCTGATCCTCGGCTTGGCGGGATGTTCCACCAAGGCGCCTATCTCCAATTCAAATCAGGCGCAGGCAAAAGACGGGCGCAGGACGCCCCTGAGCGCCAGCGCGGCCGCCGAGTTGGCGGCCAAACTCGCCAATGACGAGTGCGAACGTCATTACGGCAAACGACCGTTTGCTCCCGCCCAGCACGCCGCGGTCCTCGAGGGCGAGCAGTACCGTTGGGGCGGCTTGGACATCGGCGGTGTGGGCGGGTTGTCCGCGCTCGTCACGTTCGCCGTGGACGGAACTAATCCCAAGGTTGAGGTCTACTATTCGAGCGACCAGCTGAGCGGCCCGGCAGGGCTGAGGAGATAGCCAAGAGATAAATATAGATAATCGCCAATTATCGCCAATAGCCAACGAGCCAGTTGCGAATGTCGGCTATCGGCATTGGCTATCTGCTATATCTGCGATTGGCTATATTGGCTATCGGCTCTATCGGCTATCTGCGATTGGCTATCCTATTGTGTGGCTGCGTTCAGGATGTTATGGTGACGGCCGTTCCTGATGAATCGTCGTTTTGCCCTGGGTTTGGCATTGCCCTGCCTTTTGTTGTGTGGCGCCTTGGTTTTTCCAACCGGCTTGTTGGCAGCCGTGGTGGTGTTCTCCTCTGCCAACGCGACGTATCAACAGGCGCCGCCGCGAAATGCCGGGGCGTCGGTGGACAACGTGTTGGGCGGAGATAACGGCTGGAGCGTAGGCGGCGGTCAATTCAACACACAAACGGCGGTGTTCCAATGCGCCTTTCCGTTGGATGCTTCGTCGTTGCTCGTGACGTTGCTGCAGGCGGGGCCGCGTCCGAACGAACACATCAATGAGTTCAGGCTTTCGGTGACGTCCGATGCGGTTCCGAACCTGGACGGCGGCAATTGGAGTCCGTTGGTTCCGTTGGAAGCAACTTCCACGGCCACGACCATGGTGCTCACCAATGGCCACGTCCGTTCGTTGGGCAGCGCGGCGAGCACGGCCTTTGAAGTCGTGGCCAACGCGCCTTTCTCGGGGATTACCGCCTTTCGCCTGGAGGTATTTCCGTATGATTGGGATGAGGCTGACTCCTTACCCGCGAGCCTGGGGCGGTCCACCGACGGCAACTTCACTCTGACAGAATTTCAGGTGACCGGTGAACCGTTAGTGAATATTGCCTTGGGCAAACCGGTGACGGCCTCCGCGGCGACCTGGGGCGGCTTGGTGGCCAGCAGCCTGACTGATGGCGATCCCAACACGTTTGCTCATCCGTTGGCCAGTTCGGGCACGTTAAATTATTACTTCCAGATTGATCTGCAGCGGGTCTATCGCCTGGATCGCATCTTGTTGCGCAACCGGGCCGACGGCTGTTGCCCGGAGCGCCTGAGCGATTATCGGGTCCAGATCTACTCTGACAACGGAGGAACGCCGGGCGCAGTCAACTGGAGCGCGGACTTCCGCACCGACGGCAGTTACTCCGGCGTGGCAGGGGTGGACACCATCACGGCCGCGAATAATCCGGCCGGCACTTTCGCCGGTCGATTCGTGCGCATCGTCAACCTCAGCAACGCCGCCTACAATCCGCAGGTCGCCGAGGTCGAGGTTTATGGTGCGCCGCCACCGACGATCCGCACGTTTACGGTGGACGATGACACGCTCGTTACCGGCCAGAGCACGCTGTTGCGCTGGCAGATTCTGAATGCCAGCAGCGCGAGCATCAGTCCCGGCATCGGGGCCGTGCCGTTGCCTAGTGGGTCGATCTCAATTGCCCCGACCGCGACCACCACTTACACCCTGACTGCCAGCAACGAACTGGGCACCAGCACGGCGACGGTCAAGGTGGGCCTGAACGTGGTCCTGGCGCCGCCGCAGATCACCGAGTTCCTCGCCTCGAATTCCGGCAACCTGGCTGATGAAGACGGCGCGTCACCCGACTGGATCGAGTTGCGCAACCCGAATTCGTATCACCTGGAGTTAGGGGGCTACTATTTAACCGACGACCCGACCAACCTCACGCGGTGGGCCTTCCCCAACGCGCGGATCGCGCCCAATGGTTACCGCATCGTCTTTGCTTCCGACAAGGATCGGCGCGATCCCTTGGGGGAACTTCATACAAATTTCAAGTTGGATGCAGACGGCGATTACCTGGCCTTGGTGGACCGCGATGGTCTGACCGTGCTGCAGCAGTTTCCAGTCGATTATCCGGCGACGAACCATTTCCCGCGTCAGAAGGAAAATGTCAGTTACGGTCTTGGTTCGACGGGCGGCATCGGGTTCATGCGCCCGCCGACTCCCGGGGCCACCAATGGCCCCGCGTTCCAAGGTGTGGTAGCCGATACTTCGTTCAGCATCGATCGCGGGTTTTATGACACGAATTTTTCCGTGGTGATCACCAGCACCACACCAGGGGCCACGATTCGTTATACCCTGAACGGCTCGGAGCCCACGGCGACCAGCGGGTCGGTCTACAGCGCGCCGATTCGCATCACCAACACCACCGTGCTGCGCGCGGCGGCTTTCCGAGCGAACTGGGCGCCAACGGACGTCGACACCCATACCTACATTTTTCTCAGCAACGTGATCGCTTCAGCCGTGATGAACACCGCCATCACTCGCAACGCCGTCTACGGCCCCCAGATGCGCGATGCGCTCCGTGACGTGCCATCGCTCTCGTTGGTCAGCGCCAGCGCGCCCAATGACACCACCGAGGTGCGCGCTTCCGTGGAATGGTTGCGGCCGGATGGCCAGCCGGGGTTCCAGGAGAATTGCGGGGTGATCCAGTTTGGAGGCGCCTTCACCCAGTTCGCCAAGGAAAGTTTCCGGCTCCATTTTCGCACCGAATACGGCGCCGGCCGGTTGAAGTATCCGTTGTTTGAAGGTTTTGCCCACGGCTGGGCGCCCACGGAATCATTTGATGCGTTGGAGATCCGCAATGGGTCGCATGACATGAACCAACGCGGCTTTTACATGTCCAACGTGTTCACCGATGACACCCTGTTGGACATGGGGCAGTTGAATCCGCACGGGCGTTTCGCGCATCTCTATCTCAATGGGGTGTATTGGGGCTTGTTTCACGTGCGCGAACGGTGGGCCGCGGGTATGCACCAGAGTTATTTGGGCGGAACCAAGGAAGATTATGAATCGATTAACGGCAATTGGAATGTAGGCGGCTGGGCGGAACCGGGGTCACCGTATGACGGCGATGGCAGCGCCTGGGCCCGGATCAAGAGCCTGCGCAACAATTATGCGGCGGTAAAACCCTACCTGGATGTGCCCCAGTATGTGGATTACATGCTCACTTACATGTTCGGAGGTTGCGAAAGCGAGTATCGTTGTGTCGGTCCCACCGGCCCCGGCAGCGGTTTTAAGTTTTACTTGAACGACGCGGACGGCTGGTTCTGCGGACCTTTCTATTGCGCAGCCGGCGATCGCACGGCCCGAGGGACTCCCGGCCGCGCCGACGGCGACGGGCCAGGCAGCATTTTTTCCATGCTCTTCGCGCAGGGGCATCCCGATTATCGCGTGCTGTTGGCGGATCGGATTCGCGCGGCCATGTTCGAGGACGGCGCGCTCACGCCGGCTCGCAACGCCGCGCGTTTAAATGATCGGTGCACGCAAATTCAGCGCGCCTTTTTCGCCGAGTCGGCGCGGTGGAATTACCTCACGCCGGCGGAGTGGGCCAGCCGTCGCGATTCAGTCTTGAGCAGTTGGTTGCCCACCCGCACGGCTCAAGCCCTCGCGCAATGGCGGGCCGCCGGCTTTTATCCGGCGTTGGATGCGCCGACCTTCAATCAGGAGGGGGGAATCGTGGCGTCGAATTTCCTGGTGGCCTTTACCGGTCCGGCGGCCGGGGCCATTTACTACACCACCAACGGCACCGACCCGCGGTTGCCTGGCGGAGCGGTCTCTCCGGCCGCTCAGGTGTTCAGCTTTGGTGGCGTCTCGGAGGTACTGATCCCCGTCGGGTCTCGTTGGCGCTGGTTCACCGATGCCGCCGGCTTGGGATCGAGCGCCATCGTCGTGGGCGACCCCAATTATTCGGCGGCCAACTGGAAACATCCCTCCTTTGACGACAGCTCCTGGAGCGAGGGACCAGCCCAACTCGGCTACGGCGAAGGCGACGAACAAACCGTCATTCCCTACGGCAGCGATCCGAATCAGAAATGGACCAGCTCCTATTTCAGGCAGCGCTTCACCGTGACCAACGCGGCCGGCCTCGTCTCCCTTACCATCCGGCTCAAGCGCGATGACGGCGCGGTGATTTATCTGAACGGACAGGAAGCCGCGCGCAGTTCGATGCCGGCAGGCGTGGTGACCGGCTCAACGGCGGCCCTGGCCGCGGCCGATGACGGTCAGAATTTTAATGTGCTGACCGCTCCGGCGACCTTGCTCCACTCGGGCACCAACGTGATCGCGGTGGAATTGCATCAATCGGGCCCGACCACCAGCGACGCGAGCTTCGATCTGGAACTGGCCGGAACGAGGGCGGATGCGGTCACCGGTTCCAATCTGACGATCGCGCGCAACGCCATCTGGAAAGCCCGGGCCAAGAACGCCACCGAATGGTCAGCCTTGAACGAAGCGTTTTTCCAGGTTGGTGCCTCCGCGTTGGACCCCGGCGAGGTGGTGATCAGCGAACTCAATTTTAATCCGCCCGGCAGTGATGCGACGGAGTTTGTCGAGTTGCTGAATATATCCACGCGCGCGGTGAACCTGCGCGGGGCGCGTTTCACCAATGGGATCACCTACACATTTCCGGATAGCCGGGATGTGGCGCTGGCCGCGGGCCAGCGGTTGGTGTTGGTGAGCGATCTGTTTGCGTTCCAGCAACGTTATGGGCTCGACATTCCGGTGGCGGGCATTTTTGCCGGCAGCCTGGATAACGGCGGCGAACGGTTAACGCTGGTAAACCAATCGAACGATCTCATCACCACCTTCCGCTACGACGGCGCGCATCCCTGGCCGGTGGATGCCGATGGCGGCGGGTACACCCTGGTCCTGGCTCATCCCAGCCTGGGCGTCACCAATCCCGCCGCCTGGCGGCTGAGCACATCGCTTTATGGCAATCCGGGCGGAACCGATGCCACGGTGTTCACCGCGGATCCCGCGGCCGACTCCGACCACGACGGCCTGGTGGCCTTGGTGGAATATGCGCTGGGCACCAGCGACACCGATGCAAATTCGGGCCCGGGCGCCGTCCAACCGAAAGTCGATGCGAGCGGACGATTCGTCGTCGCGCTTTCGCGAAACTTGCGCGCCGATGATGTCTTGATTTGGGTCGAGTATTCGCCGGACTTGATCAACTGGGATTCGGCCGCCCTGCTTTCCACGCGGATCAACCCGGGCGGCACCGCCACGGAAACTTGGGGCGTGACCCCTGCCGGCGAGGAAGCATTGTTCTTGCGGGTGCGCGTGGCGCCGTTACCCACCAAATAGCAGCCGAGGCAAATCTAACGTAGGAGCCGAGGTAACGAGGTACTCCCTGAGCCTGTCGAAGGGCTCTGATCTTCCCCGACGGACGCGTTGGAATAGAGTGAGCCTCCTGACGTCGGCTGCTACCAGAGGGCAGGTTTCCCGCATTCCGCATTCCGCATTCCGCATTCTGCATATTCTGCATTCCGCGTTCCGCATTGGATCAGAGCCTCCTGACGTCGGCTGCTACCAGAGGGGCTAGCGCACGTCGGGGGTCAACGGCACGAACGTGTACCCTTCCGCTTTAATGCCGCGCACCAATTCCTGGAGCAAGGCCACGTCCAGGAAAGGATGAAAGAAACCGCTGGCCCAACCATCCCGGACCACACGGTTCTTGTGAGCGATCCGGATCATGTCCGCAGGCTGCCGCGCTGCGGCTCCGTTCAGAATCGGCAGATCAACGTTGCCCAGGTTTTCGGGCACAATTTTCTGGCCGTAAATATCCTGTTGGATCACGTACGGAAACAATTGGCCGCCGAATCGGCCGTCGCTGACGAATTGGTCCCGCCAGCGTTGGCCTTGCCCGGGAACACCCGTGACATCGCCGGTGCCCTCGAAATAAATGGCCCGCTGAATGGTCAACGAGAAATAGTCGCTGAAGACCACGTAATCGAGCGCCGACGCTGCGTAATGCGGCGTGCTCCATCCGGTGGCGGTGAACCCGGCGGTCTTCAGTTCCCGCAGGGCTGCTCTCACCCGCCCGCGCGTCCACTTAAACGAATCTTCCGGTACCGGCGTGTATTGAGTGAGGTTCCCCGCGGCATCGAGCGTGACGCGGAAGAATTCAAAATCATCGCCACTGGCGCCGTTATAGGGATTGGGCGCGGCGCTGTATTGATGCGTATAGCCGTGCAGGATGATCTGGCCTCCACGACGCACGGCGTCCCGCAAAGCCTCCTGCAAAGCCGGCGTTTGAGATAAAGGCAGCACGCGCGGCACGCCGCCGTTGTAATACCCCAGCGGGTCCGCGTGAACGGGAATGACGTTCAGCAGGAAAGGCACGTTCTCAGCCACCAGCGCGTCCGTGGCCCCTCGCAAAGCGGCCGGCGACGAGCGCGGATCCACATCCTCCAGGCGAATAATCGCTCGATGCTGTTCGGCGTGGTCGATGGCAAGGATGTCGTGCAGCAAATCACAAAACGCCAGATAACGATCTTCTTCGCCCATGAAACTGAACGGCGTATCGGCGATATACCAGAAATTGCCGCCCCGCACTGCGTAGGGGATGCAATTGGAGTCGGCCTCGCGGCAAGCCCAGGCGGCTGCGGCAGCCAGGCCCGGGTTCAGGATCGTGGTCCGGCCCAGCTCCGGGTCGAGTTGGTTTTTGTCCAGGGCTTCGCCCTGATAACGCACCGTCTCGTAGCCGGACAAGTCAAGGTAATCAAAACGAAATCCATGTTGGGCCGCAAAGGCGGAGCCATCGCCCGCGCCCAGTTCCCAGAGATTATACTTCAACCAACACACCGGTTTGGAGCTGGCGCTGATCTCCTCGAGGAACGCTTGCGGCAACGCATTATTATACGTGATGCCCAGGTAGAAGACCGCGCGAGCTTGTTGGATGCTGCCGACCCGATAACTTTCCACGGGCGTCACTAGACAGGGCAGGTCGAAATGCCCGACCAGATTGGCCAGCATCCGCGCGTGCACATCGCCAATCCAACCGAATGGTCCCGCGGAATCGTGCAGGATCAATACCGGCTCCGGCCGTTTGCCGCGGGAGCCGGCCGTTGCATCCGCCCTCGCAACGAGCACCGCGCATACACACAGCCAGCCCATGAACAGACAACGATACATCTTGATACGGCTCATACCACTCACGCTCGGTTCGGTGCGCGGATGATACGGGTGAGCCGCTTATGAACCAGCTTTTCTTTCTTTGCACGGGGGGATCCTGATCATGGGCTCGACCAAAGGTGGCCGAGAAAAGGTGTGGATCGCGGCCTTCAGGCCGCTTCATCGTGTTTCGGACCTGAGCGTAGAAAGTACCCAACGCTGCCTCCGACCGGATACACTGCAGCGGTGGCCTGTGATCGCCGCCGGGCGCACAAGAGCGCGAAATCCTGTGGTCATAGACCGCCGCTACAATTCACCTTGCCCCTTTGTCGCGGTTCAGTGTGATTTCGCCCTGGCCACTCTTCGTTCGTGCTGGCGCAGGGCGCGTTCGCGTTTGTTGATCTCGTCGCGCAACAACTCCTCAGCGGAACAGCCGCGGCCTTGGGCTTCGGCCGCCAGATCGAACAGTTGGCTCCCGATGTCGCGTGCGCGCCTCGCGGAACTCGGGCCCGAAGCTTTCTCGAGCAGCCCGGCTTTGCGCGCTTTCTTGAGCAGCTTCTCGGCGCGCAGCAGGGCGGGAAGATGTCGCGGGATGCCGTCGAGCGCCGACGGCCGGTGATGGCGGGTGCCGCGTTTCTCGGCATGTTTGATCTGTTCCCATTGTGTCCACACCCCTTCAACCGTCTTGACCTTGGCATCCCCGAAGACATGCGGATGGCGTCCGATCAGCTTGTCGACGATCCGGCGGCTGACGGTTTCGAAGTCGAAAGCCTTTCGTTCGCGGGCCAGTTGGCAATGGAAAACCACTTGAAGCAGCAGATCGCCGAGCTCCTCGATCATTTCCTCGTCGTCGTCGGCTTCGATGGCATCGAGCAGTTCGTAGACTTCCTCCACGGCATGATAACGGAGCGTGCGATGGGTCTGTTCGCGATCCCAGGGACAACCGGTAGGCGAACGCAGACGCGCCATGACCGTCAGCAGATCCTGGATCGCGCTGGAAGATTTGGGAGGCTTGCGGAATTTAGGTGAGCGCAGCTTCATGGGTAGCTTCCATCTGCTGATGCAGGCGAATTGGGGCCATGAACTTCCACTGAAAAAGAGCCCTCACCCCCAGCCCCTCTCCCACTCGCCTCGGCGAAGCCTCCGGCGTAGCCAGGGTCGGATGGGAGAGGGTGGCCGCAAGGCCGGGTGAGGGTCAGGTTCATGGGTAGGACGGACCTCCAACTTTTGGACGCGCATTGGGACCATGAACTGCTCCCTCTCCCCTCAACGGGGAGAGGGCCGGGGTGAGGGGTGAGAAGGCCAAGAGTTTCGAGTTCCCGAAGGTCAGGT
>DATLUX010000568.1:0-2116 GCA_035577805.1 Verrucomicrobiia bacterium
TATCGTTGCGACAACCCGATCAATTTGCGTTTCATGATCTACGCCGAATTCACGCCCCACGTTTTGTGGCGGCGTTGGTTGTTGTCCCGTTTAATCGATGATGCCCGATGCATTCCTCAGCGACCCAAGAAACCACCGACAGTATGACAGTATCGGACCATTGCTTCAATCCATCCATAAGGTATCACTGCTCTTTCTGTTTGGGGCGATGAGTTTACAGGCCGCCCTGCGACCGCCTCACGGCGGTCGCAGAGCTGGTTCTGCGAGGATGGCATTGAAGTAGGACGAGATGACCTTTCCCCCCAACTCGACCCAAACCGCGTCGTCCTTGGCGTGACTTGTCTCCCTGCCCTCCTTGCCCTCACGCAGAAATTGGAACTTTCGTGGCCTTTAGGATCGCAAGACCTTCTCCGCGTGTCTTGACTTGGCTTGCTGTTTCTTTCAAGGGCGGCTCGAGCAACCCCGGCCGAAGGGGCGCAGGCGGCTCTGATCGTTCTCGGCATCGCAATGACCAATAGCTGCTCGGCGTCAGATCGGTCCGCCGGTTGCTTGTTCGCATGGCCCGAGTATGACCAAAGTGCGGTCAGGCGGCATTACGGGGTTCACCCTGGGGGATTTCCCCCCTGCCGGAGAATCACCTCAAAATCCATCCAGGCCGACGCCTGCAGCAGGAGGGAGAGTTTTTCGATCACCGAGCTCTGCCGGCTAGCGCTACCTCAGCGGCTCTGACTCCCGCGTTTGAAACGGTCTCAATCCACGGTGGTCGGCTTCGCCGGGTTGTGAGTGACACAGTTACTCGGGGTAGCGGCGGTCGCGCGCAGAGCTTCTTCCACGGTTCTCAACATCTCCTCGATCGCATACGGCTTCAGCAGCGTCACCTCCGGTTGAAGCCAGGGATGGCGAGTGAAATCCTCCCGTGGCCATGATCCGGTCGCCATGATGACCGGCAGCGCCATACGGGCAGCGCGCAACCTCTTGAGCAACTCAACCCCTGACAGCTTCGGCATGTTGTTATCGGTGATCAGGAGATCGTAGCTGTCGGCACAAAGCGCTTCCCAGGCGGCAGCGCCATCTTCCGCAGAATCCACCTCGTAACCACCGCGCAACAGGATGTCGGTGTTGAGTTGACGGATGGAAATGTCGTCATCCACCACAAGAATGCGCTGGCGCGGCTTGGTTCCGCATTGAGCTCCCGTGCTCACTGGCTCTGCAGTGGGCGACGGTGCGTTATCTTTCATCGCACTGCAATCATAGGCCGGGAAACCGTGCGAGCCATCCGGGGATTGACCGTGGGGTGTTTCCCCCATGGGGAGGTTCTCCCGAGCTCGCCATTCTTGGTGAGCTTCCACGATTCACCGTCGGGGAGATCCCCCGCTGGTGAAGGCCAGCCCATCGAGCACATTTAAGGCCGCAACGAAGACCCAATTATGAGCGATCACCAACGGGAAACGGCATTTCTGCGGCAGTGCATTCGCTACGATGACACCGAGGAACGACATCGATTAGAGGAAAGAATCACGCAGATTCAGCGGGACGAGCGGATTGTGCGGCGCGCCGTTTGGCTGGTGGCCCTGCTGGCTGCATTGGCGATGGCCGGCCTGGGTTATGCCGCGGTCTTCATGGCGGAGTACCCTTTGAATCTACCGCAGTTGACCACACGGCTCCTGATCAAGGCTCTGTGCGCCCTGGGCACAGCCTCGCTCATCTGCCTGTTCGGTTTCCTGGTCCTCGGAGTGATCTTCCGCAAAGAGCTCGACCAGCGCCGGGAGGATTGCCGCCGGCTGGCCTTGAAGGTTTTGGAGGCGCGGTTGGGCATTCCCGCGCCAGAGATTGCCAAAATCCTGAGAGAAGATCCTGATCGGAACGCAGCTCCTAGCGCTGGCGGCGGAGATTCTGAACGAAACAAAACAAAAGAACACGATTGAAAGCCGCGATGCAGCGGGTCGGGCTAGTGTGCTGTAACCGATCTAGCTTTACAGCCTGCTAGGCAATTTTGACTCGGACACTGCTCTCGATGAGGCCTTCAGCGATGGCGCAGCGGGTGAGACCTGCGACGTCATGAATGTTGAGCTTGCCCATGAGATGCTGCCGATGTTTGTCCACCGTTTTGAAGCTC
>DATLUX010000569.1:0-5651 GCA_035577805.1 Verrucomicrobiia bacterium
TCTCCCTCTCCGGCGCCGAAACCAATGCTTTGCCTCTCATCGCCGGGGGAATCAATGCGTTGCGGTTGGCGGCGCATTGGTTCCCCCGGCGGTGGGAGGCGGGGCATTGGTTTCGGCGCCGGAGAGGGAGAGGGCGACAAAGATTCCGGACAGGAACGCGCACACCCGCCACCGCCGTTTCCTGCGGATGGTCGTTCTGGATTTCATGGCGTGTCCTGGGTTGGCTAATGTATAGCTATTTAGGGGACACATCACTAAAAGCGCAGAGAGGAGTCGACGCGGGAACCATGAACAGCCTCATGGCAACCCGCGGTCCAGCAGGTGCCTTGTTGAAGGCGCTGGAGGAACAGAGAGTGGTCCGCGCCACCGATCAGAATCGCGCCCCCGCTGACCCGCTGGAAATGACATTTGAGACAAAGGTTGGCGTTGCGGGCAGTAAGGAGCTTGGCGTTGACCGAACCGTGCGGGGTGTGACAGACCGAACATCCTTCACGGATGGCCTCGTGTTCGAACACGTGCGGGCCACGTTGAGCCGCGTGGCACCGGAAGCAGCTTTCGTTGGCGTCCAGCAACGACATGCCGCCGCCCAGGTGAATCGAGCCCTTGTGTGGGGGGTGACAGTCCATGCAACTCATTTTCCCTTCCGGGACAGGGTGGCGGCTGGGAAGATTGAACTGGCCGCGCACGTCAAGGTGGCAATCGAGGCAGACGTTTTCTTTGAGCAGCCCGGCCGGCAGCACCGGGGCGGCGCCGCGTGGATTCGGGCTGGGCCGGCCGCCTGTTACGATATAGGGAGGCTTGACCTCGGCGCCCGATTGGACGTGGAGACTGCATGGGCCATGACAGGATTCGCAGCCCACTTCGAATGCATTTGGGCCGGGCGTCATCAGGCGCGCGTGATCCGCCGTGGTGGTGAAGTCCCGGTAAATCTTCTCATGACACTGTTCGCATTCCTTGGAACCGACGTAATTGGCGCCGGGGACCATGGGGAGGTTCACCACGGAACGGCGCACACTGGTGCAGGAAACCATCGCGATTACCCCAGCGACGAGCCCGACGCCAGTCGCCAGTCGTCGGCTTCGTCCCGAGAGCAGCCCGTCCAGCAAGCGGAAGTTGCGATCCGTCATCAAATTCTCCGTTCTCACGGCGGCGGTGTGGTTCAGAAGCCGGTCGAAACACACACCATCGAGTTAGATATCCTTGTTGGTCTTATTGGTTCAGTTCGGTGGTCACCCAGCTTTGGGCGGCCTGCAATAGGGAGATGGCCAACGGGCCGTTATGGGCGCCGAAGCTTCCGTCATTGAACACCAGATAGAGGTTGAAGCGCGCCTTTTTGATATTGTCCGGGATGTATTGCTGCTCGTCCATGGTGGGGCCGTGTCCGGTGCCATCGGGGCTGGAAAGCTGGCCGGCGTTTTCATACTCCCAGGCGAGGGCGCCGTATGGGCGTATGGGGATGGGGGCCTTGGTGGTGCCCCATTGATCCAGTCCGTCCTTCACGTCTTGGCCCAACGAGGTATTGATTGACTTGAGGAGGTCGGCCAACCCCTGGGCATTGGACGCGGTGCCATGACAACTGGCGCAGGCTTCATAGGAGGTGAGCGTAAACTTGTGCCCGGACTCCGCGGGCGGGGTCTGCATATGGCAGCTGGCGCACTGCTTCTCGATGCGGGAGTGCGCGGCGGGGAACTGCGGAGGCACGCCGTTGGTCATTTCCCCCACGGTGCCCAGCAGCATGTTGTACTGGAGCGAGGAATGCGGCGGTGACTTCGTGGCGCGGTAGGACGCGGCCCGATCGTTGTGGCACTGGGCACAGCCGTTGATGGTCGCGTCGTAATTGGTCGCGAAGTCCCCGCTCGTCCGATAGTCCCGGAGCGAGGCGAGGGGCTCGCGGAGCTGATTGGTGTAGCGCACTCCCAGCGCGCTATTGGTGAAGATGTAGGAAAAGCCGGTGAGCTCGTTGGTGAAGGACAGCACGCCGGCCAGGACGTTGGTGTGGAGATAGTTCTCGTGCGGGTCATGGCAGCTGGCACAGACAACCCCGATGGCGCCAGCTTCGTGTCCCCCGGGCAGTGGGGCATTTTCCAGGAGCGCCTCGCGCACCGTTCCAGAGTGACAGCGTCCGCAATTGGAGATGGAATTGGACGAATTAGAGCCGGAAAAGTTCGCCCGCACCGAGTCATTCACCACTCGATGGGCGGAGGCATTCCAATCCTCGTAGAAGGGAAGATGCGAGCTCGCCACGCGGGACGGGACCGACTCGGCGGTGTGACACCCGCCGCACATCGTGGCCGCGATTTCGAGGCGCGCGCGCACGGTGAAATCGCTTGGGTTGGCTGCGTGCCGGGCGGCGGGGCCGTGGCAGTTTTCGCACTGCACGCCGGCCAGATGGGTTGAGTAGGTCACGATGCCGTTTCGATTCGTCACGGCGAACCCCGTGGGCAAACCGTATCCGACCGTGTGGCAGGCGAGGCAGGACGGATCGGTCTGGCCTCCTTGCATCGCGAACGAGCGGTTGGTAAAGGCGCCTGCGTGCGCGGTGTTCATCACGGCGGCATGAGGCCCCGGGTGGCAGTCGAGGCAGGCTCGGGAGCCAGCATAACTCGAGGTGGGGCCTAAAACCTGGAAGAAGGAACTGGCGTGGTTTGAGCTCAAGATGGCCTGATTGGTCAAGCGAAGCCCGCCGACCGCTCGCCAAGTGGAGGTAGTCATGCTCGTCTTCTCCAGTAGTTGATAATATCCCGCCGGACCAAACCACGTCACACTCACACCGTTGGAAACTTGCTGAATCGGTCCCATGACCGGCAATCCGGGCATGCCACCGGGTTGCGTGATGCTCAAGTGTTGAATCTCCTCGGCCGTGCCGGCCGTGCCGACGCCGAGGAAGCCTGTAGTCAGCGTCAGGAATGCGACGGCCCGGACGGCCCGCAGGGGATGTGTCGTGCGCTTCATGAGTAACGTCGGTGGCGCCCGCGCGCATTTCCGGGCATCTGGAGTGGGTGCAGGTTGAGGTGGCGGCGCGGTGCAGCAAGGCCGACGGGCAGCAGGGAAGATTCTCGTCGCATCGACATATAGCCCGGCCCGAGGCTACCTACAAACGATGTCGGAGCTTTCCCGATTTTGCCGGACTTTCGACATGGTTTGTTGTGTCGTTGCATCCGCCGCGGCCATGATACGTTGGCGCGTCCCGCAGCGCGATGCATTTTTTGTCGCTCAGGCCAATCCCGTTGGCATAGTGCGGAGGGCAAACATCACTAGCCAAGCTAAAGTGTCCCGTTCCCATTATGAGACCATTCCCGCTGTCCCAGGTTGATCCAGCAAAGCCGCCCCGCACCCACGCCCAGACCGGCATTCGCACGCTGTTGGTCGCAGCTCTGTGCCTGTTCATCGGTCTGGCACTCGGCGGACTCTGGCATTCACGCCGTGTGCAACGGAGTGTAGTGAACACGGAGGGGGAAGCGCCTGGGCAGGACGTGGAAGCCTTATCGGCCGGCACGATGGCGGTGCTGCAGCAGTTGCATGGGTCAGTTGAGATCCGGTTCTACGTAGTACTGGATCCGGCAACTGTGCCGGAGGCCGTGACGGCCTTCGCCGGTAGGGTGGAACAGTTGCTGGCCGCGTATCGACATGAGGCTGGCGGCAAAATCACTGTGAGTCGCCACCGTTCGCGGGCCGACGCGGCAGCGGCAGCCGCCGACGGCATGAAGCCGTTCAATCTGGACAAGGGCGACTCCTGTTACCTGGGTCTCACCGTGATTCAGGCGAACCGGAAGGAGTCGATTCCCCGCCTCTATCCGGAGTGGGAGCAGGCGCTGGAATCCGACCTGTCCCGCGCCATTACCCGTGTCTCCAGCCCGGTTCCATCAGCTCCCACTGCGACGGGTGCCGTGCCCGTCGATCCGGCGACCCTGGTGGAGGTAAAGCGCCAGATCCCTAACTTCGCTTCCCTCTCCCTGGAGGAGGGAACGCGGATTCTGCGCGAGTCCGCCGTCAATGATTTCAAGGCGGCGATGAATGAAATGGAGAGCCGGCTCCAGGAAGCCCAGCAACGGGTCGCCCGCGCGCAGGACGCGAACGCGGAGGCAGACAAGCAGGCGGCGCTGGGTGAGTTGCAACGGCTGCAGGCCGAGCAGGCTGCCAAGCTTAGGGATATCACGGTCCGATCTTCGGCCCAGGTCGAAGCATTTCGGCAGCTCAAGGAATCCGTCCGATAGTTGGCTACGGCGAATGAACCACGCGATAGTATTGCTCCGCTTTCGAGCGTGTCGGAGTGACGTAGCTGATGGCTTGTCCGGTTCCCGGGATCGGCAACCCGACGTTCTGCCAGCCGCTGCCCAGGCTGGACACGGACTGGATTTGATAAGTCCGGCCCAGTTCGGTATCGAAGGCGATTTCCGCAGCGGTATAGATGTGGATGGTGTTGGTGGATCCGCCGATGGCAGTGCCATTGGCCCAGACCACCCCATCCGGGACCACTATACCCGGAATGGTGGGGTCGAGGCCCAGCCCGTACTTGAGCCAATTGGGGACGCCATCGCCCGCGGGGGACGCG
The DNA here is from genome assembly GCA_035577805.1 of Verrucomicrobiia bacterium. GTDB lineage: Bacteria > Verrucomicrobiota > Verrucomicrobiia > Limisphaerales > JADJPG01 > DATLUX01. The sequence continues at coordinate 4,553 of DATLUX010000569.1, forward strand.
TTCGGGCCGGCATTCGGCGCGTTCGCGCTCCCGAAGTATTGGATCTGCCAGGAGTCCGGCAATCCGTCGGTATTGGCGTCGCCGGTCAGATCGGCAATCGACGCCTTGAGCACGCCCACCGCGAAGGGGGCGTTATGGATGCCCCTGCTGCCTTCGACATTCACGAACAGATAGTTCCAGGCGCCGTTGAGGAACTTCGTCGGCCAGTTCGTCTTGACCGTATTGCGGTCAATCACCTTGACCTCGCCGTCCGCGACATAATTTCCGTCCGCCCGGTAAGTCGAGTTCGGTAGATGCCGGGAGAGCTTGTCGAGAAGATGCTGCACTTCGGTTTGGATTCCGTCGATGACTCCATCCCCGTCGTAGTCTTTGCGGGCGAAGTTGAAGGTTTGGATAGGGCCGTGGCATTTGACGCAGGTGTCGACCAGATCCAGGCTGTTGGTGACGCCGCCGTTCACCACGTCATAAGTCATGCTATAAGTGTGCCCGCCGGCCTTACCCCAGGCCGGGTGGGTGGTCGCGACGGGCTGCATGTGGCAACCCACACAGACATTGGGGATCACGGCGCTGTGCGATCCGCTCGGGACGTTCTTGCCGTAGGTGATGGCGTTGACGCCCTCGACCATGTCGCCGGCCGTGCTGTCATGCGGGCCAAAACTGACTCCGCCTGCCCAGGTCGGCTGGTTCAGCTGGTACTTGGCGATGTTTTCCTCGGCCGAGCCATTGCGGGAGTGGTGACAGGTCATGCACAGCGCGCCGTTGCCCACGTTGGTCACGGTCGTCCCTTCCGGCAGGGTGTAGATCTCGGTGGCGCGCAATTGGTGAGCATTGGTGGCGGAGTGCGGGTCATGGCAGGCCGAACAGGTGATCGCCTCGTAGAGCGTATTGGAGATGATCTGGCTTCCCGTCGCGGTGAACTTGATAAACCCGTAGGTGGTATGGCAGCGCACGCAGGCCTCGCGGGTCGGGCCGGAGGGCGTGCGCGGGGAGCGCGCGTGCTTGGAATTGCTCCACTCGGTGGCCTTGGTGTTCCATGCGGTCGCGATGGAATGGGTTGTCCGGCTGTCATGGCACTGTGCGCACGTGCCGGCGTTCACGG
>DATLUX010000570.1:0-6463 GCA_035577805.1 Verrucomicrobiia bacterium
CGAAGGGTTGCGCCGAAAATGGCCTGGGGCTTCGTTGCTCCTCGGTCACAGATCGCTGCGGATATGCTCCCTCGTCGCGCCTCGCCCCAGCCCATTTTGGGCGCAACAAAACACCAGCTATTTGTGAGACACATCACTAGGGGGAAAAGCGGAAAGCGAAAAGCGAAAAGCGGAAACGTAGCGCGCGGCGGGTGCTTTTGGAATTCGCCCGCCCTTCGGCGCAGACACAACGCAGTAGAGGCTTTTGACTTTCCGCTTTCCGCTTTCCGGTTTCCCCCCGTCTCACTAATGTGGGCCCATGATTTTGCGCTATTCGCGTCCGGCCATGCGAGAGATCTGGACGGACGAGAACAAACTAACTCTTTGGCTGCGGATTGAGATGCTGGCGGCGGAAGCCCTGGTCAAGGAAGGAGTTATTCCGCAAGCTGATTTCACGCGGATTAAGGCGGGGGCCGACCGTTGTTTGGCGGATGCGAAAGGTCTGACGGAGCGGGCCAAGGAGTTGGAGAAAACTCTCAACCATGACGTGATCGGGTTTACCACGGCGGTCACCGAAAAAATCAACGATCGCGCCAGTCGCTGGTTGCATTTTGGCTTAACCAGCAGCGATGTGCTGGATACAGCTCTGGCCGTGCAACTCACCCAAAGCGCAGATCTTCTTAAAGAGGATCTGGACCAACTGCGCACGGCGATTGGCAAACGCGCCAAGGAACATCAATTCACGCCGTGCATCGGCCGCAGCCACGGGATTCATGCCGAACCCACGACCTTCGGATTGAAATTGGCTGTGATGTACGACGAGTTCGGACGCGCGATCGAACGCCTGGAAACGGCCCGGGAGGCCGTCGCCGTCGGCAAGATCTCAGGCGCGGTGGGCACCAGCGCGCATTTGTCGCCCGATGTGGAGCGCTTTATCTGCAAAAAACTTGGATTGCGTCCGGCCCCGATCGCCACGCAAGTGGTGCAGCGGGATATTCATGCCGAATTCATGAACACGCTGGCCCTGATCGGCGCGAGCATCGAACGGTGGGCGGTGGAGTTTCGGCATCTGCAACGCACCGAAGTCCTGGAGGCGGAGGAACCCTTTGCCAAAGGACAAAAAGGCAGCAGCGCCATGCCGCACAAGCGCAACCCCATCACCTGGGAACGGTTGACCGGTTTGGCGCGGGTGCTGCGCGGCCACGCGGTGGCTGCGCTCGAGAACGTCGCGCTTTGGCACGAACGCGACATCAGCCACAGCAGCGTGGAGCGCATTATTTTCCCCGACTCCTGCACGCTGCTGGATTACATGCTCAGCCTGCTGGTTCGCCTGATGGAGGGCCTGGCCGTCTACCCCGAGAACATGAAGAAAAATCTCGGCCTCAGCCTGGGGATGTGGAATTCCCAAACTGTCCTGCTCGCGCTCATTCGCAAAGGCCTGACCCGCGAGGAGGCTTACGATTTGGTCCAGCGCAATGCCATGAAGACCTGGGAAGTGAAACACGCCGGACGCGACAATGCCGATTTCGTCCAGGTACTGCAGGCCGACCCGGAAGTGGCCCGCCACTTCCGCAAAGGAGAACTGGAACAACTATGTTCTCTGGATTTCCATTTCAAGGAAATCCGCTCGCGTTTTCGGCAGGTGGGCTTGTGACGATCCCACGGCGGCCGATCGCCCCGCCCAAACCTCACAGCTGATTATCAAGGCCGCCAAAGGAGACTAACAACGAAGTCTGGAATCACAGAGCTTTCCACGTACCACGGAAGCGTCCTTCAGTTCAATCGTTCAATCGTCTGAAATTCCATTGCCCCCAATTCCCTTGCCCCTTGGGCTCCGAGTGAGTGCGGGGGAGGTGCCGCCAAGGTCGTGTCCACCAGCTCGCATTCCACACGCGTCTGCCCCGCCGGGACCGCGATCATGAGCCAACGCTGGCCGAAATGTTCCTCGGTTTCCGACGTCGCGTAGCGGCCATTAACGTCCACCGATTGCACAGCTCGGTGACCGATGGGAATCTTGACGATCACCCCGCCGGGATAAGCGGTCTTCACCGTAAAGCTCAAGGTTGACTCAGCCAATCTCACCCCCGTCAGGCGAGTCTGGGAACGCGCGTCCCACCATCGATACAGTCCGTCGCTGCTCAAGTGCACGGCACGAATCCGGCGTTCTTTGAGATAGCGCAACGCTTCGTCGATCGCTTCCCGGCAATGGGGAAACTGATCGATATAGATCGGATGATAAAACATATTCATGGTGAGATGATGATAAGCGGCGAGATCGATAACCTTGCGGACAGTCGGAAAATCCGCGCGTTCCTGTCCGACATAACCGCATTCATACGCCGTTACGGGTTGTTCAAGGTACTCAATGCGAGCGTTCCGGCCCGCCCAACCGTCGCGAAACCAAAACGGGAATGAAGTCCCGAAGGAAAAGCCCAGGAGGTTAACCGGGTTATACGGCGGTGAACCAGCGTGAGTGAAGCTGTTGTCCGCCAGACCGCCGGCTTGACGCATCCACTTCGCCGGTTCGGCGTAGCCCGTCCAGCGGCACCAGTGGTTTACACTACACACAAAAGGCTGCTTGAAGTCGCGCCGGAACGCCGCGGCCTGTGTGGCAACATCTCGTTCTGAAAAACCGGTCCCGGGCGGGAAACCATCGATGAAGTTGAAGTGGATGGAGACGTCGTGGCCGTTCTTCCGAATCCGGCGAGCGTCATCGGCGCTCAGTCCGAAGCGGCCGCTCGGCCAGGGCATCGCATTAATGTGATAAGGCAAGCCGCGTCCCTTCATCCAGTCCGAAGCGCGCAACGCCACGCCCGTCCGATCACCCTCGTCATCGCCACCCCAATGAAACAACGCATCAGGGATGCCGCCGTCTGCCGCCGGCGGCAACTGGTGAATCATCGGCGTCGGGAACGCCCCCAACAGGTTCTGCAATAAGAAGAGAATCTCGTCGGCGTAACCCACTTCAATCGAATGCGGCCGGATGACAATGGCATCCGAACGACGAAGGTAATTGTCGCCATCGTAATCGTGGTCCACTGGACGTCCCTGGTGCAACACCCACATCGTTTGTGCCAAGCTGAAGGCGAACACATAAATCCGGCCGCGGCCGAGGCGGCGCTCCGTCAGGGCGGCGCAGCCTGTGTCCTGCCCTGCGGGATCATAAAGGCGGGCCAGCTCGACAGAACTCTCCGGCTGGACCAGGTGAACTTCAGAAAAAGCCAGCAATCGTTGCTGCGGCTGGAGCGGAGAATGAATGCCTGCGGTGAGAGGATACGGTTGCAATGCGAACGTGGCGGCGCAACTAAACTCGCCATCCGGCTGGGACAGATGGCCCTGTGCCCGATTGCCAGCCAATTCGTCCAGGTTCGCAGCGCCAGCCGCGATGAGTATTCCGCCTTGCTCAATCCAATGGGTCAGAGCTTTTCGCTGCGAGCCATCGAGTTGGCGCGCCATGCTTCCTTCGAGGATCACTGCGCTATACCTCGACAAGCGCTCGGCTCGGTGCAATGCGCCCGGCGGCACGCGCTCTGCATTTAATCCAAGTTCATCAAAAATCTCCTCCCAGTAGATGGCCCAACAGTTGCGCGCGGCGCGGTTGGCGGCGATGTGTTCCTGGCGATCATAAACCCAGGCCACCCGGAGTGTGCGCGAAGCCACCGCCGTTGGACCAGACGTCTGCGCTGCAGCTGGCGCGCTCAGCAGGCCGAGTCCCGCACAGCTGGCCAAGATAAAGACCACCGCAACGGCGATCGTTAACTCAGGAGACATCCGGCTCAGCCCTGCGCTGGCTGAGGTTGCGGCATGGTTGGTTTGCGCCTGCACTTGAGTAACGCCTATCTCTGCAATTTTGTCATGCACCCAGCGCTTAGGGAGTCGGGGAGCTCACCGCGCGGTAGAATTCCTGGGCTCCAGCAGTAGCGTTAGTGCGGATGACCACGGTGTCCATTGTCTGCGTTAGCCCCCCTCCGTTATCGGCAAAAGGACTGCTGAAGTCGGTCTTGGACTGGAGTTTGTAATACAGACCACGGAGGGTATTGAAGCGCACTTCGTGGTTGGAAGAATTGAGCTTGCGAACGGCAAGTGTAATTGGCGTATTCGTCACCGAGCCGTCCCAATATTTCTTTACGAGTGCCCAGACGCCTTTTCCGATTTCCGCACCGGCGCGGCGACCGGCGAGATTATCGATGTGAGGATGGATACCGCCCCAAATGCGCGACATTCCGGCTGCGTCCGCGGCATCGTAGTATGTGGCGTATTGTAACGGCACCGGCGCGGAGGGGCCTTTTTCGTTGGCGAGGTTGGTAATGGTATAGGTGATGATGCCCCCTGGAAAATATTCCGAACCAGTCAAGGCCGTGAGCACTTCGGCGGCCGAGCGGCTGAAGGTGCTGTGACCCGAAAAATAGCCAGGAAAGGCGGGCACGACGTAGTTGGATCTTTGGTAGGTCGTCCAGCATTCGGCCTGCATCCAGTGAACGCCGTTGGGAACGGCGCGTTGCGGGGTTTCGCCAGGCCAGCCCAGAACGGCAATCTTGCCCGGTGTCAAACCGGCGTGCCGGCCAGAACTGACCGAGGAAGCGGTAACCAATTCGATAAGATTGCTGATGAGCGGAAGCCCACGGACGTTGTAGGAAGGCAAGCTCGGATAGCTGGACTGGCCAAGGCCGCCCACGTAGCGGATCGCGCTTATCGGGCGCCAGCCATCATAGAAGCGCTTGAGTGCCCAACAGGCGCAAGCCGCGTCGTGAGTAGCAGCGTTAAGGGCCAAATACATTTTCACATCCCATTCCAGGTCGTCGACGATAGGACCTGTGCCGCCGATTCTTTTGACCAGCGATGGACTATCGGACATGTCGTTTGCCACCACATTCCAGTGCCCCGGAGGCGTCCCAGAATTAGGACCATCGGCCCAGAATTCAGAGAGAGCGCGCGCATAATCGCCGCGTTTGACCAAATTGGAGCCGTAAGGCAGGCCAGTGGCTGGATTATTGGTGTGGCCATGTCCATCGTAAATATTAGGGAATTCGTAGTGGGCAGGCGGATCATCAAGGCTGTTATTGCCATAGACACCAGGAGAGATGTCAATGGTCACGCCGTCAGCGACGGTCAACTGGCTGCTGGCCCGAATATCCTCGACGATCTCGTGGATGAACTGGGCGTGGGTTGCTCCTCCAAAGTACGGAGGCGGACCTGGATCGTTCCACAGGCTGTTCTCGTCCGGTCGGGTTAGCGAGAAGGGCCGGACCCAAAACCATTGGGCGCCGAGAAATCTTTGTTGGACGGAGGCGGGAAAGCCGTTGTCGTCCACAGCGGTGACCACATTCAACCGTTGCCAGTGGTTGACATCAACAATTCCGTTGCCGAAACCATCATCGAGCCCGCAGGGGCCCATGGTCTCTGGATTCGGATAAACAGCCAGCGCTGGATTCACATAAACATAGCGGCGCGGATCGCCAACGGGATAGTCGGGGTAAGCGTTCGGGATGAGAGAAGGTTGCGCAGGGTTATAGGGCGTTCCATTGGTCTGGCGGGAACCGTCGTTGCTGAACCAAAGCGAGACCTTATCGTAGATCGTGTTGCCCACGCCGATCGGCGTGGAGGTATCTCGGGTGGTGTTAGTGGGGCTGAAACCGAGGCTAATGAATAGGTTCGTATCAAGCACCAGGGTGTTAAAAGCCGTTCTAGAGTAAACATGCCGCTCGATAAGCATGCGAAAGGCCGCGTAGCTGATGGCGTTGCTTCGCGCTGCAGCGATATCGGGCGCCGTGTGTTTGTCACGATACACGTAACCGATTGCCACTGGATCATAAGCCGCCCAGGCGTCATACATGCAGACCGAAAGGCTGAAGTAATTGCGCGCCTGTGCCGGCGGATGGGTCGTATCGACCCGGCCGGCCGCGAACGCCCGTTCATTCCAAACGCGCGCAATACTGTTGCTGGCGGCGCCGTGAGCCCTCATTGCAGCGACGCAGACTGAAGGTGTCACGATTAGGAAGAGAAAGTTTTTGAGGCGAAACGCTTTCATCGGATCAGACTAACGGTGGCAGAAAGCACCGCCGCAAGCAAGATGTGGCCTGGCTTCCAACAGTTCGCGGGCGCACGATAAGGATGGATGGTCCAAGGCTTTTCATTATCTGTGTGAATCTGGGTTATCTGTGGGCAGTTCCGTGCCAGGTGAGTGATTTTTGATAACCCAGAGCGGGAACCAATTCGACGCCTGAAATCTTGTCTGAAATGAAGCACCTCTTCTGGGGCCAAAGCCCTTCGATACATTGCAAACGGACGGTTGGACGTGGCATCGGGCTCCGAAAAAATGTTTTGAGGTTCCGAACACTGGCAAACGACCTCCGCGCACTGGCAAACGACCTCCGTGCATTGGCAAACGACCTCCGTGCATTGGCAAACGACCTCCGTGCATTGGCAAACGACCTCCGTGCATTGGCAAACGACCTCCGTGCATTGGCAAACGACCTCCGTGCAT
>DATLUX010000571.1:0-9987 GCA_035577805.1 Verrucomicrobiia bacterium
CCGACACGATCTCAGGTTTCGATAGTTCAGCCAATGGCGCCCGCAATACTTTGCCCGGTGAAAGGATGACGGCGCGCTCGATGAAGTTTTGCAGCTCCCGAACGTTGCCCGGCCAGGCGTAGCGCCGCAGAGCGTTGATGCTTTCGTGCGAAACGTGATGAATGGATTTCTGCATCCGGGCGGCGCAGCGCTGGGTGAAATGCCGCACCAGCAGCGGGATATCCTCCAGGCGTTCACGCAACGCCGGCAAACGAATCGGGAAGACATTCAGCCGGTAGTACAGATCGCCTCGGAACTCCCGCTCCCTGACCATCTGCGGCAGGTTGCGACTGCTGGCGGCAATGACGCGCACGTTGACGCGCAGCGTTTGCGTGCCGCCCAGGCGCTCAAATTCCTGCTCCTGCAGAATGCGCAAAAGTTTGGGCTGCAGTTCCGCGGGGATATCGCCGATCTCGTCCAGGAAGATCGTTCCACCGTGGGCCATTTCAAAGCGGCCAATTTTTCGCGCGATCGCGCCGGTGAACGAACCGCGCTCATGACCGAACAGTTCGCTCTCCAGCAGCCCGGAGGGGATGGCGGCGCAGTTGACGCGCACAAATGGCCGATCGCGGCGAGCGCTGCGATTGTGCAGCGCGCGCGCCACCAGTTCCTTGCCGGTCCCGGTCTCGCCCAGCAGCAGGACCGTGGAATCGGTGGGCGCCACAATTTGGAGTTGGCCGAAGACCTCCCGCAACGAGGCGCTGCGGCCAATGATGCCCTCGAATTGATCCTCGGGCCGCAACGGCTCATCGAGGCGAAACGTGTTCTGTTGTTGATCGGATTGAAAGGCTGGAAGCATCAATGCTCTGGCCGGGCTTGGGGATCGTAGCTTTTGCACAAAATGATTGGTGAGCACGGAGTTTAATTCATCCACGCCAATGGCCGGCGACCATTCGAACTTCCAACTGGCGCTATCGGTGGAAGGCGCTTCCAATTCATCCATAATCGTCGTCATAGATTTTTCAGAATGTTTGGATGTGGCGTTCTGTTTTATGTTTCGAATCTGACGCATTCATGTGCTCAGCTGATTAACGCGCCAGAAAGTTGCAAAAGCCGACACGCTTCAGGAGTTTTGTTTGCGGTGAGGATCGTGGTCCACGACCGCGATTGGTTTTTGTTTTCGTTCATGTTCGTGGATCGGAGTTTCGGTTTTTAGGTTTTACTTGACCCAAGAATTTAACCGGCCTGTGCGGTGGGTTCTATAGGCACTTGGTATGGGATGACCTGACCTCGCGGATAGCGATTGTTCTGGTGCCCTGGCGCATCTACTCTTGATGGAGTCCTCCATCAACGTAAGGGCACGTCCGCCCCTCAGGCCATTTTCATGCCAATAGGCCGGGACCGTAACCGGGTCGTAACGGCTCAAGGACGCCAGTCAAGGACTTACGGCGAATCCGCGAAGACCGGTTAGTCAGCTTTTCCAGGGTTGGTTGGTCCTTTGCGCTGGTCCAGGGCTGAACGCAACGCTCTGAGCAGGGACTCCTGATCGAACGGTTTGCGCAGAAACGCCACCGCTCCACGACCCAACGCCTCGTTGGAAATATCCTGCCCCCCGTCCGCACTGATGAAAATAATGGGCGTCCGATTGTTCTCGGAGAGCAGGCGTCGCTGTAGTTCGAGCCCGCTCATTGACGGCATGCGCAGATCGAGGATCAGGCAGGCGGAGCGAGACAAATCGGGCGACTTCAAGAAATCCTCAGCGCAGGTGAATCCGGTGGCGGCATAGCCAAGCGACTCCAACAGACCAATGATGGATTGGACAAGCGGTCGATCGTCATCGATCACTGCAATAAGTGGCGTTTTTGATTTGCTCAAAGCGTTTGGCGGTCATAGGGCCTTCGTCTAAACCAGCCTCCCATAGGCTAGCACTGGGGCGAGGATGGGTTCGATTATACGTTGGTATGGGATATTCCAGCAGGGCCTGCACTCTCCACGACCAAGATGAAATCGGCGATATCCCGGCGGAACTCCAGCCCAAGCTGCTCCGGGTTCTACAGGAGCAGGAATTTGAGCACTTGGGCAGCACTCAGACGATCAAAGTCAACGTGCGCGTCGTGGCGGCCACCAGCCGCAACCTGCCGCAGATGGCTGCGGACCTGGAGTTCAGGAGTGATGTGTACTATCGGCTGAATGTCTTCCCGATTCGCCTCCCGGCATTACGCGAACGAGAACGTTCTTGAGTGCTCACGTCTGACCTTGATTCTCGGTCGGAAGCATCATCACGAAGGTTGCTCCGGGTCCATGGTTGGATGAAGCGGTCAAACGCCCATGATGACTCTCAATGATCGAGCGGCTGATCCAGAGACCCATCCCCATTCCTTGAGGCTTGGTCGTGTGAAAAGCCTCAAAAAGCCGCGAGCTGTCAGAGCTGCTGAAGCCCACACCGGTATCGCTCACCTCGACCACCGCCGCCGGCTCGCCATCGAGTTCTCCAAGGCGGGATTGGATCCGCAGAGTTCGTTGTCCATTGGCGATCCCCGACATTGCCTCGACGGCGTTCTTAATCAAGTTCAGCAGCACTTGTTGTAACTGAACCGTGTCGCCCAGGACGGCCGGAACGGTGGGGTCCAGGTCCAACGACAGCTCAATCTGCTGTTGGCGCAACTCTCCGGCGGTGAGCGCTAACACGTCACGCGCGATCTGATTCACGCTCACCAAGGTTTTGGCGGGCGGAGTTCGCTTGAGCAAGGTTCGGATTCGGGCCAACACCTCTCCGCCGCGAGTGCCGTCCCGCAGAATTCGCTCCAGGGTCTCTCGAGTTTTGGCCAGGTTTGGCGGATTAGCTGCGAGCCAGTTCAACCCCGCATTGGCGCTCGTGACAACACCGGCCAGGGGCTGATTGACTTCGTGAGCGATGGAGGCTGCCAACTCCCCCATAGTGGTGACTCGGGTAACCCGCTCCAATTCTGCCCGCGCCTCCTGTAGGGCCGCCTCAGCACGCTTGCGCTCAGTGATGTCGATGACAGTTCCTGTGAATTCGATCAGATCGCCAGAGGGGCTGAAAACAGGATGACCAATGCTGTGAATGTCCCTGACCGCCCCACCCGGATGCACAATGCGATAATCCACTTCTTCGTCTAACTTTGTATGCCTGGCCCTCTCGGCGGATTCCCGGAACGCCGGTTGATCGTCGGGATGAATTCGCTGGATGAATTCTTCGAATCGGGGCAAACCATCCCGTGGATCGAAACCCAGAACGCGGTAGCATTCCTCCGACCAATACCTGATATCCTTGTCGGGACTCCAAGCCCAACTGCCCGTGTGGCTGAGTCTCTGCGCCTCCGCCAGATAAGCCTCGCTCCGACGCAGTTCCTCCTCCGCACGCTTGCGCTCAGTGATGTCAATCACAGTGCCCACAAATTCAACGAGATGGCCGGACGTGCTCAGAACAGGATGACCTACGACGTGAATGTCCCTGACGGCGCCACCCGGATGCACAATCCGGTAGTCCGCCTCCCACTCTGCCTTCTCGCGGATAGCCGTCTGGATTAGTTCCCTGAAGCCGGGTTGGTCGTCAGGATGAATCCGCTGAAAGAATTCTTCGAATCGGGGCAGGCCATGCTGTAAATCGAAACTCAGAACACGGGCGCATTCCTCCGACCAGTACCTGATATCCTGGTCTGGACTCCAGGCCCAACTGCCTGTCTGGCTGAGTCTCTGCGCCTCCGCCAGATAGGCCTCGCTCTCCCGCAGCGTTTCTTCCGCCCGCTTATGGTCCGTGATGTCCGTCACCGCGCCCACAAATTCGCGGTTGCCGGATGCATCCTGTATTGCGTGAGCCAGGGCGTGGACATGCTTGGCTCTCCCATCAGGCAGCAGCAAACGATAGGCATGCTCGAAATCGGAGGCTCCTTCCGAAGCACGTTCAATGACTGACTGAAAGTCGGCGCGGTCCTCTGGATGAACGCGTTGCGCCACTAAGTCTATGGTTGGCGTCACCGCTCGGTCATACTCAAAGATGCGATAGGTTTCGTCTGACCAGATAACCTCGCCCGTATCAGGTTTCCACCCGAAGCTGCCTGTGTGACTGAGTCTTTGGGCTTCGGCCAGATACGCCTCGCTCCGACGCAGTTCCTCCTCCGCCCGCTTGCGGTCGGTGACGTCGATCACGGTACCCATGAATTCGACGAGATCGCCTGTCGGGCTGAAAACAGGATGAGCAGTGGTGTGAATGTTCCTGACGGCGCCGTCTGGATGCACGAGGCGGTAGTCCGTTTCAAACTCGACCTTCTCACGGGCCACCCTCTGCATTAGTTCTTTCAACTTGGGTTGGTCATCAGGATGAATCCGCTGGAACAATTCTCCGAGTCGGGGCAGACCATCCCGTGGATCGAAACCCTGAACGCGGTAGCATTCCTCCGACCAATACCTGACGCCGGTGTCAGGACTCCAGGCCCAGCTTCCCGTCTGGCTGAGTTTCTGTGCATCGGCCAAATACGCTTCGCTCTTCCGCAACGATTCTTCCGCTTGCCTCTGGTTTGTGATGTCTGTCACCGCGCCCACGAATTCGGAGCGGCGCCCCTCATCTGTCGAAGGGCGACCGACGACCTGGAGGTACTTAATAGATCCATCAGGCATCAACAGTCGATGTTCGAGAGCGAACTCCGTCCTCTCACGCCAAGCACGCTCGATGACTTGCTGGACAGCTTGTCTGTCATCCGGATGAGTTCGTTGCACAATCAGATCGGTTGTGATCTTTGTTTTCGGCTCGAGCTCAAATATTCGAAAGGTTTCATCAGACCAGCTGATCTCTCCGCTTGAGACATCCCATCCAAAGCTACCTGTGTGACTGAGCCTTTGGGCTTCCGTCAGGTACGCCTCGCGAGAGTGCAACTCTTGCGTCAGTAGCTCTTGCTCGGTAACGTCTATGGCACTGCCGACGTACTTTTTCAGTCTTTGGTTTTCGACAACAGGAGCACCGACGCAGCGAATATACCGAACTTCACCATCGGGTCGCACGATGCGCTTGGTGGCATCGAAGCACGAAGCCTCAGCCAGGATTCCCTTGATCAGGTTTGCCATGGACTCGCGATCCTGTGGGTGAACACAATCGAGGTATTCCTCAACGCTGGGCGCTTTGCCGGCCGGATCAAGGCCGTGAATCCGAAATAATTCAGGAGACCAGTATTCGAACCCGGCGTGATCAAAGGTCCAGCTTCCCAAATGGGCAAGGCGCTGCCCTTCGGCGAGATACGACTCGCTTCTTTGCAACTCGAGGGCGCTGCGCCGCAGCTCTTCCTCGGCGTGCTTGCGTTCGGTCAAGTCGAGCACGAAAGCGACACCTTCGTCCCGTCTTCCCTCGAATAATGCGGCACCAACCAGGACTGACACGCAACTGCCGTCTTTGCGGAAGTATTCCTTCTCGAAAGGCTCGCAGGACCCGGTGGCAGCAAGCTCTGTGAGCGCCTGTTCGTCGGCCGCGCGCCATTTGTCGGGCGTTATCTCCCTCCAACTCACGCGACCCGATACGAGATCTACGCGGCTGTATTTCACTATGCGGAGAAAGGCCTCGTTGGCCTCAATAATGCGACCTTCGAGATTCCATACGACGATGCCGATGATATTAGCCTCCACCAGGCGCCGGATCTTTGCTTCGCGTTCCTCGAGGTCGCTATAAAGGTGTGTATTCTCCAGCGAAATAGCCGCCTGGGAAGCGAGCACTTTCAGGACGGCAATCCTGCCGGGCGCAAAGAAGTTCGGACCGAGGTTGTTTTCCATGTAGAGCAGGGCAACCAGCACGCCCTGTTTCACCAGCGGCAAGCAAAGGACCGACCGAGGGCTCTGCTCACGGATGTACTCGTCGGTGGAAAACGGATTCCGTGCCGAAGCATCATCGAGAATCACGGTCTCTTGGGTACGCGCAGCATAACGGACCATCGACTCGGGAAGTTCAAGCACCGAGACGGGCGTCTCGCCCAGGCGAACCGTGACGGAACTGCCGCGGGTCGTCGCTTCCGCCTGGATCAACAATTCACTCCCGCGCGGCAGAATGAGCACCCCACGTTGGGCGCCCGCGTGCTCGATGGCCGTGCGCAAGAGCGTCTCGACGAGCTTCTCCAGCACGATCTCGCCAGAGACGGCTTGCGAGACTTTGATCACGGTGGCGAGGTCCAGATGCTCGACCGGCGCGCCGATCGTGGCGCGCGCCGTCGGGACTCGCTCTCTTTCTTCTTGGAGGTAAGGATGCATCTCGTCAAGTTGCCGCACCTTCCCGTCGGCTCCCCATCGTAGATAGCCCTGCCGTGCGTTTCCCAGGTAGAGATGCGCAATCTCCTCGAAGCCGCGCGCTGCGTAGAAGCGGGCCGCCACTTCGTAGGCGATCGCTTCATTGTGGACAAAGCCATTGGCGCGGGCCGAGCGGATGGCCTGTTCATAGAGGCGCATCGCTTCAACCTCGCGGCCTTCAATCCGGGCGATCTCTGCGCCGACCAGCGCGGCGCGGTTCTCGAAATTTTCGGGGCAATTCTTCGCCCATATTTCGAGCTGTCTGTAATGGGCGGCCACAGCCTCCAGATGCTGCGGCTGCTCTTCGACAGGGGCAGAGTTGTAGAGTGCGGCCCGGGCGAGCCCGCTGTAGAATTCATATTCCGCCGTCTCAAGAAAGGATGGCGACGTCCAAAGCAGCCGCTGCGCCTTCAACGATGCCTCCATGGCCGAACGATCGTCCCCGGCCAGCACGCGAGCCTGCAGCTTCCGAATCCAGTACCAGCACTCCGGCAAAGCCAGATCCGGCTGACTCGCCAGGTGGCTTTCGAAGCGCCGTTCATCGAACTGCTCATCGTCAAAACACCCAAAGGTCGCGGTCAGACCACGAAACGTCCGGATCAGTCCGAGTTGCGCAGTAATGATATCGATGACGAGACCGAACCGAGCCTTCTGTGCAAAGTCGAGACCTTGCTCGGCTTCACGTTGCGCTTCACCCAGCGGATCTCCCGCCGCGAGAAGATTCGTGTTCAGATTATTGCGGCTGTAGGCGGCAAACGTGAGGTCACCCGCCTTGTTGGCGGCATCGAACGCGCGACACACCAGGTCGCGGCCCATCCGGACGTGCCTCGTCCACGGCATGACGAGATTGCCGAAGGACATATATGTCCGGGCCTGATAGCGACGCAGTCCACGCCTCTCGACCAGCTCATACCCTTGCCGGCCAAACTGGAACCCAGCCTCATAGTTGTCAAAGTGCGGTCCGGCAATCATGCCCAGCCACACATAGGCGAAGCACGATCCGTCGCTGTTGCCGTGCTCGAGGCTGAGATTCACCATCCGGCAGATCACGAGCGAGAGCAAATTACGGTCGGTAAACAGCGCCGGCGTCACGACCTCGGTCAGGACATCTAAAGTACTGAGTATGGCCGGGTCGTTCATCAGCGGCAGTTCGATCAAGTCCTCGATCTTGCGCCCGTCCAGCCAGGACCAGATCCGCTGGTATTCGGCCAGCGTCTGCTCTTGTGTCGGATGCGCCAACCATTGGACTCCGAGGTGCGCCAGATAGTCGAGACACACTTCGACCGCACGCTCGCTCTGATCGAGCGTCGTATACACATTCAGGCGCAGGCACGCGACCGTCGCTCGTTCGACCGTGTTTGCGGCGCGTGCTGAAAGCAGACGCAACCGCTCCTCGGCGGCTCCGAGCGCGCCGGTGAGGAATTCGCATTCTGCTCGGTGCAGCTCCAGCGCGAAGATAAGCTCGCGCCGGCGCTCCCAGGAATCTCCCGGCAACAGCGCCGCACCGGCGACCAGATACTTCAGCGCCGAGGCGTAGGCGGTAGAGGCCTTGGCGCGCTTGCCCGCAACTAGATTGAGCTCGGCCATCTGCTCGCGCTCGTCTCGCGAGGTGATCAAGGCAACGCCGCGGTTGTACTGATTGACGATGTCGAAGATCGCCTCCTCCCGCTTCTCGGGAGGTACGTGCGCCGCAAGCTGTCTGCCTATGCGAAGGTGCGCTTCGTCGCGCAGCTCCTCCGGGATCAGCGAATAGGCCGCTTCCTGAACGCGATCGTGGACGAACTTGTAGGAGCCTTCCAGGTGCTCGACCAGCTCGAGACGAACGGCGTCCCAGAGATCCGCACCGACCTCCTCGGGCGATTTCCCGAGGGCGAAGGAAAGCATCTGGACAGGGGCGATGTTCCCGAGGCAGGCCAGTTGCTGGAGCGCCTTCTGCGTGTCGAGCGGAAGGCGGTTCAACCTGCCCACCATCAGATCCACGATGTTGTCCCTGTACCTCTTCGCATGGATGCGATTGAGGTCCCAGGACCATCGTCCCTGCTCATGATCGAAGGCGAGCCAACCTTCTTCGGTGAGCGTGTGAAGAAACTGAACCAGGAAGAACGGATTGCCGGCCGTCTTCTCATGCACCAGTTGCGCGAGGGGGGCGGCGCGCTCCGGCTCGCAGCGAAGCGCATCCGCAATGAGCTGTCGTACGTCTTGACCGGCGAGAGGCGCAAGCGTGATCTCCTGCACGTTCCCTCCCGCGCTCCGGATCGCTTCGAGCTTGCGCATCAGCGGATGGGCCGCAGTGACTTCGTTGTCCCGGTAAGCGCCGATCAGCAGCAAGTGCTGCACGCCCGCCGGAGTCAACAGATCCTCAAGCAGATCAAGGGTCGCCGCGTCGAGCCATTGCAAGTCGTCGAGGAAGAGCGCCAGCGGATGGTCCGGTCGCGCGAACACGCCGATGAATCGCCGGAACACCAGCTGGAAACGCCTTCGCGCATCTTGTGGTGGGAGATCAGGAACCGGCGGTTGGTCTCCGATGATGTGCTTCAGTTCCGGGACGAGGTCGATCATGAGCCTTCCGTTGGGGCCCAGAGCCTCGAGAAGCGCGGCGCGCCAAGTCGCCAGGTCGGCCTCGCTCTTCGCCAGAAGGCGCCGGGTCAGGCTCTGGAAAGCCTGAGCGAGCGTCGAATAGGGAATGTCGCGCTTGTACTGATCGAACTTGCCCGATGCAAACAGGCCTCGCGGTGGAACGAGCACCTTGTGCAGCTCGTTGACGACGGAGGATTTCCCAATGCCCGAATATCCTGCCACGAGCACCAACTCCGGAGGGCCGCCCTTGAGGACGCGGTCGAAGGAGGCGAGCAACTTCTCGATCTCGCGGTCTCGCCCGTAGAGTTTCTCGGGAATCAAAAGCCGGTCTGGCCTATCCTGCTGGCCCAGCGGGAACGCGTCGATCCGGCGATCGGCCTCCCATTGAGCCAGGCAGCGGCGAAGATCTCTCTCCAGGCCGGCGGCGGTCTGGTAGCGCTCCTCAGCAGTTTTGGCGAGCAACTTCATGACGATTGCAGACACCGGGCCCGGAATGGCCTGCCGCCGCTCGCCAGGCGGCACCGGCTGTCTTGCAATGTGGCAGTGCACCCATTCCATCGGATCATTAGCCGTGAAAGGCAGACTTCCGGTCAGCATTTCGTACAGCGTCACCCCCAGGGCATAGAGGTCGCTGCGCGAATCGATCGAGCGATTCATCCTCCCGGTTTGTTCCGGGGCCATGTAAGCGAGTGTTCCGGCGATGGACTCGGGCGGCTCGGGTCGCTGGCGCTCGCGCGCAAGCCGCGAGGCGAGTCCGAAACCCGTCAGCCGCACTTCGCCGCGGTCAGGATTCACCAGGATGTTGGCCGGCTTGACGTCCTTGTGCACGAGCCCGCGCTGGTGGGCCTTACCCAGCGCCGCCGCGATGCCGATGGCCAGGCGCAGCAGCGTGCCCCTCTCCATGGGCACGCCCAGCATGCGGTCGAGGGGCTGACCGCCCGGGTCCTCGAGCACAAGAACCGTCCCGTCGCGCTCGCGCACCAGAGCCAGCGGCCGCACCGCCCAATCGCTGTCGAGCTCCTCCCGCAGTCCGTATTCATGCGCCAGCCGATCGAGGCTGGCGGGTGCGGGGTGCTCGGCGGCGGGAAGTACGGCGAGCCGCGCGCTCGGGTTGCCCTCGGAGCGCCACCCCCTGCACAAGACGCG
>DATLUX010000572.1:0-9701 GCA_035577805.1 Verrucomicrobiia bacterium
TGGGTAGCTTCGACCTCCGAAATTTCGGACGCACATTGGGGCCTTGAACTGCTCCCTCTCCCCTCAACGGGGAGAGGGTCGGGGTGAGGGGTGAGAAGGCCAAGAGTTTCGAGTTCCCGAAGGTCAGGTTCATGGGTAGCTGGCATCTGCTTGTGCACGCGAATTGGGGCCTTGAACCCAAATCTAACGTAGCAGCCGAGGTAACGAGGCTCTGATCTCTTTCCCGACGAACGCGCCACGATAGAGTGAGCCTCCTTACGTCGGCTGCTACGAGACAGGAAAGGTTCATGGGTAGCTTCCACCTGCACACCATGTGCACGAGAATTGGGGCCATGAACTTCCACTGAAAAAGGGCCCCCAGCCCCTCGGCAAGCTCGGGGCAGGCTCCCAGCCCCTCTCCCACTCGATGGGAGAGGGTGGCCGCAGGCCGGGTGAGGGTCAGGTTCATGGGTCGCGGGGCAGGCATGCGTCGCATGGTGTCCAGGCGCGTTCAGACGCGCAAGTTATCTGTAGCGGGGCTTCAAATTGGGAGACTACCTATTAAAGCAATCACTTGTCCCAGCTGGCGGCGAAGGTAAGATCCATTCATGAGCGAACCTGTCATTTGCCAGCGAAAACCCTTTGTTCAGGATGTCGAGCCGGGGATCTATTATTGGTGTGCATGTGGCCGCTCGAAGACGCAGCCGTTTTGCGACGGGTCCCACGAAGGCACGGGGCTCGAGCCCAGAGAAGTTGAGATCAAGGAGGCCTGTAACGTGGCATGGTGCGGCTGCAAACATTCCGGGGACGGCGCGTTTTGCGACGGCACCCATCGTCGGCTGGCCTGATCATGGTGGCTGTGAATGCGGTGGTACCGACCCGGCCCAAATGGGCTAGGTGCGTCTTTATCAAAACGTTTGCGGATTTTGTCATGCTTTAGCGCATGTATGGGTGGACCTATATGCCGCCCACGACGAGCACATTACGCATTTCCTTGGAGCACAAGGGGCTTTCGAAAGTCAAGCCCGGCCCCGCTGAGCCCGCTGAGGCCGTCCGGGCCGGTGGCAAACCAAGGAAAGACAGGGCTGAAGAGCTGGCTGATCTGAAGTTGGCGGACGCCGCGGCGGCGCAGGGAACTGCTGATCTGGCCTGGGTCGTGCAGGTGCGGGAAGGAGACGAAACAGCGGCGCGGGCCTTGGTGGAGCGGCTTTACCCGACCATTATGCGTACGGTCCGGAGCCATCTTCCGCGGCGGACGCATGAGGAGGATTTGGCGCAGGCGATTTACACGAAAGTTTTTCATAAGCTGGAGCAGTTTTCGGGTCTGGCGCCATTGGAACATTGGGCGGCGCGCATCGCGATCAACACGTGTTTGAATCAGCTCAAACATGAGGCGGCTCGGCCGGAAGTGCGGATGGGCGATTTGAGCGAGGAAGAAGAGGCCGTCATCCAGCAGTTGGCCAGGACGGCGGAAGATCCGCCCAACGAACGTCGAACCGCCGCCCGGGAGCTTTTGGAAACCCTCTTAAAACGCCTGCGGCCAGATGAACAACGGGTCATCCGCTTGCTTTACGTCGAGGAATGGAGCACGCAAGAGATCAGTCGCCAGACTGGCTGGTCTGTTTCGTTGGTGAAGGTGAAGGCGTTCCGGACCCGGCAGAAGATGCGCAAACTATGGGACACCTTATTCCGCAAGACGGATCCGTGTCCGATCACATGAACGGCCATACGCCCATGTCCATGCAGCCATTAGACAATTTACCTGTTTGTAACCCAGAGCGCGTAACTCCATCCCAACCAATCGGTCAGTTTATCCGTTATGTCACAGGTCCAGGACTCAGTTGTCAACGTCATCACCGGGCGCAAGCGTCCGGCCCTGACGCGTCCGCCGGTTTTGAGTAGTGCATCCTCCCCCTGGCGGGGAGTGCGTCTTGATCAATTCGGAGGAGGCCCAGTCGAAACCAAGGACGAAGCTCCGTTGAGCCACACGCTGGTGGTGCAACTGGAACGTCCGACCGAGTTCCAGTGGAAACGCGGCGCCGAAAGCGGCTCCTGCTATCTGCCGGCCGGTTCGGTCAGCTTGTTCCCCGCCATGACCCCGGTGACGGTCAAGAACCGGGACACAGCCGAGTTCATTCGGATCACATTTGATCCGCAGTTTCTGCTGTGCGCGGCGCACGAAGTGATCCAGCCGGAACGGTTGGAGCTGACGCCCACGCACGGGGTGGACGATCCGTTTGTGCGGGGGGCGGCGCTGGCGTTGCGCGCGGAAGTGCAGGCGGGTTATCCGGGAGGACGCAGTTACGGTGAGTTGTTGGCGCATACGCTGGCCGCGCATCTTGTGCGTTGTTATTCGAACCAGCCGGTGACTCCGGCGCCCGCCACCACTGGCGGCCTGCCCAAGATCAAACTTCGCCGAGCCGTGGAGTACATCAACGAACATCTGGCCGAAGAGATCTCGTTGGAAGCGTTGGCCGGTGCGGTGGGCTTGAGCCCATTTCATTTCTCGCGTCTGTTCAAACGATCGACGGGTTTCGCGCCCCATCAATATGTCATCCAGCGCCGGGTCGAGCGGGCCAAGGAGATGCTGCTCAGTTCCCGCACGACGATCGCGCAAGTCGCCATCCAAAACGGGTTCTGCGATCAAAGCCATCTCACCGCCCACTTCAAACGCGTCTACGGCGTGGCGCCAAAAGCGTTCCTGCGCCGATTCGCCTCCGACCGCGAAGCAGCGTGATGCCAGTGCGGAGGGCGGAGGGCGGAGGGCGGAATGGGGGCTCCGGATCCTCGTCAACCTAGGGGATTGACCGCAAAGATCGCATAGATCACAAAGATTCGAGACCGTCGTCGGTCATTACTCCCGCCTCTTTGTATTCTTTGTGCTCTTTGTGGTTAAACAACCTGGGCTAGCTGACCCTCGACCCGCTCTCGCTTTTGCCGGGAGCACTTTTCCTTGCTGGACTGCATCAAGTTTTGAACACTGACGCGTATGCGCGTCCTTCCGTTGGTTTCTGCGGGTCTGGTCCTGGCTTTTAACTTCCTATGGACGTCGGCTGGGTCGGCCGCGGCCGCGGAGCGGGCGTCCTCATTGATCACGAACTGGCCGCAGTTCCGGGGACCCGGCGCTCTCGGCGTGGCCGATAATCCTGGGCTGCCCGAACGCTGGGGCACCAACGAGAATGTTGTTTGGAAGGTTGAGATCCCAGGACACGGTTGGTCTTCGCCGATCGTTTGGGGCGATCGAGTATTCCTCACCACGGTGATCAGCGAAGGCGAAGTGGAGCCGCCCAAGAAAGGGCTCTACTTCGGCGGCGAACGGCATGAGATTTCCAAGGCGACCCACCGTTGGCTACTGCTGTGCCTCGATCGACAGACCGGCCGTGAATTATGGCGGCAGACGGCCTTCGTCGGCCCGCCGCCCAACTCGCTTCATCTCAAGAACACCTATGCGTCCGAAACGCCGGTGACAGACGGCCAACGGGTGTATGCATACTTTGGGAACGTGGGACTGTTCTGTTACGACGTGGATGGCAAGCCGCTTTGGTCGACCAACTGGGCGGCCGTGAAGACCCGCGCCGGTTGGGGCTCGGCGGCCTCGGCGGTTTTACATCAGGACCGCTTGTTCCTGGTGAATGACAACGACACCAAATCATTTGCGGTGGCCTTGGAGGCCAAGAGCGGTCGCGAGCTGTGGCGGGTAGACCGCGACGAGAAGAGCAACTGGGCCACGCCCTATATCTGGGTCAACGAACAGCGCACGGAATTAATCACGGTGGGGACCAAACGTGTGCGCTCCTATAACCTCGACGGCGCGTTGCTTTGGGAGCTGGGCGGCATGTCGGGCATCGTCATCCCCACGCCGTTTTCGAAGTTCGGTTTGCTTTATGTCTGCTCGGGATACGTCGGGGACAAGGTGCGGCCGGTTTATGCGATCAAGCCGGGGGCCTCCGGCGATCTCACGCTCAAACCTGGCCAGACCAATAGCCCGTTCATCGCGTGGTTTGATCTTACCGCCGCTCCCTACAACCCATCGCCCCTGCTCTACGGCGATTACTTTTATGTCTTGTTCGATTTTGGGTTCCTTCGCTGTCATGACGCCCGGACCGGCCGGGCGCTCTATGAGAAACAACGGGTCCGCCCCGATCGCGCCACTTCCTTTACCGCCAGCCCATGGGCGTCCAATGGAAAGATCTATGCGCTGAGCGAAGACGGAGACACCTTCGTGTTTGAGGCAGGACCGACTTACCGGTTGTTGCACACCAACACGCTCGATGAAATGTGCATGGCCACCCCGGCCATCGCGGGGGACCGGCTGTTTATCCGCACGCTGACCCGGCTCTATTGTCTGGGACAAGCCAGGTAAGCGCGAAGGTCCTCATGCGCATCCCCGACGAGAAACTGTTGGCCGCTCGCCTGGCGAGAGCGGGCGTGCGCGAAGCGGACCTGGAGGAGACGTTCATCCGTTCCGGCGGACACGGCGGACAGAATGTCAACAAGACATCCACCTGCGTGCTGTTGGTGCATCAGCCCACCGGCCTGCGGGTCAAATGCCAAACCACGCGCGAACAGGGGCTCAATCGTCTGCTCGCACGCCAGTTGTTGCTGGACAAGATCGAAGCGGCGCGCAAAGCCCGTCAGGAGGCCGAGCGCGCCCGCCTGGAAAAGATTCGGCGCCAGAAACGCGGCCGCAGCCGGGGCGCCAAGGAACGCATGCTGGCCGATAAATCGCGCCAGGCCCGGAAAAAGGAATCCCGGCAACGTGTGAGTTCGGAGTGACCTTCGGAGTGCGGAGTGGGGAGTGGGCAGTGCGGAGCCTCGTTACCTCTAGGGCTCGTCCCAACACATGCTTCGTAGTCTCTTGTCGCAAACTCTTGTCGCAAACTCTTGTCGCAAACTCTTGTCGAATGCGGCCGGATATCGGCGTTCGACGACAAAAGTTTTCGACATGAGTTTTGGACAAGAGCTTTTGGGGACATTGCGATGCAAAGTGCCCATTGACCCGGCACGCGTGCTCTGATTGGATGCGGTGCACTCCGCATGAACACGCTCGCTCTTCGCGTTGGGTTCTTTCGTCTGCTCATCGCGGGTTTAACTGGAGGCGTTGGTTGCCTCGGGCCGTCTGCCGAGTTGCTCGGCGCGCCTGCGGCGGCGCCCGCAACCGCGCCGACCTGGGTTCAGCTTTTTAACGGCAAGGATCTAACGGGCTGGGACACCTGGTTGGGCCCGCGCAGCGGCGGGTATCATGATCGCGCCACGTCGAAGGAACCTGCCCTTGGGCTCAATGTCGACCCGTTAAATGTGTTCACAGTAAGTCGCGTGGACGGGGCGCCGGCCATCCACGTGTCCGGACAGGTCTTCGGCGCCATCACGTCGAAGGAGGAACTGGGGAATTGTCGGATCCGCGTGGAATACAAATGGGGCGAAAAGAAATGGCCGCCGCGCGATCAACCGAAGCATTACCGTGACTCGGGCATTTTGTATTGGTGCATGGGCGAGCACGGAGCGGGTAGTTATGCCTGGATGCGTTCGGTGGAGTGCAACATCATGGAAAAGGGCGTCGGCCAATGGTGGAGCGTCGATGGCACTTACGTGGACATCGAGGGCCGCCGCGTCACGCTCGAGAATGATCCCCGCGTGCCGTATCGGGGCGAAGGGCCGGGAGAAAAATGTTTCATTTGGGAACCGGGCACGCCGCGCGTCACCACCGGCGAGGGCATCACTTCCCTGTTGGATCCGGAAAAGGCGGGCGCTTGGAATGTGTGCGAGGTGGTGGCCTGGGGCAACGTGGGCCTGCACCTGCTGAATGGACAAGTGGTGTTGGCGTTAACCAACCCGCGCTACAAGGAAAAGGACGGACGCGAACGCCGCCTCACCAATGGCAAGATTCAGCTCCAATCGGAAGGCGCCGAGGTGTTTTATCGCAAGGTCGAAGTCCAACGCATCGCGGAGATTCCGGCCGACCTTTTGCCGCACGTCCCCGCCGAACCCGCCGACGACACCGGCTTTGTCCGGTTGTTCGGCAGCAGTGTCAGCGACGGCTGGGCCCAATGCGGTCCGGGCCAATTTGTCCTCGAGCAAGGCGTGGCCACCGGCCAGGGCGGCATGGGCCTATGGTGGTACACTAATCAGTTGTTCACCAACTTCGTGTTGAGAGGCGAATGGCTCCAGGAAGGGCCGGACTCTGATTCGGGCGTTTTTGTCCGCTTTCCCAATCCCGGGCAGGATCCCTGGGTGGCCGTGCGGCACGGGCACGAATTTGAGATCGGCGAGAGCGCGCCCAAACAAGCCAAGGACGGCACCGGCTCATTCTATCCTTTTCACGGTCCGGTGGCCGCGCCAGTGAAACCTTGGGGCCAATGGAACAGCTATGAATTGATCTGCATCGGGCCCAACTATTCGCTGCGCATCAACGGTCAGTTGGTCAACACGTGGACCGACAACCAGGATCGGCCTGAGGCGGGTTATGTGGGGTTGCAGAATTATCCGTATCGCCAATCGGTGCGACATCGGAATTTCCGGATCAAAGCGTTGCTCTGAGGGTGGAGCGCGCGATCGGCGTATTCTAACCTTAGAACATCTTAGAATCTGACAGCAACAGCAACAGGCATGAGCGTGCGTCCATTGCGATTAGGGATTATCGGTTGCGGCAACGTGCTGGATGCTTATGCGCCGCAGTGCGACAAGCTGCAGCACCGTGGTTTGGCCCAGTTGATGGCAGCCTGCGGGCGGGAAAACCAGGCCGGACGCGCCCAAGCCGCGGGCATCCCGCGTTTCACGACGAATCCGGGCGAGTTGCTGCAAGATCCGGACATCGATCTGATCCTGATCCTCACTTCGATGCCTACACATGCCGCGCTGGCGAAAGCCGCTCTGGAAGCGGGCAAACATGTGCTCTTGGAGAAACCGCTAGCCACCACCTTGCCCGAAGGCAGGGAGTTGGTCGAACTGGCCCGACGCAGCCGCGGGTTGCTGAGTTGCGCGCCCTTTACGGTCCTTAGTCCCACCTTCCAAACCATGGCACGGCGGATTCGGGCGGGCGACATCGGCAAACCTTGCTCGGCCCGGGCCCGTTATGGTTGGTCTGGACCGTCGTGGAGTGAATGGTTTTACCGGCCGGGAGGCGGTTGCCTGTTTGACCTGGGCGTTTACTGCGTGACCAGTCTTACCGGCCTGCTTGGACCCGCCCGCCGCGTGACTGCGCTGGCCGGTGTCGCCATTCCCGAACGCGAAATTAACGGACGCATGATCCGTGTCGAGGCCGAGGACAACGCCCAGGTGTTGCTGGACTTCGGTGAAAACTGTTTTGGCGCCATCACCACCGGGTTCACCTTGCAACAATACCGCTGCCCGGGCCTCGAAGTGTACGGCAGCACTGGAACCATTCAGATGCTCGGGGACGATTGGGATCCGGACGGCTACGAGCTATGGCAGAACGCGACGGGGTCCTGGCAAGTGTTCCGGGAAACCGCCCCGGATTGGCCCTGGAGCGATGGCCTCCGGCACGCGGTGGAATGCATCCATGGCGGCACGCAGCCGGCCAACACGCCCGAGCACGCGTTGCATGTGCTGGAGATCATGCTGAAAGCACAGGAATCCGCGCGCACCGGCCGCGCCCTCACTCTCGAAACCGCCTTCGCCCCGCCCGCGCTCGGGGAAGCGCACCCGGGCCAAGCCGCTCATCTGCAGCACGACCGCTCGCGAGAACATTTGGGAGCAGACGCGTCAACGAGCTAGTGTGCTGTAACCGATCTAGCTTTACAATCGCGGCCAGGAGTTTTCGTCTGGGACGAGGCGCGAGCGACGAGCATATCCGTCCTGGATCTGTAAGGAGCGAGCAACGAAGTCCCAGACGAAAAGAACGGCCGCCCGGAGGGTTGCGCTGAAAATGGCCTGTGGCGTTGTTGCTCCTCAGTCACAGCCCCACTACGGGGGATGCTCCTTCGTCGCGCCTAGCCACAGGCCATTTTCAGCGCAACGATTGCAAAGCTAGATCGGTTACAGCACACTAACCCAAGCATGGCGCGCTGGATCTTGTATGCAGTCCTGACCGTGTTCTTCTGGGGTATTTGGGGATTCATTCCGCGCCAATTGAATGCGCTGGCGGCGGCCCGACACGCGGAAGTGATCTCCGCCGAACAACAGCAAGTCATCTCGACACTGGGTTTGTTGCCGATTTTGCTGGTGCTGGCCGGTAGGCGGGGTCGGCTGGGCGGTTCGCGGATCAAACGCGGTTGCGCGATGGCCCTGGGCGCCGGGCTGGTGGGAAGCATCGGCAACCTTCTCTTTTATCATCTGCAAAATGTCGGGCAGAACGCCGCCACCGTTGTTCCATTCACATCGCTGTATCCGTTGGTGACGGTCGTGCTGGCCATGGTGTTGTTGAAGGAGAAGTTGAACCCGATCCAAATCGCCGGCATTGGCCTGGCTCTGGTGTCCATGTACTTCTTTAACGTCGGCCGCGAAGAGCCCTTCTCATCGCGTTGGCTTGGCTTCGCGCTGCTGCCCATCGGCTGCTGGGGTGTCGCAGGGCTCCTGCAAAAACTCTGCACGAACGATGTGTCGGCCGAGCTTTCCACCCTTTGTTTCTTGGGCGGGTTGCTCCCGTTGTCTTTGCTCTTAGTGCTGGTCCGGCCCATGAACTGGCAGATGCCAGTGAACGAATGGGTCTGGGCAGTGGCCTTGGGTCTTTTTCTGGGGTTGGGCAATTTGACCTTCCTTGCCGCGTTCGCTGCGGGCGGCAAGGCCGCCGTGGTCACCCCATTGGCCGGACTCTACTCGTTGGTCACCGTTCCCCTCGCCGTTGGGTGGGTGGGCGACAAAGTGAGTCCGCGCGAATGGTTGGCGATTGCCCTGGCTTTATTGGCCGTCACGGCGCTGGCCTTGGAAAGCGCCCCGGCGCCGTCGGTGCCGGAAGCGAAGTGACGAGTGGTTCCAGGTTCCAGGTTCCAGGTTCCAGGTGCAACGAGCAACCAGCAACCAGCAACCAGCAACCAGCAACCAGGCGTGGCGTGTGACCCGGCGCTTGAATCCATCCTGCAGATCATGAAACTCTCCCCTGCACACCATGAAACCGACTCTTGTCGAACTGATGGCCAAGGCGCCGGTCCTGGGAGATGGCGGGTACCTGATCGAATTGGAACGGCGCGGGTATGTCGACAGCGGCTCGCGCCGGGAGAAAGTGGGCACGGGCCGGGGCAGCGGACAATTCACGCCGGAAGTTGTGATTGAACAGCCGGACGCCTTGCGGGAGTTGCACCGGGAATTTTTGCGGGCGGGCTCCCAGGCTCTGCAGGCCCTGACGTTCTTTGGCACCCGGGAGAAGTTGAGCCGGGCCGGCTACGGGGCGCAGACGGAAACGATCAACACCGCGGCGGTCAAGCTCGCCCGCGAAGTCGGCGGCGAACAAACGTTGGTAGCCGGCAGCGTGTCTCGAACCCAACTGGTCGAACGCGAAGGTCCGGACGCCCTCGATAAAGCCCGCGATCATATCGCCGAACAAATGCGGCTGCTCAAGGACGCCGGCGTCGATTTCCTGATCCTCGAAACTTTCTTTCACCTCGCCGAGATGAAAGTGGCGTTGCAATGCGCCGCCGCCAGCGGATTACCGGTGGTCGCCACCATGAGTTTCCGTCCGCTCATCACGGAATGCAGCGACGGCCATACCCCCGCGGCCTGCGCCGAAGTGATAACCGACCTGGGCGCGGTCGCGGTAGGCGCCAACT
>DATLUX010000573.1:0-4230 GCA_035577805.1 Verrucomicrobiia bacterium
GTCATACTCGTCACCCGGCGACTTGAGCGGGGACTTTTGGTCCTCGTCCGGCTTCCATTTCCTCAGGGCCGGATTGCGCCGCAACCACCGGGCTAGGATAAATTTACCTGCTGCGGCAAGTTGATTGCCGGCCGGATAATCGTGTTGTAGATGACCTCCAGAGCCTCATCGACAAGAAGCCCCTGCACGAACTTCACAACCTCCAGGCGCGCCTTCGGTTCGTAAGCCGCGGCAGCCCACTCATGCTTGGCGTCTTCGGCGGCTTTCTTGAAGTCTGGGCACGCCCAAAAGATCGCCTGGGCGCGGACCTCGTGCTCAACGCGAGTCTTGCGCTGCAAGTAATCCTTGTTCGTGTAGTCGAACCGGTCTTCGGCTTCCGTCTTGCCCTTGATAATCGGCGGCATGATCTCATCGATCTGCAGCTTGAGCATCTCCGCTTCGTGCGGGGTGAGGTGCCTAGCCTCCATCTCGCAATCCTGGCCGTTATACTGGAACTTGATTAGAACTGGTTTGGCCACCGCTTCACGGATCGCGGCAAGCCCCTTGAGTGGTTCATTCATGTTTGAGTTGTCCTACAGGCTTTCTCCTTGGCGAGGAGAATACCACAAAGCCTTCGGACCGCCAGCGCTGGCGATTGCTTCTCGTGCGATTGCCGGCGGGCGGCAATTTCTACGCGAACGGATGGGCTAGTCCATTGCCGCTGTTGTAAAGTTGGGTGAGTTCACTGCCAGACAAGATCCGATCCCAGCGCATCACGTAGCAGATGCGTCCTCCGAAATAATTCTCAAATCCCGAGAAGGCGCGTGCGCCAATTCTAAACTGCGCAGTCTGGCCAGTCTTTGGATGACTCTGGCTGGTGTCCACGCGTGTGCCGGCATCGACGTTGACAAACCACTTCCCGGCACTCTTGTCGTAACCCCAATCAACCATGTGCCAAGCGTTGGCGGTGAAAGATGACCCATAGGCTATTAGTCTGTCTGTGCCTCCGCTATCGGGGCCCTCAAGCTGGAAAACCTGATTAACGTGAAAGGCAATCTGCCCGCGGTCCCCAGACACGTCCTTGCCGACAACCATGCGCGTGCTGCCGACTGTCACATAGACCCAAGCAACCCAATGCGAGTCGAAGTCCCCCTCCCGCAGAGCGCCATCATCCGCATGGTAAAGGTAATCGTCGTTGCTATCGAAGGCTGCGGCGTTGCCCAGATTGGACGGGCCGGTGTTTTGGCCAACCCCGCCGCTCTCTGTTAGGTCTAGCCCACCCACGGTAGCGACACGCGTGCCGGAGGCTTCGCCGAGCTTCCAAAGCAGCGTCAGGCCAAGACCTAAGGTGCTTGCGGAGACGGTCGTTGTGCCGAAGGCTTCGGCGCTGGCGATGCCGGTTGGCAATAGCTGGAGGGTAAGTAGTGCCGTGCCGAATGCTTGGCCCGTGGCGATGCCGGTCGGGCTAATCGCCTGACCGCCGAACACAAGCGGGCTTCCCACGGACTCACCGCTTGTGACTGAGCTGGGCAAAATCTGCAGGTTGAGTTGTGCCGTGCCGAACGCGCCAGCGCTGGCAATGCCGCTTGGATTGATGAAGACGGGGCCTCGGATAACCGTATGAGTTCCAGAGGCGCCGGCCGATGCGATACCCGATGGCGAGATGAATTGCTGGATGGCCACGTTTGGCGTCCCGACCGCTTGCGCCGACGCGATGCCGGTTGGGGAAATGATCTGCTTGAGGACGCTTGGTGTTCCTACTGCCCCGTCGCTGATGCTCGTCGGCTGAATGTAGAACGTGAGCTTGAGCGTGCCGAAGGCGTTCACCGAGGCGATGCCAGTCGGGATGATGTCTTTTATGACCGACGGTGTTCCGAATGCAGCCGCCGACGCAATCCCGGTCGGCGCGATCAGATTCACAAGCGACGGCGTGCCTACTGAGCCGGCGCTGATGCCGGACGGCTGGATGACGGACAGGTTGAGCTGGACAGTGGCGACGCCAAAGGCCGCAGCGCTCGCCAGGCCGTCCGGAGAGATTACCTGCGTCAACTCCGCGACTGCATACCCGGTTCGGATCCCATCGCTCCCGATAATAACCAGGACATCGTCACCAAGCGCGAACTGAAACTCGTCATTATTCGGCGCGTCGTCGAGGATCGACGAGTCAACCACCCAGCTCCGCGCCCAAACGCGGCCGTCGGCGGCAAATACGGCCATGCGCTCCGCCGTGGCTCCGGCCTTGCGGTAGAACACCAGGCGCGGCCCAGTAGCAAAGAACGAATCGACCACCTCGCCGATCTTAAGCTGCCGGAAGTATTCGATCGTTCCGCGGAGATCAAAGATCTCGCGATCATCCATCGCGATCGTGCTGCGGTGCTCCAGCACCTCAACGACCACATGCGTATCGTTGACGGTGGTAAAGGCACGCGTGTCAGCGTCGTATCGGTGCGTGATCGTTTCGCGGCCGGCTGCGTTGATGTAGCCGACATAGAGCAGTGCCGTCGCCGGCAGCGCCGGGGGCGCGCCGATACCAACACCGAATTGATTACCGATACGAAACGAGGCGGGCATGCTTAGACAAGGGTTGGGGTGCCGATCTGCACGCTCGTGTCCGCGGTTGCGCCAGAGATCATCGGGGCCATCTCCAGCGGGAACCGCAACACGGCCGACACGGTGAGCGTGCGCATGGCGTATTCAGCGCTGGCCGACACGGCGCCCAGGCGAGGCGCCACATGATGAATCCCGCGTCGGGCCAGCGGGGCAGTGAGCAGCTTGTCGGAGAGCAGCATGAAGAGGGCATCTTCAAGCTTCTTGATTTGCACATCGGGCCCGCCCGTTCCGGTGTTCACGCCGGAGGCCCGCAACCAAAAATTCCAAATCATGTCCACTTGGCCAGTGCGCCGGCCGTTGGGTAGCATCCGCCGAATCACACGCGGCTGCGTCACGCCAACCAGGTGGATCGAGAGCGGCTTGGTCGGCTGCTTGGCCTGCTGGAAAAGCAACTGTGCATCCGGGAACACGACCGAGTTGCCGCGGATGAGGTGCGCGGCTCCGTCGAAATATCCGGCGAGGAACTCGTGCCAAAGGTTGAGCGCGGATTGCTCAACGCTGACGATTGTGATGGCTGGCTTGGTCAACTCCATATTACCTCAATGCCCTCCGGATTTCCTGCTGCAACACAGCCGCGTAAACTCGTAAACACTCTTGCGACCAGGCGCGCAACACAACCTGCGGCGCCCGGACAAGCAGATCGCTGGCCTGGGCTCGGGCCGCCTCTTCCTCCAGGCGGACGAACTCCGCGATGAACGGCAGATACTTCTCCCGGGCCGCGGTCACGGCCGCGCTGAGCGGCTCCGGCGCGAACAGCAAGATCCCCTGCATGCGCCGGATGGTTCGGTCCAGATCGGCGTCGATGTCCGTGAGCACTTTGCCTTGCCTGTTGTCCGTTGAGGTTCGTTGCGCGCCAGCCTGAACCCAGGACTGGACCGTCTGCGCGCTGGCCGGCTCGCCCTCCCAGGGAACTGGCGGCGCCGGCAGCTCGCCGGCTTGAGTCGGATCGATCGGTTGCAGGACAAAGCGCGAGACAGAATCCGAGTTGGCCGCCCATACGGTTTGCAACCACCGCTCCAGTAGGGGCCACTGCTCGACCGCGGGCTGCAGCTCTTGGCGCAGCGCCGCGCTTGCCACCTCAACGAGCGTGGCCACTACGCGGGCGTGCGCCCGGGCGTGGGCGCGCTTGGTCGCCTCGGCCAGGCCGCCGTCACGGAACCGCTCCAGCTTTCGGATGGCCGTCTTTAGTCTCATGTCTTCCTCCGGACAGCGACGGTGCGGTGCAAACGCTGGTCGCCGTAGTAGGCATCCCAGCTTTCCTCAAGCTCCTTGCCCATCTTCTGCTGGACCCAGTCTTGGCCGGCGAAGGTGAAGAACAGGCCGGGCTTATTGCTCAGATCCACGTCGGGATCAAAATCAATGATGGCGTCGCCGGCCTGAATCTCGGCGAACACGCGCACACCGCTGGTGATCGGCGCAACGAAATGAACCAGCGCCTTGACCGTCGTCGTCTTCACTTCAGAGGTTCCGAGCTGATCGCCGGTCGTCGGATCGGTTGCCAAAGACAACATCTCATTCCAGGTAAGGGCAATGGTCGACCTGGCCGGGTGGCTGCGCAGGCTCCGCAAATATCTGGCAAGGTGTGTGCGCATGCTTACAGGTAGTATTTTGCCTTGAGCAACAAGCGGCTGCGGTGCGCTT
>DATLUX010000574.1:0-18917 GCA_035577805.1 Verrucomicrobiia bacterium
CACAGCAAGGCCGGTATTCGGTAGTGGTGTCGAACAGCTATGGGGCGCTCGGCAGCAGCGACGCCCAGTTGATGGTGTTGATTCGTCCGGTCCTCACGCTCCAGCCGCTGAGCCAGTCCGTGGTGGCAGGAGGCAGTGTCACGTTGAGTGCCAGTGCGGAAGGCAATCCGTTGCCACTGACCTTTCGCTGGCGCAAAGATGGCTCTTATATTTCCAACCTCGTGGTGAGCGGCCCGGACTCGTTTCTCACCGTCACCGGCCTGCAGGCCACCGCCGCTACGAATCAATTTCACTTCACGGTCATCGTGACCAATCTGGCGGGCGCGAGTTCGTTGAGTAGCAATGCCGAGGTCACGGTGCTGGCCGACACGGATGGAGACGGCCTGCCTGATGAGTGGGAACTTGCTCACCATCTGAATCCGGCCAACGCGGCCGACGCGGCGCTGGACTCCGATCAGGATGGCGTTTCCAATGCAGACGAATACCTGGCCGGAACCGATCCGTTGGACCAGGCAACCTATTTGAAGGTCGATTCCATCAGGACTGGAGGTTCGCCATCCACCGCGTGGATTAGGTTTGTCGCGAGGGCGGGCAAAACCTACACTCTGCTGCGAGGGGATTCGTTGGACGGGGGAGAATGGATTCGCACTGCCGACGTGCCAGCCGGTTCGGTGGAACGAGTCGTGGAAGTGTGGGACTCAACGCCGATCGGGCCGGAACAACCCCAGAGATTTTATCGTCTGATCACGCCGCGGCAGGCGTATTGATCTTACTCCGCCGGGGCATCGCCTGGGAGATGTCATTGCGCCTCTACCGCGAGACCATGCGGTGCGAAATTCAACACGGTGACCGCACGAATACCCTCTCCCCTCAACGGGGAGAGGGCTGGGTGAGGGGTGAGAGTGGCAGAAAATGTTCGCTCGGGGGCAGTGTCAAAATGCACCCGAGCAAGCACCACCGGTTCGTCACGCCGCCGGCGCGGGTCATCACATAACTGTTCCCAATCCTCCCTGGGTCACGTAATCTGCGGCTATGCCCGGACCATCGCCCTGCCGGCCACCATCCGTTGCACGGCTCATCCCCCGCCTTTCCTTGTGGCTGATAGCCATCGCCAGCATGGGCCAGCTCGCGTTGCTCCCGAGTCGCGCTCAATTCACGGTGATCACGAATGGACCCGTCGTGACGGATCATGGCGACTCTACGGGTTGCGCCTGGGGCGATTACAACAACGACGGCTACCTGGACCTCTTTGTGAGCAATTTTGGAACGCCGTTCAATTATCTCTATCGCAATAACGGCGACGGCACCTTCACACGAGTGACAGCTGGCGCCATTGCCACCGATGATCCAAACGCGGAAGGCGCCGTCTGGGGCGACTACGATAACGACGGCAATCCCGACCTGTTTGTGGCGGTCGGCTTGGGCGGAAACGATTTGCTGTACCGGAACAACGGCGATGGTTCATTCACCAAGATTACCGCCGGACCGGTCGTGCAGAGTGGCGGCAATTCCCGCGGCTGCGCCTGGGGCGATTACGACAACGACGGGTATCTGGATCTGTTCGTCGCCAATGAACAGGGCCAGAACAATTTTCTCTTTCACAACAACGGCGACGGCACCTTCACCCGGATCACCGCGGGCAGTATTGTCAATGACGGCGGCGCTTCCTACGGCTGCGCGTGGGGGGATTACGACAATGACGGGTTTCTCGATCTGTTTGTCGCCAACCTTAACCAAAACAATTTCCTATACCACAACAACGGCGACGGGACTTTTACGCGCGTCACTTCCGGGCGAATTGTATCCGACGGCGGGGCTTCGCAAGGCTGCGCGTGGGGTGACTACGACAATGACGGGCTGCTGGATCTCTTCGTGGCCAATCGCAATCAGAAGAATTTTCTCTACCACAACGACGGCCACGGCGCCTTCACGGCGCTCACCAATGTGACCGTGGTGAACGACATCGGTTATTCCTGGAGTCCGGCCTGGGTTGATTACGACAACGACGGCTTTCTGGACCTGTTCGTGGCCAACGGCCCGGGCAGCGGGCCGGGCCAGAACAATTTCCTCTATCACAACAATGGGAATGGGACTTTCACCAGAATTACCATCGGCCGCATCGTCAATGACGCCTCCAACAGCGACGGCTGCGCGTGGGGCGATTACAACAATGACGGTTTTCCGGATCTGTTCGTCTCGAATATCAATGACCAGAACAACCTGCTTTATCGCAACGATGGCAATGACAACCATTGGCTCACCGTCCGGTGCGTTGGCCGGCTCTCGAATCACTCCGGCATCGGCGCAAAAGTCCGAGTCAAAACAACCTCGTCCGGCAGTTGGCAGTTGCGTGAAATCTCAGGAGGCAGCGGTTACGGCAGCCAGAACGCGCCTTACGCCTATTTTGGCCTGGGGGCAGCCACTCAGGTCGAAGCCGTGCGGGTCGAATGGCCCAGCGGCGTGGTTCAGGAGCTGCATTCCATTGCGCCCGGGCAACTGCTGACAGTAAGCGAGCCGGGCGTTGCGATCGCCCCGGCTGCGGCCACGCGCAATTTAGGGGAAACGGTTGTCTTCACCGCCAGCCGGCCGCTTCCTTCGATCAACCTGCAATGGTTTCATGATGGCGTCGCCATTCCGGACGCCAACGCCGATTCCCTGATCA
The DNA here is from genome assembly GCA_035577805.1 of Verrucomicrobiia bacterium. Taxonomy (GTDB): domain Bacteria; phylum Verrucomicrobiota; class Verrucomicrobiia; order Limisphaerales; family JADJPG01; genus DATLUX01. The sequence continues at coordinate 2,663 of DATLUX010000574.1, forward strand.
TCACCAACGTGCAGGCAGGCGATGCCGGTAATTATTCGGTCGCCCTTGGCTATGTGGAGCCTCCGATGGAAGTGTTCTTGAAGCCGGCCAGATTAATCGGCCCGGTTGTCCTGCAAACCAACCTGCAATTCATCTCGGCCCGGCCCGGGAGCGATGCGACGTTTCAGGTAGCCAGCAGCGGTGCCCCGCCCATTCATCTGCAGTGGCTTCACGGCCCGCAACTGATCCCAAACGCGACTAACGCCACTCTAACGCTGACCAACGTCCAGCTCGCGGATGATGGTGAATACAGTGTGATCGCCTCGAACACCTTTGGTGCGGTCGAGAGGCTGCAAGGCGCGCTCCTGATCCTCATCAGACCCGTGATTACGGTTCAGCCGGTGAGCCAAAATGTGGTCGCCGGAGGCAGTGTGGTCCTGAGCGTCGCCGCGACCGGCCATCCGTTGCCGCTGAGCTATCGCTGGCGCAAGAACAGCACCCCACTCACCAACATCGTCCTCCACGACACGAATTGCTTCTTCACCATTACCAACCTTCAGCCCACTGCGGGGACCAATACCGTCAGTTACACCGTCGTCATCACCAACCTCGCCGGCGCCGCTGCGCTCAGCAGCAATGCCGTCCTGACGGTTTTGGCGGACAGCGACGGGGATGGTCTGCCCGACAAGTGGGAAACGGCCTATGGCTTCAGCATCAGCGATCCCAACGACGCCCTGCTCGACCAGGACGGCGATGGTGCGACCAACGCGGAGGAATATCTGGCCGGCACTGACCCGCTCAATGCCTCGGATTGTCTGCGGATCGAGGAGGTCCCTGCCAGCGACCCAAATTTCTGGACGGTCCGGTTTCTCGCGGTGTCAAACCGGACCTATACGTTGGTCGGGCGGGATGGGTTGGGCCTGGCGGATCCTTGGCATCCCATCGCCGATTTGCTGGCCGCGCCCACGAACCGGACAGTCGAAGTCACCCAACCTTTCCGTGACTTCAGGGACCAACAGTTCTTCCGGCTGCTCACACCACGCTCTCGCTGACAAATTGCTGCACTGCGGCGCGGTGACTTTCGTCTGCGCTCGCGAAGCCCCCCCGAACAATGCAGTTTGGTGGTCCCGCATGTGCGGGACCGCTTCATCGTCCGCCGGCTCGAGGATCAAGGAACTACCCAACAGCCCGCCCCGAGCCCCGTCGAGGGAGCCCGCCCCGAGCCCGTCGAGGGAGCCCGCCCCGAGCCCGTCGAGGGGCTTCCTCCGATCCCCATCTCGAAGCGGCCTAAAGGCCGCGATCCCGGGGGCAGTATCCGAATGCGCTCGCTGGCGAACTTATTCTTTGACCAAATTTGCTAAAGGCGAGAGAAAGCAGCACGATCATGCCAACCCAGGTTCATAAAATCATCGTCAGCAATCGATCCGCACTGAGGGCAAAGTATGGGACGTCCTTCGCCGGAGTGCTTCAGCCCGCGATCAAAGCCCTGATCACAGCGGATGCCGCCCGCGGCCTTCATACGGTCGTTGCTTATCTGGATGACAGTAAGGCCATGAAGGCGCTCGGCGCCGCCGCGGTCACCTCGCCGGCCAACACCAAGGAAAACAAGGCAGCCGTGGACGGGATCTTTCGTCGGTACCAACCAGATTATCTGCTGCTGCTGGGATCGGTGGACGTGATTCCGCATCAGAATCTGACTAATCCTGCCTTCACGGCCAACGATCCGAACGGTGACCCGGATCGCGATGTCCCGAGCGACTTGCCCTACGCCTGTCCCGGAGCCTTCAGCCGAAACATCCGTGATTTTCTTAATCCGACCCGAGTGGTCGGGCGCCTTCCCGATGTCACGAGAGGAACCGACGCGCGCGTTTTGGCCAGGGCACTGGCCACAGCCTCCGGGTTCACCTCGCGTCCGCCCAATACTTATCGGCAGTACTTGGGAGTGACGGCAGCCGTGTGGACGCGGTCCACCAAACTGAGCCTCACCGGCGCATTCGGTGGGGCGACAAGTTTGCACGTTGTTCCCCCGAGCACCTACCGCTGGACAGCCAAGCAACTAGCCAAGCCATCACATTTTTTTAACTGTCATGGAGACACCGCAGCTGCCCAGTACTTCGGCCAGCCTGCCAGCGGCGCCGCGAGCTACCCGCCGGCGCTCGACGCGCGGTTCATCGCAGGAAAGATCCGCAGCGGAACGGTGGTTGCAGCCGAATGCTGTTATGGCGCGGAGCTTTACGACCCGGCACTGGCCAACGGACAGCACGGAATTCCCAATCAATATTTCATGGACGGCGCCTATGGATTTTTTGGCAGCACGACGATTGCCTACGGTCCTTCCACGACCAATGACTGGGCGGATGTGCTTTGCCGGGACTTTTTCCTTGGTCTGCTTGGCGGAGCTTCCTTGGGCCGGGCGGTTTTGCAGGCCCGACAGAATTATCTTGCTGCTCGAGCCCATCTATCGTCGATCGACTTGAAGACCTTGGCGCAATTCTATCTTCTGGGCGATCCCGCGGTGCAACCCGTGGCGGTCCAGGCGCTGTCGCCACAGGTGCTCGTAAAGAAAGGAGCAAAACTGGTGGCCTCAAGCCAGGAAACGGCCAGCGCGATTGCCCGGGCTGAACGCCGGGCCATGCTGACCCAAAATGGTCTGGCGCTGGCGGCGTCCGTAGGGATTCCGGGCAAATCGGTGGAGCCGCCACCGCAGATCAAAAATCTCTTGCGATCCCGAATTGAAAGACTTGGCGTCAAGAAGATGACCTTTACCAGCTCGACCATTATCGCCCCGCGACAGGCCGGCCGACTGGCGAAGTTTGCTGGACCCAAGGCCATGCTTAGGCTTCCGCGCGCCATCCATCTGGTCATCGGCCGTCTGGCCACACCGCCCCACGTGACCTGTCCGGCCCTGGCCGGAGTGGAACTGGTGCAGTATGATGGGGCCCTAGCGGAAAAACAGTTCCGCAGCCGGTAACGCATGGAAAAAGTTGGACAAGTCATCCGCCGCAGAATCGCTGTTGGCAGCAAAAGCGAACGAAACGCTTTAATGCTTTCCACCGCGGAAGGGGATTTCGTTCTGCGCCGCCTCGGCGCCGATCCCTACCATGATCCTGACCTGGAACGGCTCGTCGGCCAGACGGTAAAAAGCGAAGGAGAAATGGCCGGAGGCTCCACTTTTATCGCGCGTCGAATTACCGCGGTGAAGCCGAGTTAACCGAACAATGGCCTCAGACCTCGTGCGCAGTTCGTCTGCTGCGCCAGCAGAGCACCAAGCCCGCCAGGCCAAGGGCGATGAGACCAAGCACGGATGGCTCGGGAACTTCCAAAGCGAAAGCATCCACCACAAACGCTTGGCCGCCGCCGAGCGGGTTCCCATACGCGTCAACCATCGAAGCGCCCACCCGGACCATGGCGGTGCCGGCCGGCGCCGTGGCCGTGAGGGAGTATTGCTTATAGTTAAATGGGTTGCTATTGGCTGTTCCCAGCCCACTGGCAGCCAGATCGAGCGTGGCACTGCCGACCACGCTATTGGCGGCATTCAGAAAGTCGATGGAGAACACCGATTTGGTCATGCTGCCCGCGATTAAGCCCGAATAATTCGCTTCGGCGCCCGCCCAGCCAGTGAAGGTGTAGGTCAACCCGGCCGAGGCGGGCTTGTCTTGATAAAAATTCACCGTGAGCGGGTCGCTCAAACTTCCTTGAAACGGCTTAAAGAACAAGCCGGAGCCGCCGGCCGCCGCAAAGTTGGCAAACCCCTCTGACGAACACCCGTCGGTGAACGGGCCAGAGACCCGCCGCAAGGCAGTCACGGACCAACCCGTGGGCGTGGCAAGAAGTTGGGGACCAACGGAAGTGGCGTCCAGATTGCCGTTGGAAAGCAAGTCAGCGTTAGCGACGCTGCCCGTCAAGAGACCCACCACTGCAAACGAAGTTAGTGTCCGTTTCATAGTCTTCTCCGGTTCCTTCTGAGGGTTCGAAGCGCACTACTCACAGTAGGCGCGCCTTCGCCTGGCCTGTCGGCGAAAAGTAAATCACGCTAACTGCCCATTGAAACGCGACCTGGGCACGGTTTGTCAATAGAAATCAGATTCTACCAACCGGGATCGGGACGCACATTTACCTTCAGCCCGTTCGGGCCGACAATATAGATGGGGCTTTCGCTGAAGGGGAAAGGGTTGGCCCCGGTGCGTTGCTTGTTGTAGGACACGACCCGTTTGGTGCCGAACACATCGTACTGGGTCAGGCCGTGTTCGGTATTGCTGACGCGGGCATAGGCGTAAGGTTTGGTGGACCACGCGACGAGCGTATCTTCCCCCTTCGCTTCGTCGGTGAACACGCAAACATAAACATCCGGTCCAAAGGCATCATTGCGCAGCCATGTTTTGCCTTCGAGCAGGCGCGTCATCACGCCGTAGGCCTGGTAGGCATACTTGGGTGTGAGATCAGCGCGCATCAGCCCTACCATCTCGGCGGCGTCGAACTGCTGCGGGCCACCGTCCTTGAGCGTCCACCAGAAAACTTTGTCGACCCTCCGCGAGGCGAGGGCTTGCACATAAAAGCGGACCAGCAGATCGGCTTGCCGCAGTTCAGACACCCCGTAGGGATGAATGTGGGTATTGAAACACATTTCGGTCACCCAAAGGGGTTTCGGCGCTCCGAAAAATTTCATGATTTTGATTAATTCCTCCGTCTGCTCCAGGAAATTCATGCGGACGAGCGGATAGTTCGTGGTTAAGTTCGGGTGAAAACGTTTCACGTACTGGTCGAGCACCCACCAATCGAACTTATCCTCTGGAGCATTCGGATTGCGATAAGGATGAAAGCAGACAATGTCGAAAGCTTGATAAGGGACCCGTTGCATGACGTTGCTCGCCCAAAGTACATCGCAAAAGGCCATGTTCATGGCGAGCACTTTGGCCTTGGGATTAGCCTCGTGAATGGCTTGGCCGGCCGCCGCCAATAACGTCGCGTACTGATCCACATCCCCTCCGAGGTAGCCCAGGTTAGGTTCGTTCCAAATTTGCCAGTGGTCGACCTTGCCGGCGTAACGTTTCACCGCCGCCCGCGCGAAGGCAGCGTAAGCAGCCACGCTCTCGGCCAGCTTCATGTCATAGAACGGGGGGTTATAGGTGAAGTTCCCGAAGATCAAGAGGCCATGCTGAAGACACTTCTCCACCAAAGCATCGTAGCCGGTCCAATCGTATTCGCCCTTCGTTTTCTCAATCCGGCGCCAGGTAAAATCCTGCCGGCCCCACTTGATGCCGGCCTGCTGCATGGCGCGCAGGCGCGCGTCGAGGTCAAGCGCCTCAGGATGGAAGGCGTTGTTGATGCCGAAAGGCGATCCCGCGAGGAGCGCGTTTGGGGCAACCGGCGGCGAAAGAGTGAACAGGAAGCTATTGCTGGCGGTCCCGAGCTCAGCAGCTCCGCCAGCACCGCAGGCAAAAAGCAGCACAATCCAGAGCAGAGCCGGCATAACGACGGCCAGCTTAACGGCTGACCGGTGAAAGCCGAGAGGAAACGGCGACGTGACTGGAGGCTCCGCACCAACCGCCGGATCGGACACGAGCAGCTTCCATTCTCAGGAATGCCGATCAAGCGAGGCGATTACTGTTCAAATGACAGTTTACCACTTTGATTGGTGCCCGAAAAGAATCCCGATCCATAACACAGCAGACACAGCAGCCTTCGGTTCATTTTCGGCTTGCATTTGTTGAGGCTTTCATGTTAACAGCGCTTATCAGCCAGACAACTGCCTACGCACGTTTAGTCCCGTGTTTCGGTAGATTTGGAGCACCTAGCCAACAGGATGACCCGACGACAACCACGAAAAAAATCCCCACTCAATAATCACGCTATGAACCGTTGCAAACATCCCTCCCCTGGTAAAGCGCGCCTGCGCTCGCATCAGCCATGCATTCCACTCTTGGCCGGCGGCGCGCTGGCGGCGACTTTGCTCCTCTTCGGCTCCGTCCCAGCGGTTCAAGCCGCCACCAAGTTTTATCCGGATGTCGTGATGATCCAGTATTACGACAATATCCCAGGAACAACAATTTCAGCGCTGACCGGCAGTCCGAAGTTTCCCAATTCTCCGGACCGGGTTGTCTTCGCTCCGTTGCCGGAGATTCCGGTAGACGCGAACAACAATTATGGGACCCGGATCACCGGCGTGCTCAATGCTCAAGCGTCGGATTCTTACTATTTGATCATGTGTTCGGATGATCAGGGCGCGCTTTATCTGAGCAATGATGCGAGCGAAGCGGGCAAGGTTTTGATCGCGAAGGAACCGGAATGGAATCCGAGCCGGGCCTGGGCTGCCACGGACAGGCGGCCTGACTCGGCCAAGATCGATTCGCTCCAACTGGCTCCGAATGTTTCGGTGCCGCAGGATTTCGTCACGGGTCAGCCCCGCTTCTTCGAGCTTCTGATGAAAGAGGGCGGCGGCGGTGATAATCTCGCGATGACGACCAGTCCTGGGTTCAATGCTACGCCCGTGCCACCCAATGGCACTGACCCCGACTTCCTCGCCTTCAGCCTGGGGGTCTATGCCGACGATGTGCCGAAAGTCTTGAGCGGCCCGCGCCTTAAAAACGGCAGCGCCGTGGCCGGCCAGGAGACCACCTTCACTGCGGTCTATTATGCGCCGCCCGGAAACGTGTCGTATCAATGGTTCAGGAATAACACCGCCATCCCCGGCGCCACCGACGCCGATTATGTTTTCACGCCGGCCTCCGGTGATGCCGGCGTCACGTATCGCGTCCAGGTAACCGTCGACGGCAAGTCGGGACAAAGCGCCGATGTGGCTCTGCGGTTCGACGCGTTCAGCCCTGGCTTGGTCAAGGTGGAACTCTATTATGGAATCACGGGAACGGCGGTGCAAAACCTCATCGATTCAGCGAGTTACCAGGCCGATACCCCGGATGAGATCCGGTTTATCGCCGGCGCCAGCACCCCGCAGGATCTGGCCGATAATTACGGCGCTCGCATGTCTTTCCGCTATACTCCCGGCAAAGCAGGCAATTACCGGTTCTTCACGCGCAGTGACGATGCTTCCCGCATTTATCTGAGCACCGATGGCACGTTGGACGTCACCACCGCCACTGTCCTGGCCGAGGAAACCGGCTGCTGTGGAACCTTCATGGAGCCGCCCAACCCGAGGACTTCCGACCCCCGTTTGGTGAATGACCCGCGGGTGAGCCTCAACATCTTCGGTTTGATGAAAGAAGGCGGCGGCGGCGACTTCTTCCAAATTGCTGCCCGCGAAGAAACCGACCTCACGCCGGCCAGCAGCCTGCGGCCACTCGGCGGTTCGGTCATCGGTGTGATGGCGAACGGCACTGGCGTTGCCCTCGAGATCGCCAAGAACCCGGCAAGTGTGACGAACGTGGAAGGACGCACCGTCACGTTCGAAGCGCGAGGGTCCGCCACGCCGGAGGGCACTCCGGTGGTTTACCAATGGCAGAAAAACGGCCTCAATATTCCCAAGGAAAATGGGCCGCGTCTGGTCCTGACCAATATTCAAGTATCCGCCAACAACACGAAGTACAAAGCGGTGATCAGTACAGTCGGTGCCATTCAAAAGACCACCACCGAGGCGGTGCTGACCGTTTTGCCAGATACCTTCCCGCCACAGCCCAACTTGGCCGCCGCCAAGACCTCCTCCGGGGACTTTGAGGTTTCCGTGACCTGGGACGAGAAGGTGAAGGATGACGAAGCGGGTAATCAGGCTAACTACTCGGTGACGCCCGGAACCATCGCCACCTTCACTTACTGGCCTTACGACCAGGGCACGCAGATCCGCTTGAGTGGCGTGCAGGCGGGCCAGACGATCAGCGTCACCGTCAACAACGTCAGTGATCTGAAAGGAAACAAATTGACAACTCCCGTCACCAAGTCGGTTAAGCTGGAGAATCTCCTGTCGTGGACCGGTATTGGTGGAGACCAGTATAACACCGAGCGAACCACCACTGCCTTCAGTGACGGAATGGTCGCGATCGGACCAAAAGACTTCGATCTGATCAGCGGCGGAAGTCAGTACTGGGACAACAAGGATGAAGCGACCTTCGTTTATGAGGAGATTACCGGCGACTTCGATCGAGCCGTCCGGGTCGAGTATCAAGATCCCACCAGCCAATGGGCGCGTTCGGGTCTCCAGGTTCGCGAGGCGCTGGACAGTGGAATCACGGGTCCCGAGGTGGACGCCGGCTATCAAATGTCACAAAACTTCACCATCCGCGTGAATCCAGTGGTGCAATGGAGTGGGGCCGCGGGCAACAATTCCTATGAACTTATTGTTCGTCCGATTCAAGGGGGCCGATACGATCCAGCGACCTACCCGGCGACCTACGCGATCCAAAACGGGTTCGGAGGCGCTCCCAATTATCCCACCGCCTGGATGCGGATTAAGCGAGAAGGCCAGGTGCTTTCGGCCTATAAGAGTGACGATGGTGTGACCTGGGTGGGTCCCGCGACCGTGACCTTCTCCGATGATCCCAACACCCCAGATCAGGATGAGAGCCTGGCCAACACGGTGTTTGTGGGGATGTTCTATGCCCCCGAGATGAACAACAACGCAACCGCCGATGGGCTGGGCCATTCTGCGGTTGCCAAGTTCAGGGACTACGGGCCATTCGGCAGCGGCGGCGCGCCCACCATCAGCATCGCCCCGCCCGGCGTTGTCACCTTTAGCGACACGCTCCAATCCGCCCCCGTCATCACCGGACCGTGGGCTCCGGTAGCAGGCGCGGCCAGCCCCTACCCAATCCCCGCAGGAACGACTCAGCGATTCTATCGATCGGCTCGGCCTTGACCGTGATCCATTAGAACCCTTCCGCGCCGGTGCGTCATCTGCCGTTGCTTGGCCTTGGCTTGTGGGTTCTAACTGTCACTGCACTGGGCGCTGAGCCAGCTCGTTCCGGCAGCGAGCTGGCTCAGTTGCATTGTCAGCGTTGTCATCGCCTGCCCACCCCGGACTTGTTGGGCAAGGAAGACTGGAAAGGCGCCTTCAAGCACATGGCCGGTTTCCTGGGCGTCGCCAAACCAAAGTTTGAGGCGCGCCCTGACGGGGAGGACCTCAAGGCATCCGGACTGTTTCCAAATCAACCTCTCATTTCCAGCAACGACTGGGCTGGCTTGATGGCCTACTACATCAAAGCAGCCCCGCCGGACGTTGCCGCCCAAGGCGCCCGCCTTTCACCACAGAAACTGGACCTGTTCAAACCGCGCCCGCTCGTTTTCAGTGCCGACGCCCCCTGTACCACTCTCTTAAAACTCGATGCGCCAGCCGGCGGACTGTGGGTCGGTGACGGCCAAACAAAAACCCTGACGTTCTGCGGAACGAACGGACAGTTGCTCAGACAAATTGCCACGGACAGCGCTCCGGTCTCGATCCTGAACGAGCGCGACAAACTGTGGGTCACGCTGATCGGCCGCATCCTGCCGTCGGACGAACGGCTGGGCCAGGTTTGGGCGCTGCATCCCGCCGGCAAGACCTGGATGCCCACACGTTTGTTGGGTGGCTTGCGGCGTCCGGTGGAGATGAACCTGCTGGATATGGACGGCGACGGTGAAGAGGATCTGTTGATCGCCTCGTTCGGAAATGTCCTCGGAAAATTGTCTTGGTTCGGGCACGTTGGCCGCAGCGACGTGCCCCTCCAGGAACATTCCCTGGCGGAACTCCCGGGCACCGTTCAATGCCGGATTTTTGACTGGAACCACGACGGAAAGCCGGATCTGACCGTGCTCCGGGCGCAAGGCTTGGAGGGCATCGAGATTTATCTGAACCAGGGCGCGGGGGTTTTCGAGATGAAAAGGGTGATCGAATTCCCGCCCAGCTACGGCGCGTGTGGGCTCGAATTGGCCGATTTGAATGGGGATAACGTGCCGGAACTAATCGTGGTCAATGGGGACAAAGGCGATTATCCGTGCGGAGCGCGAGGCTATCACGGCGTTCGAATCTTTCAGCAGACCGGGAGCGAAACATTCACCGAACGTTTCTTTTTTCCTCTTTATGGCGCTTATGGCGTGAAAGCAGCCGATTTCGACCAGGACGGTGACATCGATCTGGCCGTGATTGCATTTTTCCCCGAATACGAGCGCGCGCCTGAGGAAGGGTTTGTCTACCTGCGCAACGACGGCGGCTGGCGGTTTCAGCCGTTCGTGCTGGAGTCTTCGCGACAAGGTCGCTGGATCGTGCTGGATGCAGGTGATATCGACGGCGATGGGGATATAGATATTGTCCTGGGCTCCTTTGTGCGCGGGCCTCGAACGATCCCCATTCCCCCAGCCCTGGAACAGCAATGGGAGAAACGCCGCCTCTCCGTGCTGCTCCTGGAAAACCAGCTGCGCACTCCCTGACCTTGTGACTTTTTTGTCTGGCCACAACCGCCAGCAAGAGGCTCACTTCCAGAACGGTAACTCAAAGCCTCCTTACCCCGGCTGCTGCCTGCAAGAGAGGCTCGTCTAAGCCATGGCCCTTTGTGCTGGACCAAATCCATCAACGCAGGTTGGGCAGCTATTCCGCCCTCGCCGTTTTGCTCCTTGTCCTCCTGGGCCCGGCCAGAGGACAGAACCCGGGAACCGTCCGCCAGACGCCATTGACGGTGGCGCCGACGAGCGCCGATGGGTTTCATCTCTTGTCGGCCCGCGAAACGGGGGTGTTCTTCACCAACCAATTGTCCGATGAAAACGCCTCGAAGAACCAAATCCTCCTCAACGGCTCCGGCGTTGCCATCGGCGATGTCGACGGCGATGGGTTGCCGGACATCTATCTGTGCGGGCTGGACGGACCCAACGCGCTTTTCCGGAACCTGGGCGGTTGGCGTTTCGAAGACATCACCGCGAGCGCTGGAGTGGCCTGCCCGGAAGACTTTTCCACCGGTGCGGCGCTGGTCGACATCGATGGCGATGGCGACAACGATCTCCTGGTCAACGCGGTGGGAACCGGCACGCGTTTGTTTCTGAACAATGGCCACGGCCGATTTGAAGAGAAAAAGGACAGCGGTCTCCTCCGCCGCTTTGGCGCGACTTCCCTGGCCCTGGCCGATGTGGACGGCGATCAGGACCTCGACCTATACGTGGCCAATTACCGCACCACCACCATTCGGTCCACCGGCTTTGCGTTGCTCAATGTGCGCGGCCGCAAAGTCATCCGGCCCCAGGACCAAAACGATTTGGAGATCACGGCCGAGGGCAAGGTCCTGGAGCATGGCGAACCCGATGCCTTTTACCTGAATTCCGGAGGCGGCGTGTTTCAAAGGGTCTCGTGGCTGGAGGGCGCATTCACCGATGAAGAAGGCCAGCCGATCAAGGCCACCCCGAGAGACTGGGGCCTGACCGCGATGTTTCGGGACATCAACCGCGATGGAAACCCGGACCTCTATGTCTGCAATGATTTCCATTCCCCCGATCGGATCTGGCTGGGCGATGGCCATGGTCACTTTCGCGCCATCCCTCGCTTGGCCTTGCGCAACACCAGCACCTTCTCCATGGGAGTCGATTTTGCCGACATCGACCGCGATGGCCGCGATGACATTTTCGTTTCCGACATGCTCGATGCGCGGCGCGAAAAGCGCATGGCCCAATTCAGCGCCATGGAACCCACCGCTTCCTTCCTGGGGGTGTTCGACGATCGGCCGCAGTATGGCCGTAATACGTTGCATTGGAATCGAGGTGACGGAACTTACGCAGAAATCGCCCACTTCGCCGGCATCGAGGCTTCCGCCTGGTCCTGGGCGGTCGCGTTCCTCGACGTGGACCTGGATGGCTACGAGGACTTATTGATGACCACGGGCCATCTGTTTGACACCCAGGACCTGGACGCCGCCGATCGCATCCAGGCGCTCGGCCCCATGCCGCGCGAAAGAATTCCCACCAAACTATTGATGTTTCCCAGACTCACCATGCCCAAAGCCGCTTTTCGCAACGAAGGCGGACTCCACTTCCGGCCCGCGGGCCCCGAGTGGGGTTTTGCCGACCAAGGCGTGTGCCATGGCATGGCCTTGGGCGATCTCGATGGAGATGGCGATTTGGACGTGGTGGTGAATAACCTCGGGAAAGAGGCGGGCCTTTATCGCAACGACTGTTCCAAACCCCGGATCGCGGTGCGCTTACGCGGCCGCGGCGCAAACACGCACGGAATCGGCGCCCGACTCTCCTTGACCGAAGACCGCTTCGTTCAATCCCAGGAAATGATCGCAGGCGGCCGCTATCTCTCTTCCGATGAGCCGTTGCGCGTCTTCGCCGTCCAACCTGGTTCCAAAATTCGCCGGCTCGAAGTTGTCTGGCGCTCGGGCGCCAAAACCTTGGTCAGCAATGTGGCTCCCAATGTCCTGCTCGAAATCTCCGAACCCAACCCGCCGCCAGAATCTGAATCCAAGCCGGCTCCTGCCCAGGAGCCGCCTTTATTTGAGGACGTGACGGGCCGGTTGGGCCACCGGCACGTGGAAACGGTCTACGACGATTTCGCACGCCAACCGTTGTTGCCCAATCGGCTGAGTCAACTGGGCCCGGCCTTGGCCTGGCAAGACTTCGACGGAGATGGGTGGGAGGATTTGGCCGTGGGCACCGGCCGTGGAGGGACGCTGGCCATCTTACGCAACAACAGGCAGGGCGGTTTCGTGGCAGTGCCAGCCCGCAGCATGGAACAACCCGAAACCCGAGATCTGGGAGGGATTGTGGGCTTGCGCCTCGGGGCCACTTACGCCCAGGGGCTGATCGTGCGCCAAAGTTACGAGGATAACCCTGGGGCCAGTAACGGGGCGAGTCTGCTGGCTTGGGACGCCGGGACTGGGGCCACCGAAGCGCTGCTGAGGGAGGCCGCCGATTCATTCGGGCCGCTGGCCGTGGCCGATATCGATGCCGACGGGGATCTGGATGTATTTGTGGGCGGGCGTAGTGTGCCTGGACGCTACCCCAGTGCGGCTTCCTCGATCCTCTTGCGCCGAGAACAGGAAAGCTGGAGCCCAGACAAGCCACAGAGTCGGCTCTTTGAAAAGGTGGGCCTGGTCAGCGGGGCGGTCTTCAGCGATTTGGACCAGGACGGGTATCCGGAATTAATCCTGGCCTGCGAATGGGGCCCGCTGCGCATCTACCGCAACCAAAAAGGAGTGTTGGTGGGGCAGGACCCGCCGGTGAGGGGGTTGGCTGGAGTCAAGCAACTGTCGGAGCTGACCGGATGGTGGACCAGCGTGGCCAGTTGTGATTTGGATGAAGATGGGCGGCCGGACCTGATCGCCGGCAACTGGGGAGCCAACTCCAAGTACCGAGCCAGTGCCCAGGCGCCGCGCCGGCTCTATTACGGGGATTTCAACCAGGACGGGGTCTGGGACATGCTGGAGGCCGGATGGGACGAAGGGTTAAAGAAGGAAGTTCCAGAACGGGATCTGCGGGCGCTGCGCACAGCCTTGCCCAGCGTGGCGGCGGCCTTTGCCACCTATGGCTCCTACGCCACGGCCAGCGTGGCCCAAGTGCTGGGGCAGGCCTTGCCCAGGGCCCAGGCGGTGCAAGCCATCGAGCTGTTGAGCATCGTGCTGATGAATCGAGGAGACCACTTTGAAGTTCGTGCCTTGCCTGAGCCGGCGCAATGGGCGCCGGTCTTTGGGATCGTGGCGGCCGATTGGGACGGAGATGGACACGCCGATCTGTTTCTGAGCCAGAATTTCTTTGCGGTGCAACCGACCACCTCGCGCAACGATGCGGGAGTGGGATTGGTGCTGTTGGGAGATGGCCAAGGGGGACTGGTGGCGCAGCTGCCCTGGCAGAGTGGCATTGCCGTGTTCGGGGAACAACGAGGGGCGGCGGCGGCAGATTTTGATCATGATGGACGCATGGATCTGGCGGTGAGCCAGAACGGGGCGGCCACGCGTTTGTTCCGCAACCAAAAGAGTCCCCCGGGGCTGCGGGTGGATTTGAAAGGACCGCCCCATAATCCGCAGGGCATCGGAGCGGCGGTGCGCTTGCGTCAGTCCGGCCGCTGGAGCGGGGTCCAGGAAGTCCAGAGCGGCAGTGGGTACTGGTCGCAGAACGCGGCCACGTGCCTCTTCGCCAGAGGCGGTGGCGAAGGCGAAATTGAAGTGCGCTGGCCCGGAGGCCGCCTGACCCGCGCCTCGGTCCCGGCCGGAGCCAGCCAGATCACCGTGACTCTGCAACCATGAGGCTGGCGCCCAATATCCTCGCGGGCTGTCTGGTGTTGTCCGCCGCCAACGGCCAGGCAGCAGCTGAGGCAAGTGCACGTCCTTTGTCGGTTCCTCATGGCGGCCTTCCCGGATTCACCCTGCTCGAGCCGCAAGCGACTGGGATTCTGTTCACCAACCAAGTGGCCCCGGAACAACATTTGACCAACCAAATATTCCTCAACGGTTCGGGGGTGGCTTGTGCGGATGTGGACGGGGATGGCTGGACGGACGTCTATTTCTGCGCATTGAACGGCAGCAACCGGTTGTTCAGGAATCTGGGCGGCTGGCGGTTCGAGGATGTGACGCAACCATCGGGCCTCGCGCTCCACGGGGTGCCTTGCACCGGAGCAGCGTTTGCCGATCTGGATGGCGACGGAGATTTTGACCTGGTGGTGAATTCGATCGGGGCCGGCACGCACGTCTTTTTTAACGACGGCAAAGGGCACTTCCAACACTCGGACCAGGTTCTGAACGCTCATCGGGCTGGGATGTCCCTTGCCCTCGGGGACATGGACGGAGACGGCGACCTGGATTTGTACATCGCGAACTATCGGACCACGACGTTGCGTGACGAGCCAAACACGCGATTCAACTTTAGAATGATCGATGGCCGGGCCCAGGTGGTCGGCGTGGGCGGGCGACCGTTGACCGAGCCGGATTTGACCAATCGCTTCGTGTTTAGCATCACCTCCAATGAAAAGGGCGGCACCTTCCGGCACGAGGAAAATGGCGAGCCCGATGCGCTTTATCGAAATGACGGCACGGGCCATTTCCAACCGGTTTCTTTTACGGACGGAACCTTCCGCGATGAATCGGGTCTTCCCCTCGAGCAAGCGCCGCTGGACTGGGGATTGTCGGTGATGTTCCGGGACATCAATGGAGATCTGGCGCCGGACTTGTATGTCTGCAACGATTTCAGATCGCCGGATCGGATTTGGATCAATGACGGGCACGGACGCTTCCGGGCCATCGCGGCGACCGCATTGCGTTCCATTTCCCTTTCCTCCATGGGGGTCGATTTCGCCGATATCAACCGGGACGGTTTGGATGATTTCATCGTCGTGGACATGCTGAGCCGCGAACATCCCCGCCGCCAGATGCAACGAAGCGAAGTCCAGACCGAGCCGCCGGCCATCGGCGCCATCGCCGCACGCGTCCAGGTTTCGCGCAACACCCTTTTCCTCAATCGCGGCGACGGGACCTATGCGGAGATCGCGCAACGCAGCGGACTCGAGGCGAGCGAGTGGTCATGGACCCCTATCTTCCTCGATGTCGATCTCGATGGCTTCGAGGATTTGCTGGTGTCCAACGGCTTCGAACGCGATAACCTGAACGTCGACGTGGTGAGCGAGATCGAGCAACGCGTCCGCCAGGAAAAACTTTCCAACCTGGAACAACTTTACTTGCGCAAGACCATTCCACCTTTGCGCACCGCCAACCTCGCCTTCCACAATGAACGGAATTTGACCTTCTCCGAATGCAGCGCCCAATGGGGCTTCGACTTGGCCGCCGTCTCTCAGGGCATGGCGTTGGCAGACTTCGACAACGACGGAGATCTCGATCTTGTCATTAACAATTTCAACGCGCCGGCGGCGTTGCTTCGAAATAACTCCAGCGCCCCTCGCGTCGCCGTGCGCTTGCGCAGCCCTGCGAACACGGCCGGGATCGGAGCCAAAATCCGTGTGTTCGGCGGCCCGGTGACACAGAGTCAAGAAATGCTGGCGGGAGGTCGTTATCTCTCCAGCGACGAACCCGTGCGTGTCTTCGCGACCGGCACCGTCACAAATCATCTCTCCATCGACGTGACTTGGCGAGACGGTTTCCATACGCGCCTCGATGATGTGAAAGCGAACAACGCGTATGTGATCACTCGCTCTTCCCATGACTCAACCAATCACCAAAAGAATCCGCCAACACCGCCGCCTTTATTTGAGGACGTGACGGGCCGGTTGGGCCACCGGCACGTGGAAACGGTCTACGACGATTTCGCGCGCCAACCGTTGTTGCCCAATCGGCTGAGTCAACTGGGCCCGGCCTTGGCCTGGCAAGACTTCGACGGAGATGGGTGGGAGGATTTGGCCGTGGGCACCGGCCGTGGAGGGACGCTG
>DATLUX010000575.1:0-5948 GCA_035577805.1 Verrucomicrobiia bacterium
AAGTCCTCGCCTCTGCCGTTCCAGCTCCAGCCGGCGGGAACGCTCCCTTCGGCCACGACCCAAATATTACTAAAGGCCGCTGTCGACGAGGCCACCCCGCTGACGAGGTTGGTCGGCAGCGCTTTAACCAGACTGGAAACAATCAGCAAACGCGGATTGACCGGCTGGTTGGTCACCCCGTTGGCGTTCTGCACGTAATTCGAGCTCAATCCCACGTTGGCATCGATTTGAAAAGCCGGGTCGATCAAGAAAACCCGCGCCTGCCCCCGCTCATTGGTCCGCACCTGGCTGATCTCAAGCCCCAGATTAGTGGCGAGCATCTGATCCCAACCAGTTTGGTTCGGGATGGTTTTGGTTTTCAAGACGCCCTGACGAAACCCGTCGGCGAACGCTTTCAATTGGCTGGTTTCCTTTTCCCAAGCGAGCCGGTCCAGTTGCTGGATCAGGACGGGCGCCAAGGCCAAGCCCAGCAACGCTACGGCCGCCATCACCCCGATCATCTCGAGTAAGGTGAACGCGGGCAACTTCAGTGGGGACGGCCGAGAGCGGAGTGTGGAGCGGTTCATGGCAAGCCCTCAATGAATAAGATTATTAGAGAACTCATTCAGCGATACCTCCGCATCATAGGCCACTCGGTAGAGAGGATTCTGCACGGTGGTGCCGCCGATGATTCCTTCAAAGTCTTTCTCTGCCCAGACCGAGTAGGCCCAAAGGTAGGTGTAGAACTGATCCACGACTGCCTGCGGGCTAGCCCAGCTGTCCGGATACGGTGGGCCCGGGCCGCCGCAGTTCAGGAATTGATCGACCCAGTCCCCAAAGCTACCGTCCGCCAGAGTGCCGGGGTCGTTGGAAGACAAATCGCGGGTCCAGCGGTTGTTGAGATAAACGAAGCTTTGGTCGCTATTCATGATGACGCGTAACTGCAGCGTGGTGCCGTTGGTGGTGCCGCGATAGAGGTTCACGGATGTGCCAGCCAGCACGTACGCCGTCAGTTGCCCTCCAGCCAAGGGGACTGAGGAGAGGGCATTGGTCTCGAAGGTGTAATAGCCGTTGGTCGGGTCCAGATTGAGCAAATAGAGTTTGTAAAATGACTTGCCCAATTCCAGCCGTTGGATGCGCAAGTCGTCCGCCTGGCCCGTCCAACTGGCCGGTTTGCCTCCTTCTGGGGTGTTCCAGATATCGTTAAACGAATCGGTGATGGTGGACAGTGCAGGCTTGGCGATACTGCCCAGGATCATCACCCGAGCGTTGGCCGGTGGGTTGGCCCAGACACCATTGGTTTGCACGAACGGGCTCGATCGGAGATCGTTTCCGTTGATGCTCGCGTTGGGGTCGACCAGAAACGCCCGCTGAAACCCCCGCGGCGTGGTGGTGACCTGGTTCAGGGAAAGATTACGGTAGGTGGCAATCGCCGCCGGGAGCTGGTTGGTGGCGGGGATTCGTTTTTCGATCAGGACGGACTTCACCAACCCGTCGGCCATGGCGCTCAAGTCCGACGTTTCTCTTTGCCAGGCGGCGCGGTCGATGCGCCGGATGATGTTTGGAATCACCGCGGCGGCCAACAGCGCTATGATTGCCAGCACACCAGTCAATTCGATGACGGTGAACGCGCGGGCGTCTTGGAGTTGGCGGGAGTTCGCTCGTTGGAGCAACACGGCTTTTTCAGAACTTGTTCTACTCATAACCGACATCTCGACCGCGTTGCTGTATAAGGAGGCGCATTTGAATACTGCGCCTAATGGCAGATCAATCCCGTGGTTTTGGCACCCAGATAAGCCCGGGATCCGAATTGGTTCTGATTGGCATTCAATATATCCCCGTAAGGAGCCGATGGGTTGTTGTTTCCATCAGTCGTACACCCCGGGAATCCCGCCTGGCACCAACCAACGTAGTTGGACATGTAGGCGATCATGGCGTCGCGCACCGTCCACGTGGTGATCGACGGATTGCCACCGACGGCGCATGCGTTTGTCCTGGCACCCATAAACTTGGCCGCCGCTCGTTCCAAATCCATGGGCCCAGGCCGGGCGACCGTACGGCCCAGGAAGTTTGTCGAGCGCCAGGTGCCAAAAACATAATAGAACGTCCGAGCACTGCGCAGGATTTCGCCGTACTCCAAATGGTTGGTATTATTATAAAGGCCAAGCTGCGTGCCCTCGATGAAGTAAGGATAGTGCCCCCCCGCGAGAACATCGACGGTGGCTCCTTCAATGGAATACATTGCGCCACCGCTGCCATCGACATTCAGGTTCAATCTCAAAAACACATCGCGCAGGTAAATGCGCTGCACCTTTAAGTCCTCGCCTCGGCCGTTCCAGCTCCAGCCGGCGGGAACGCTTCCTTCAGCCGCGTCCCAGATATTATTAAAGGCGGTCGTCGAGGAGGCTACCCCGCTGACGATTCCGGTCGGCAGCGGCTTGGAAAGGCTGGAAATAATCAGTAAACGCGGACTGACCGGTTGGGCGGTCACTCCGTTGGCATCCTGCACGTAAGAGGGGTTCAATCCGACATTGCCACCGACTTGAAAAGCCGGGTCGATCAAAAAAACCCGGGCCTGGCGCCGCTCGTTGATCCGGACCTGGTTGATCTCAAGGCCCAGATTGGTGGCAATCATCTGATCCCAACCCGTTTGGTTTGGGATCGATTTGGTTTTCACGACACCCTGACGAAACCCATCCGCGAACGACTTCAGCTGGCTGGATTCCTTTTCCCAGGCCATCCGGTCCAGTTGCTTGATCAAGAGAGGTGTCAGGGCTAAGGCCAGCAGCGCCAGCACGGTCATCACGGCGACCATTTCTATCAAGTTAAAGCCGCGCCGGTCTGGTCGCGGGATTCGCACCGAGACCTGAGCTTTAGAAATGGGACGCATGCGGTCTAGAGCTGAAACTGGCCATTAATGAATAAGGTTATCTGCGAAGTCATTGAGCGAGTTGTTCGCGTCATAGGCCACGCGGTACAAGGGATTTGACGGAGTGCTGTCACCGATGCCTTGAAACCCGTTTTCTGCCCAGACCGAATAGCCCCATAGGTAAGTGTAGAGCTGGTCCACGACCGATTGGGGCGTGGACCAATTGTTGGGATGCGGTGGGCCCGTCGGGCCGCCACAGTGCAGAAATCTGTCGACCCAGTCGCCAAAGCTGCCCGGATCCAGGATGTTGGAATCGCTGGAGGACAAATCGCGGCTCCAGCTGTTGTTCAAATAGATGAAGCTTTGATCGCCATCGATGGTAACGCGCATCTGCAAGCCGCCGCCGCTGTAGAGGCTGAGAGACGTTCCGTCCAGCACGTAGGCAGTCAGTTGCCCTGGCGCCGGCGATACCGAAGAGAGCGCATTGGTCTCGAACGTGTAAGAGGCCGCATTAGTGGGATCCAGATTTAGAAGAAAGAGTTTGTAAAACGACTTGCCCAATTCCAGCCGTTGGATGCGCAAGTCCTCCGCCCTGCCCGTCCAACTGGCTGGTTTGCCTCCTTCGGGCGTGTTCCAGATGTTGGTAAAGGAATCGGTGATGGTGGACAGCGGAGGCTGGGCGATAGTCGACAGCATTAGCACCCGGGCCTTGACCGGTGGGTTGGCCCAGCCGGAGTTACTTTGCACATACGGGCTGGAGCGGAGATCGTTTCCGTTGATGCTGGCGTTGGGGTCCACCAGAAACGCGCGTTGAAACCCCCGCGGGGTGGTGGTGACCTGGTTCACGGCAAGATTTCGGTAGGTGGCGATCGCCGCCGGGATTTGGTTGGTGGCGGGGATTCGTTTCTCGGTCAAGACGTACTGCACCAGTCCGTTGGCCATGGTGCTTAAGTCCGATGTTTCTCTTTGCCAGGCGGCTCGGTCGATCCGCCGGAGGACGTTTGGAATCACTGCGGCGGCCAACAGCGCCAGGATCGTCAGCACGCCAGTCATTTCGATGATCGTGAAGGCGCGGGCGTTTTGGAGTTGGCGGGCGTTAGCTCGGTTGAGCAACACAACTTCTTGAGACTTTGTTCTGCTCATAAGTCAACTTCTTGACCCCCTTTGCTGCATAAGAAGGCCCATCTGATTAGCGCCCCGATTACACAAAGGATGGCAAGCCTTCGCGAAGAAAGGCAAGCCTGAAAGTCGTTCGGGCGCCCAAGTCGTTCGCATGCTGTAGCGTCTGCCTCACACCAATGTGACGGTTCATTTAATGGCATTCATCAGGGAGAGGATGGGCAGGAAGATCGACAGGGCCACCGTGCCCACCAAGCCGATCAAAAACAGCATCAAGGCCGGTTCCAGGATGGTGAAGAGCTTCTTGATGCGCCGGGGGATGATCTGGTTGTAGTAGTCGGCCACATTCTGCAAGGCTTGATCCAGGTTGCCACTGGTCTCGCCCATGACCACCATGCGCACCAGCAGAGCCGGGAAGACCGGTTTCTGGCGCAGGGCCTCGCTGATGCTCTCGCCGGCTTCCACTCCCAGTCGCACATCGGCCACCGCGTTTTCCACCAGCACGTTGCCCACCAGGCTTTCACTCAATTTCAACGATTGCACGATGGCGATGCCCGACCGATAGAGGATGGCCAGGTTGTGCGTGAACCGCGAGATGGCCAACATCAGGTTTAACTCCCCAAAGATCGGCAGCTTCAGTTTCACCCCGTCCACCCAGAGGGCGAAGCTTTTGGAAAACTTGCATCCCAGCCGCACTCCCAGGGTCAGGAGGAACAAAGCCAACAGCCACATCCACCAGGTTTTCTTGGCGAAATCGCTGGCCCCAAAAATGATTTTGGTCACCAGCGGCAGCTCGGCATTGGTCGAGGCCAGCAAGATGGCGAACTTGGGAATGATGAAGCTGAAGAGGAACAGCACAAAGCCCGAGACGACGGTCAAAACGATGGCCGGGTAGAGGCTGGCCTGGCGCAGGTCGGCCACGATGGTATCGACCCATTCGAGGTACTCCCGCAGGTCCTCGAAGGTCTCCGGCAACTTGGCGCTCATCTCGCCGGCGCGCACCATGCTGACGAAATTGGGAGCAAAGCTTGCGGGATACTTCTCCAGAGCCTGATAGAACAGCAAGCCTGCTTCCAGATCCTGCGCAAGGCTCTGAAGCGTTTTCTTGAAGCGTGGATTCTCGCAATCCTGCGCGGCGACCTTGAGCGCCTGGACCAGGGTGGTGCCGGCTTTGGTCTGGAAGCCCATCAAGGTGCAAAACTCGATCAGGTCCCGGCGCTTGGCCCCCCCTTGCCAGGGCAGCCCGCGCCAACGCGCCCGGCTGCTCTCCGCCGCCACCACGACGCGATCGGCTTTGGCGTCCAACAGCCAGCAGCCGGTCGAGCGCAGCTTCTCCTCCAGGTTGACCTCGCTGTCGGCCGTCATCGACCCGGTGATCGACCGGCCGCTGTTGTCCACTCCGCGATAATTAAAAACAGGCATGCTTTACTCCCTTTTCATCACGTCACCCTCCCTAAGCCAGCCGCGTGGCTTCCATTAACTCTTCGAGGGTCGTCACCCCTTGCACCACTTTGCGCAGACCATCCTCGAACATCGTGCGCATCCCTTTTTCGCGCGCCAGACGGAAGTATTCCTGCGCGCTGGCCCGGCGGACAATGGGTTCATGAAACCGTTCGTCCAGCATCATCAGTTCGAAAATGCCTTTGCGCCCCTTGTAGCCGCTGCCCTTGCACTCAGCACAGCCTGCCCCCCGCCACAACTGGACCGGCAACCCAGCGGGTGGCTCCAACTTCAGCTCCTGGAAGATCTGTTCAGGATCCTTCAGTGGCTCCTTGCACCGCACGCAAATGCTGCGCACCAACCGCTGCCCCAATACCCCGATCAAGCTGGCCGGCAACAGATAGGGTTCGACTCCCATGTCGACTAAGCGCGGAATCGCCCCCGCCGCATCATTGGTGTGCAACGTCGAAAAAACCAAATGTCCGGTCAAGGCCGCCCGCACCATCAACTCGGCGGTTTCGGTGTCGCGGGTTTCGCCCAC